>JADZAS010000016.1:0-300000 GCA_020852515.1 Phycisphaerales bacterium
ACGGCGAAAACCTGCTCGCGGACATCCGCAGGCAGCCTGCGACCGCGGACACGCCCGTGATTGTCATGACCGCCCATGGGACTGACGGCCCCGATCTGGGGGTGAAGCAGATGAAGCTCGGTGCGACAGACTTCGTCAACAAGCCCTTCGATGGCGGCAAGCTGGATACCGCTATTCGGGGAGCCGTGGCGAAACGGCAGATTCCCAATGGGCGCTCGATACCGTCGCTCGTCGAGCCGAAGCCGGCAGGACCGCCGCGCCCATTCTCTGGCGGGCTGCTTATCCTGCACGAGCACCGCGCGGAACTGTGCGGGATCCAGATTGTCGAGAATGGCTCGCGCGGTCATGCCTGGCGCATCCTCGAGATCCTCGCCGAGAAAAACGAGGCGGGAAAGTACCGGTCCCTGAGCGGGCAGCAACTGGCGACGAAGCTCGGTCGCCGTGTTGGGCAAAATGCCGTGTCGCAGTGCATTCGTGCTCTGCGAAAGCGGATTGAGACGGCACTGCTCGAACACTTGAACATCGAGTGCCGCGATCAGGATGTCATCCAGAGTGGCGGGCGCGGCTATCGCTTAGGCGAGTGGATTGAGGTGCGGCGGAACGATGGCGGGGTGGTCCCAAATGGCGTAGGCAGCGACGAGACGGCGCGGGTCGAGTCACTGCTCGGTTTGCGTGCTGAAGCTAACGACGAAGCGGACGACCTCAATGCACGGCAGCAATGGGTGCTGGCGGCCTTGCGCGACACGGAGCGAGTGCAGCGAGCGGATCTACAGCGAGAGTTTCAATGCTCGGCCAAGACTGCCAAGCGAGACCTCGCGAACCTACGGTTTCGAGGGATTGTGGAGTTTGTTCGAGTTCCTTTCCCCGGTCACTATCGATTGATTGGACCTCCCGATGCCGGTGTTTGCGAGCCGCCTCGACTAGCGCGTTGAACGCGACCGTCGCAATCACCGAGACTAACGAGCAACCCTTTCGCGAGGCGGTCGAAGACCCATCGCGGGAGTCGTTTGCATTCCGGCGGATCGCACTCACGGATGACTTCGTTGGGCCGAAGATGTTGGCCGCACTACCTGGCTCCCAAGTATGTTCCTAGTAGATCCTCTCTTGTAGTTGCAGATCACAATCTGCCGCCCAAACTCTCGCGCCGAAGAGGCACGTAGGCGGATTCAAGCGATCAACTCCCACCGACGTCGATCGTGCACAGGCCCGAGCAATCCCAAACCTCGCAAAGGAGATTCTGCCAGGTCTCTGACGTTAGCTTGTACTGGTACAACGCACACTTATCGATTCGGGCCTTTCCGTCAGCGATCAACTGGAACTTCAGGTTGCACATCAACTTCGCTGACTCCTTGGTCACGGCGATTGCAAAGAGCTCCCGTGACTGCCCCAGACCGTACTCCCGTTTCACATGCTGGAGCATCACCCACAGCATGACCCGAGCACGCTTGCTGCCAGCGAACTTTCCGGGCTCCCGCACTACGACGCCACTGATATACAGACGCGGGCATTTCTTGGCAGATTCTCCCGACAGTATGTCCGATGCTTTGAGCTTGAGGTCGTCTACCCGACCTTCGAGAAACAGCCTTGTAAAGCCGTCCTCGAGCGGCAGCACTCCGAACGAAGCGCATAACTCGCCCTTGCCGTTGAAGATGCACTCAAAGACACGCGGATTCGCCAGACGCCATTGCTCGGCAAGCTCATGGCCAACGTACTCCCGCCCGTAGTATGGGCGTGTCATTTCGCAGGCCTCGCGGAGGCTCTCCGTTGTAGCTAATTCGCTCCGGTAAGGACCATCCGAGCCCACCTCATCAATCAGCGTATCGGGGAGCATCTTTACGATCCCACGCAAATACGCTACAACGAAGGCAAGAACAATGATTGCTACAGCAGATGCTATCGTGACCGAGCCTGGGATTGTGTAGTAGGCCGCGATGCTGGCTCGCGCGCCGAAGAACACGCCCAGCGTGGGAAGCAGCACCGCAAGTCCGGCCTTCCATCCGCTCGCAAGCCGCATCCACCACTTGGGCGCTACTCGTTTCACGCTCCTGGCTCCTTTGACCACATCCTCCACCACTGCGTGAACGACTCTGGCGATCTCGCCAGGCGCAAGACGCCCGCTTGATCGGCCGTCACAACAGCGGCCAACCCGAAGGAGAATCGGCTTTCCCAGGGGATGTGGTACGCGCCAGCGTTCATCCAGATCAGCAGGTCGCCGGCACGCACCGTCCTCGGCAATTCGATTCTGGCGAGACGATCGTACGCCATGCATGTCGGCCCACAGATCGTGGTAAGATGGGTCGGCCCCAGACGGTTCTCCACCGTGAGCACTTGGTGCTGCTGCCAGTCTGAGACCAAAGCATGGTTAGTCCGTCCGCCATCGCAAATCAGATACCTGGATCGCTCCCGTTCTTTGACGTCCAGCACCCGCACAACCAGCACAGCCGACGAGGAGCTGATGAAGCGACCGTTTTCCACCCAAACTTCCCGAATCGAAGGCCGCAATCCGGGAATGGTTCGGAGCAACTGGCCGTAGCCGTCGAGGTCGAAGGGCGCGAGCCCTTGGGCCCACGAAGATCGGCTCTCGCCCGCCGCCGGCAGGCCTCCTCCGCAGTCGACGTATTCCGGGTCCATTTCCAAATGGGAGCAAGCGCGGATGGACTCTTCAATCGCAAGGCGAAAGTCTGCCACCTCCGTTACATTCGACCGAAGGTGAAAGTGAACGCCTCTCAGCCGAAGCCCCAATCGTCGGATGAGTGGTGCCGCCGCCTCAAGCTCCGAATTGGTGAAACCGAACTGGTCCTCGTACTCCGGTTCGTCGGGGTCAGACTCAACCATCGGGTGATACCGGAATCCCAGCTGCCAGTCATTGGCCACGGCATGGGCCCCCAGCGCCTTGATCTCGGCAATCGAATCGAAGTGAACTCGTAGCGAACGAAGGTTGTATCTTGGTAGCCAGGCATGCTTTCCTACACCGTTGACGAGTATCCGCTCGGGCGCATACCCGGTCTCCAGAGCCGCTTCGAGCTCGAACGGGCTCACTACCTCGGCACCGTATCCTGCGGCCTTCCACGCATGAAGAACGTCGCTCACCGGATGGCACTTCACGGCCAGCCATTGCCGCAGCGTGATCCCATGAGCCAATTCCTGCAGTCGCGAGGCTTGTTTCTCCACCAGATGGTGCCGACAGACAAAACAGGGCGTGCCGAACCGCTCCGCCGCCCGCTTCGCTAGCGACCGCCACGAGTCCGCTAGGTCGACAGTAAAGCTCGTTTGCGGCATTCTGCTCTGTTCACCTTCCCAGACGGCGTGTGAGGGATCCGGTCGACCACAGCCACGCGGTCTAGCGCCACAGGGGGCGGGAGTCGCCGGTCAAGGTCTGCCTGCAGTGTTGAGGGCGAGCGATCGTCTCCGATCCTCGGAACAATTAGAGCGAGAAGTCTCGCGTTGCCCGTATCGCTTTCTAATGGCACCAGCGCCAGGGCCGCCACCCCGACGGTGTTCGCAAGGCCCCGCTCCAACTCCCCGACAAAGAAGGTCTTCCCCCCGCAGATGAACGACTCCTGCTCTCGCCCTCTCACATATAGGTATCCCTGCTCATCGAGGAACCCGACGTCATCAGAAATTATGAGCGCCTTTTGCTTGACCAGCTTGGTTGCGTCCGGGCGGCCGGAGTACCCCTGGAACCCCGCCTCCTCGCCGCCGGCGATTCTACCCATTGTATTCGCCGGAACCGAATTTCCGTCGTCGTCCACAACTACGACTTCGTCGGTGAGGAAAGGTCGCCCTACCGCATCGGGGCGACGATCCAAATCCTCTGGATCCGTGATTGTTCCGAGGGACTCCGAATTGCCCCACGATTCGACCACCTCCGAGCGCAGCACTTGGCGGACCTTCTGTTTTTCGTGGCCCGTGATCGGGGCTCCCATCACCACGATCGCGCGAGCGCTTGCGTCGATCCCGTTGGCAGCGTATTCCATGAACGCCCGGAGCTGATCAGGAACAAAGAACGCCCAGTCCACGGGCCGAGATCGCGCGAATGCCTGGTAGTCCTTCCACGCCGCGAACGGGTCATTGTTGTCGGAGTAGTCATTCAGTACCACAGCGCCACCCACGAGCAGCACAGAACCTACAAGCACCACACCACCAGTGTAGAATACGGGCCGACCGATGTAAAACGTTGTCCATCGCGAGAGCGCTAGCTCCAAACACCAACCGATGAACTCCGTAACCATTGAGTACTGGTCGCGCTCGACACCCTTGGGCGTGCCTGTCGAACCCGAGGAGAACAGAACTCCCCACTCGTCGTGGGGGTCCGCCTCCGCGGCGCCTGAATACTCGACCGACTTGGACCAGTCAACACTTTCTACTGCCAGCGCTCGCGGAGGACTGGGAAACAAGTCCTTCCACCGCGACATCGCGCCGTCGTGGATCAGTTCGTCGGCGCCGGTATCCAAAAGATTCGTCCTGATCGCCTCATCCTTCAGGGCTGGGTTCAGCAAGACGATCGATCTCCCCAGACGCAGGACGGCAAGATAGGCGATCAGAGTATGGACTTTCGACTTGATAGCCACAGCAACCCGGGCCGAGCGGAATCCGTCATGGAGCAGGCGGGCGCACAGCGCGTCAACGAGAGTGTTCAACTCGGCGTAGGAGATGCCGGCGCCGTTACTGTACACGGCGATCGTGTCGGGTCTGTATCTACCCCAGTGACGAACGGATTCTGACAGTCCAAACTGCATGCTCAGCCTTAGAGAGAGTGTCTTAGCGTCGCTTGGACATCTTCTCACAGTACTTGTTTGTCTTGTAGACAACCGCGAACCCGGCACCCAGAAGCTCGCCGACCACCTGCCGGATTTCCTTCTCGTCCATGTTGTCGGTGCCGGGCGTCCCTGTCGCATCCAGCACAAAGTCCACGAAATAGTCCAGGTCGTGAGCACTGCGCGCGGTGGACTCGCAGCAGAAGTTCGTCATGAACCCACAGATCGCGACTCGATCCACGCCGCGCTTGCGAAGCTGCTGGTCCAGCCGCGTACCGGCAAATGCGGAATAGCGATTCTTGACAATCTCGACGGCCCCGCGTGGCCTCACCAGCCCGTCGGAATACTCGACTTCCTCGGTCCCCTCTACGAAATTGAACTCCTCTTCGGCCTCTCCCGAGAAATCGAAGAGCCGGCCCAAGTCCGACCCGTCGGCCTTGTGGACGTGCCGGATCAGCACAATTGGATCTCCACGTTGCTCAAAGGTCTCGATCAACTCATTGATCCTCTTCAGCGTGGCTTTCGAATCCGGACAGTACATGTCCGAATCCGAATTCGCGTAGATCTTCTGCGCGTCGATCACGAGAAGTGCTGTGGACATTGAAAACCCTCCAGGGGGATGTGACTGTGGGGCGATCGTACGGCCCAACTGTGTGTAGGACAACAGGCATCTACCAACCAAGGACGCTAGCAAAGATGAGCGGAACCACAATGGTTGCATCGCTCTCCACCACAAACGCCGGCGTGTCTGCAGAGAGCTTGCCCCATGTTATCTTCTCATTCGGAACCGCCCCCGAGTATCCACCGTAACTCGTTGGCGCATCAGAGACTTGACAGTAGTACCCCCATTGTGGAGTATCCGTTCTCTGAAGGCACTGCCGCAGTAACGGTACGACGCAGACCGGAAAGTCGCCTGCGATCCCACCGCCGATCTGGAAGAAGCCGACGGAACCGAGGGTGCGGGCACGATCACACTCGGTGCGAGACGGCACATGGATGGGCCTTGCACTCGCTGCATACCACCGTGCAAACTCGATCATGTACTCGATACCTGTCTTGACTAGGTGGGGCGAGCGGAGTTCTCCCGCCAACAACTTCGCCGCGTAGCTGTTCCCGAGAGTCGAGTCCTCCCAGCCCGGCACAATCAGAGGGAGATTGGCCTCCGCCGCGGCTACGAGCCAGGAATTCTTGGGATCGATCTGGTAGTGTCGTGCGAGCGTGCCCGAACGCAGCAGTCGATACAACGGCTCGTGAGGGAACCATCGAATCTCTTGGCTGCTTCGTTCGGCTGATTCCCATTGTTCAAACATGGCCTCTTCAATCAGCGTAATCGCCGTTGCCGGAATACATGTGTCCGTCACGCGATTCATGCGCTCATCGTGCAGGTTCTGTTCTTGATCCCGCGACAGGTTTCGCCAATCCGGTATGGCCGCGTACGAGCGCCTGGCTACGAGACCAAATACGTCCTCCTCAAGATTGGCGCCCGTGCATGAGATCGCATGCACCTTACCCTCCCGAATCATCTCGGCGAGCGACAGTCCAAGCTCGGCAGTGCTCATGGCGCCGGCGAGGCATACCACCATGGAACCGCCCGCTTCAATATGTGTGTTGTACGCCTCCGCCGCCGCAACGAGCGATGCTGCGTTGAAGTGTAGATAGTGTTGTCGAATGAAGTCCCCAACGTTCATGTTGAAGCCTATCCCAACCCCAAGGGCCTCGCAAGGGTCCACCAGCCATAAGTAGTGATTCCTCGCAGTCGCTCGGGAAGTGAGTTCGCAGCAGTTCTGGTACGTCGATCCCGCACCGGCGGGCGACGCGATCCTTCGCAGATAACTCGCAGTGGCATTCGCCAGGTGGTTCGGGCCCGGCAATTCGGGATAGGCGATGACCGCTGTACGGATCGCCCTGCACTAGCCATTGGCCCTTCTGTAGCTCGTTGTTCTGGCCGCCGCATCCGCAGGTTGCGCTCGACGCGGGAGCCCAGTTCACACGAGAATCAAAGCGGTACCGCTTGTACGCAGTCTTGAGTCCGAAACCGGCGGAGTGGGTCACGGGACTGTCGGCCAGCCCGCCGCTGCCTGACCGGTGTTGCTAGCGAGCCAGGTATGAAACCCTGGCGGGCGGGTCAACGGCTGATTGAGTCGGGGGGGGCGATGGCCAACGGGCCACGGCCAGCTTTCATGTCCCTGGGGACAGAAGCGGATGACACCGGGGTCATCCAGCACCGCGATGACCACTCATTCAGCTCCTTGCGGGTGCCAGACGGTGGCACCGCGGCGGGAGACACCGGCTGAATGCACCGAAGGGGCGGCCGAGCGCGACCAAGACGTAGCGGCGAACGCGACCTTTCGACACCAAAGACGAGGCCAGCACCGGGACACTATCGCCTCAAAATTCCCGCAGAATCAGGCCGATTTGCGGGCGATTGCGGCCAATTGGAGTAGATGCGGCGGCATTGACGCCCCGAACGCGTCCACGTACCGCTCAACGATCGAGGCGACCGGTTCAAACGAGTGCCAGTTACCCCGATTGCCCTCCGGCCGAAGGCCAGGCGCCGGAGCACCATCGGCATGAATGACTCTCATTTGCGAACGCAGCGGTGGATCAGCCTGACTCTGGCGCTGGCGGCGGCGTGGCTCTGCGGCCCGGCGGCAACGGCCCAGCCGGCCGGCGATGAGCCGATCGCACTCAATGAAGCACTCGTCATCGAACCGGTCGGCGTGGCCCAGCGCAGCCCGATCCATACGGATGCGATCGAGAAGATGATCGTGGAAGGCTCGTGGACGCCGCCTCGCGCAGGCGGCAAGGTCCGCAAGCCCGACGGCGGCGAGGCGACGTGGGCTAAGCAGCAGGCGGACGCCGCGGGCTGGATCATCCACCAGGGCTACATCTCGTGGACCGTGCAACTCGACGCCGACGCCATCATGATGCTCGACGCCAGCGGGCACAGCCTCGTCTACGTCAACGGCCTGATGCGCACGGGCGATCCGTATCAATACGGCAACCTCTCGCTGCCGGTGTCGCTGCACGCGGGCGAGAACGAACTGCTGTTCTACTGCTCACGCGGGCGAATGCGGGCGAGCCTGAGCACGCCCAAGGGCGAGGTGTTCTTTGATCTGCGCGATGCGACGCTGCCGGATGTGTTGCGCGGCGATGCGAGGCGGTCGCTAGAGGGCGGCGTCGTGCTCGTAAACGCGACGAATCAGTCGTGGGCGGGTGACATCGCACTCGCACAAGGCAGTGTCGTTTCGCACCAGGCGATCGGCACGATCGCGCCACTGAGCATGCGCAAGGTCGCTGTTGCGTTTGATGCGCCCGACTTGCCCGCAAGCGCTGAAAAGATCGAGTACACGATGCGTGCGATTCATCAGCGCGATCGAGGCGCGGGGTACAGCGCCGTCGAACCGGCGATGGTCTCGCTCAACGTGCGCAACGCGGGCGAGCACCACCTCCGCACCTTCACCAGTGACATTGACGGTAGCGTGCAGATGTATTCGGTGCAGCCGAGCAGCACGCCCGGCGAAGGTCAGGCGCTGTTTCTGACGCTGCACGGAGCCGGCGTGCACGCGCCGAGCCAGTCTGGTTCGTATGCGGCCAAGGACTGGGGAACCGTCGTGGCCCCGACGAACCGGCGGCAGTTCGGCTTTGACTGGGAAGACTGGGGCCGGCTCGACGCCATGGAAGTGCTCGATGAGGCGGTGCGCATCTTCCGCCCCGATCCCGACCGGGTCTATCTCACGGGCCATTCGATGGGCGGGCACGGCACGTGGCAGGTCGGCGCGCAGTTTCCGAATCGATTCGCCGCCATCGGGCCCAGCGCCGGTTGGGTCAGCTTCTGGTCCTACACCGGCGCCAGCGAGTTTGATGCAGCGGATCCGATCGGCGCCATCATGGCTCGGGCGGCGCTGCCCAGCGACACGCTCGCTCTCTCGCCCAACTACCGGCAGCTGGGCGTGTACGTCCTGCACGGCGACGCGGATGACAACGTGCCCGTCGAGCAGGCGCGGCAGATGCGCTCGCACCTGGCGAGCTACCACGCCGACTTCGCCTACTACGAGCGGGCGGGCGCCGGCCACTGGTGGGGCAGCCCATGCGTGGACTGGCCGCCGATGTTCGACTTCTTTCGCAATCACGTGCGGACCTCGCCGCAGCACGTCCGGCACGTGCAGTTCATCACCGCCAACCCATCGATCTCATCGCGCAGTCAGTGGGTGATCATCGAACAGCAGGAGCGCTCGCTGATCGCCAGCAGCGTCGATGTGAATCTCGTGCTCGGCTCGCGGCACATCACCGGCAGCACCGTCAACGTGCGACGAATCGCGTTTGATGTGCCGCTGCTGAGAGAGGCCTTCGGCGAGTCCGAGGAAACGACGTCGGTCGTGATCTCGCTCGACGGCAGCGATATCGAGTGCGACCTTGCCGCCAGCGAGGATGGCCTGATTCACTTGGTGCGCGAAGACGGCGGCTGGGCGCGCTGTCGCGGTCCGCAGGCCGAGGAGAAGCGCATCGGGCGAAGCGGGCCGTTCAAAGACGCGTTCCGCAACCGCATGGTGTTCGTCTACGGCACGCGCGGCAGCGGCGCCGAAGCGCTGTGGAACCTGAGTAAGGCGCGCTGCGATGCCGAGACGTGGTTCTACCGCGGCAACGGCTCGGTCGATGTGATCTCCGACGTCGAATACAACCTCGGCGCGTTCGGGGGGCGAAACGTGATTCTCTACGGCAATGCCGACACGAATCTCGCCTGGTCAAAGGTGCTTGCCGACTCGCCCATACAGGTGCGGCGCGACGAACTCACCTGCGGCGATCGCACGCTCAAGGGCGACGACCTGGCGTGCGTGTTCACGTATCCGAACAGCGAGGATCAGGATTCGCTCGTGGCGGCGGTCAGCGGCACGGGCCTGCCGGGCGGCCGGCTCACCGATCGCTTCACCTACTTCGTCTCGGGCGTGCACTATCCGGACTGGTACATCGCGAGCCCTGAGGTGCTCACCGATGGGATTGGAGGCGTGATCGGCGCCGGCTTCTTCGATCAGCAGTGGCAAGTCGATCCGGCGCAGTCAGCGTGGCGCGAGTGAGTGCTGCTCACTCGACGGCGATTTCCACCCAATCCACGAGCGCGGCAAAGCGGCCGAACTGAGTCCTCATGTCGGTGCTGTACCGGAGCGAG
This sequence comes from Phycisphaerales bacterium, assembly GCA_020852515.1. Lineage (NCBI taxonomy): Bacteria > Pseudomonadati > Planctomycetota > Phycisphaerae > Phycisphaerales > Phycisphaerales bacterium. Next base: position 9,925 of record JADZAS010000016.1, read on the forward strand.
GCGATGGTCTGACCCTTGGGTCCGACGTACGGCTGCGCATCGACGCCCAGAGCGCGGTTGAATCGGTCTGCCAGGCCGGTCTTGTTCTCCATGATGGCGTCAAACGACCGGGTCTGCCAGTTGAAGAGTCGCAGCTCCTCGACGCCGAGGTCCTGCGTGATCTGTGCTTCGAGGGTGATGTTGAGCAGCGCCGGCGAGGCAACGTCGGTGCGGGCGGCAACATGAAGATCGATCACGCCGGGAGCGCGAACGGTGCCGAAGGTGTGAGCCGCCTGCAGATAGGCGTTTTCAGAGTGTTCGATATCAGCCACGCCGCCGATCTCGATGCGGCCGGCGGCTGCGAGCACCTCCTCCAGTGTTGCAGGATCGCCTGGGATGGACCGGTTGAGCAGGATGGAGACAATGTCGATGCCCGTAAGCGTGTGGCCGACGACGATGTCGTTGAACCCGTCGCCATCGAAGTCGCCGTGCGCGAGGTCGTGGGCCTGGGCGAAGACATCCTGCCAGACGGGGAAGAAGAACTGCCCGTCGCCGGTGGCCACGAGAGTCGTCACGCGATGGAAGTAACTGTGCGCGGCGACGACGTCATCCACGCCGTCGTCATTCACGTCGAACGCTTCGACCTCCTCCGGCTGGCCATTGAATGGATAGGACTGCGGCGAAGCGAACGCACCGGTCCCGTCGCCTCGCAGGATAGTGGCCACGCCGGCGCTCGTGTCGATCGTCGCGCAGTCGGGCAGGTGATCGCGATTGAAGTCGCCGAAGGTGAGATCGACGGGCTGCCGCGCGATGGGTGTGTCGATGGGGGCGAGGAAGCCGCCGTTGCCGTCATTGAGCAGGATGCGAATGGCGTTGCCCTGGCCGCCGGGGAGAAGGCCGACGCCGAGGTCGGGCCGCGAATCGCCGTTCACATCAGCCGTTTCGATCGACCATGGCGCATGCGGCGTGTTGAACGTGGCTGCGACTTCGAACGAGCCGTTCCCGAGACTGCGCAGGTGAGTGAGGCGGTTGGCGGAACGATGCGCTATGACGAGATCCGCGCATGGATCGCCGTCGAAGTAGGCGGAAACGATGCCCTCGCCGACGACGCCGATGTTGAGCGTCTGCGCGACGCCCAAACCGCCCGAGCCGTCGTTGACGTGAACGGCGAGCGTGGCGCCAGCGCCGCTGAGCACGGCGACATCGGGGCGCTGGTCATCTGTGAAGTCACCGATGGCCATGGCGGTGGGCAAGGCGGCCGTCGCAACAGCCGGCTGGCGATAGAAGGTCCCATCGCCGCGGCCGAGCAGCACCGTAAGCGTGGACTGCGACTGGTTGAGCACGAGTATGTCGGCGAACTGATCCCCGTTTACATCGGCGACCTGCACGTCGGAGGGCTGGAGACCGGCCGGGATACGAGCCGGACTCGTGAACCCGGCAAAGCCGCCGGCCCATGCGGGCGCCACCAGGATGCACGCCGTGAGCGGCGCGAGAGTATGGACGCGGCAAACTCGACTCGGGCGAATGCTGGGGCGCACGGTTCTCTCCTTCGGCCGGGAATCAGAATGGGACTTCACTCGATCAGCGCCGGACGCGGCGCTCACAGCCGAATGTGCGGCCGGGAATCGGTTCTTGCAGCCAGTCCTGAAATCCCGATTCACGGCTCAGGCAGGTCTGCTTTGCCGTACCTGACCAGCTTGACCGAGCCGTCCTGCACGAGGCCGATGCCTGCGGCGTAGTACTTGTACTCCTTCTCGTCAGGCTCGAGCGGAGTGGTCTCCTCCACCTTGAGGCACTGGGCAAACTGACCCGCCTGGCACTTGATCGTCGAGGACGTGTTGATGATCTCCGCGCGATCCATGGCGACTTCGGGCGCGATCTCCTGGTAGTATCGGCCGCCGAGCAGGATCTGGCCGGGCATCATGAGACCGTACTTCGCGCCGTCGCGGCCGGAGATCCAGGCGCCTTCGTGGCCGCTGATCTGCCCGTCGCGATAGAGATCGACTTCTTCGCCGAAGTAGAACACGCTATTGGTGCGCTTCGAGATGGCGAAGAAGTTGCGCGAGACCTCGATGAGTTGGCCGCTTTTGGTCTCGCGTTCTTCGACGATGCGCGTCTCCACGCCGTCGATGATGCGCGTCTCATCGAGCACGGTAATGACGAGCCGCTCGTCACCGCCTTCGAAGACGAGCTGGTAGCCGGGCTCGAGGATGAAATAGGGATTGCGGCCGGTTGCCACAAGTTCGCCGGGCTCGGCGGGAAAGTCCCTGGTCCAGCCGTCGTCATCGCCGGGTCTCGCGCCCGAAGCGCCGAGCAGCGCCGAAGCCAAGATCGCGGAGAGCGCAACACACCACTTTCGATGTTTGGTCATGAGAAGCCTCCTTCGGACAGGTTCTCCGGAATGATACGGGCCCCAGGGAGAGGCAGAAGAAATGACCGCTCATTCCGTGCGATATCTGCAAGGCCACAACGTCAATCCCATCCGGTGAGAAGAACCGAAACCAGGGGGCCACAAGAGGAGAGGCACATGAAACGACAGAGTTGCACGATATGGATCGCGCTCTGCACCGGACTGGCCCTGAGTGGGTCGAGCCGCGGGGACGTCATCGCCATCGGGCCCTTTACGGGGATGGCCGCCGACACATTCAACCAGTACAACAACACCATGGCCGAACAGGTGTTGCCGGTTTTCGGCGGCCTGGGGGTCATCCGCAACATGACTCAGGGCGGCGCGATCAAGGTCGAATGGGGCTCGCAGTTCTCGGGCAAGTGGGTCTATCCGCGCTCGGGTATGATGATGGGCCAACTGGGAATCGGCCAGTGGGAATTCGACGTGCCCGTCACGCGGTTCGGCGGCTGGTGGGAGAACAACAGCGGCGTCAGTGATGCCACCATCGCGTTCTACGATGCGCAGGATCTGCTGCTGGGCGAACGAAACGCCACGATCCCGTTCCAGCAGTCTGGCTGGACCTGGAACGGCTGGGAATCGGATGTACCGATCCACCGCATCGTCGTTACCGGCCGCGGCGTGCTCAATGGCTTCCTCTGGTACGAAGACATGCAGATCGACTACGTTCCCACGCCGGGATCGCTGCTGGTGCTGGCTGGGATCGGCGCTGCTGCAGCGCGACGTCGATCGCGCTGCAGCTGATTCACGCCCGGGATATCCCGCCTCGCCGCTTCACTGAATTCTCGACAGCAGGTCATCCACCGCGGCGCGCAACTGTTCATCTTCGTTGGCCGATTCCGCCTCGGGCGTTTGCGGCACGAGGATGTCGGGCACGGCGCCGTGGTTTTCCATGTCGGTGCCATCCAGGAGGTACCAGCCGCGGAACGGGAGCCGGACCAGCGTCCCGTCGATGAGATTGGTCCCGCCGGTGCTGATCACGCCGCCGTAGGTTTCCTGGCCCACGAGTTTCCCGCGTCCGATGGTCTTGAATGCGTGCGAGATGATCTCCGCGTTGGAAAAGCTCTTCTCATTACAGAGCATGTTGATGGGCAGGTTGTAGCGCTGGATGAAGAGGCGATCCTGCGGATAGTGCCCGGTGGCGTCGGGGTCAGCGCCGCGCGGAATGGTGTAGGCGTGCTGCGGATAGGCGATTGAGGCGAGGAGCCGGTCGGTCGTCCATCCCCCACCGTTGTTGCGGACATCAATGATGAGCGCCTTGCGGTCATGCGCCGCGGCGTAGAGATCGCGCTCGAAGATGTCCAGCGACGGCTGGTTCATGCCCTCGATGTGGATGTAGCCGATCTGCCCGTCGGACCACTCTTCCACCTTTCTGGCGTTGCGGATGCGCCAGTCGTCGTAGCGCAGGCCTCGCTCGGCTCCGCCGCTGATCGGGGTCATGAGTACATCCAGCGGCATGGTCGTGCCGTCCTCGTTCGTGCGGACGATCGAGACGATGGTCTCCTGTCCTACGCGGCCGGTGAGGCGCGATTCAATCGTGTCCGTTGGCTCGAACGGTTGGAGATCGATGGCGGTGATGAGATCGCCGACCTGCAGTCTCATCTGGCCGGTCGCTGCCGGGCCCAGGGCGACGATGTCAGTCACGCGGTAGGCATCGCCCTCGCGCACGGCGTCAATTCCCAGCCGTCCCATGGGCTGATTGTTCGAAGGTGATTCGCCGCGCGCGTAGATGCCCAGGTGCGAGCCGTTGAGTTCGCCGATGAACCGAGCGGCGACGTCGTTGAACTCATCAGCGGTTCGCGTCCGCCGCGCCAGCGCGTGGTACTTGTCCGTCAGTGCCGGCCAGTCGAGACCTTTCATCGTGGGGTGGTAGAACATCTCCCCGAGGATCCGGGCCGCCTCCAGGAACTTCTGGCTGGCCTGTGCCTGGAGGTCGATCCGCATGGTGTGGTCAATGTCGATGGTTTCCGTCTTTCCGCCGGTGACAGGAATGGTCGCCCCGCGACCGCCGGAAATGATGACGATCTTGTCGCCGGCGGTATTGAGATGTTGAACCGAAGCGAACCCGGTGATTCGCTTGAGATCGCTGCCATCCCATTTGACGGAGAACAGGCCCGACTCATCCGTGCGGCCCGAGAAGATGTAGTAATCGCCGGCCGGCGTCATTTCGAGGTTGCCTTCCGAGCCTGACATGCTCGTGACGCGGCGCAGGCGGAGGTAGGCGTCCTCCAGATCGAGCGGGTCCGCTTCCGACGGTTTGACCTCCGGGGCGGGCTCGTCGAATCGCACTGGTTTGATCGGCTTGCGCTTTTTGGCCTCCTTGGCTGCGTCGTCGTAGTACTTCTGCAGTTCCTTGGGCGTGTACGACTCGATGTCCTTGTCGAGGTAGACCATCCAGACATCTGTCTCCTCGTTGAGGCGCTCGGAGACGAATGACAGAATGCGGCCGTCGGCGGACCAGCGCGGGCTGGAGTCATTGTCGGGATGGCGCGTGACGTTCGCGGCCGGCGCCGAGCCATCGGCGGGAGCGATCCAGATGTCGGCGTTGAAGTCCATGTCCTCCTGCTGGTAGGCGACGTAGCGGCTGTCGTAACTCCACCGCGCCTCGATGCCCGTATCCCACCCGGCGGCAATCAGGCGATCTTCGCCCGTGAAAAGGTCGCGCAGCATGAGATCCCCGCGACCACGCCGAAAGAGCAGGCTTCGGCCGTCGGGCGATGGAATCGGCTGGCGATCGTTGTGCTCAATCGTCGCCACGACGGGCGTGATCGTGAACTTGACGGCATCGTGCCAGCGCTTCGGATCGAATTGCGGCGGGACCTTCTCCTCTTCCTTCTCGTCCTTGACCTTCTCGTCCTGCTCCGGTTCATCGTCCGCGGGCTCATCGGCTCCGGCCGGCGCCGGCTCGGCCGGGGGTGCATCCGGCGGCTCAGTCTCGGGCGTCGTCTCGGCCGCAGGTTCATCTTCCTGAGCGGGCTCTTCGGCCTCAGGCTCTTCGGCGGCAGGCTCCTCGGCCGGCTCGGCCTCGGGCGGCTGGGTCGCCTTCTTGAACGCCTCGATGATTTCGCCGCGCGTCAGATCGACGGTGGCCATGTAGATCGAGTCGGTTCCATCTTCGTCGCTCGTGAAGTACAGGCGCACGCCGTCTGGCGACCAGGCGATGTTCTTCTCGCGCGCGTGTGAGTCGGTAATGCGCTGCGTGGGGCTCTTGTCCTCGACGTTGCGTAGATAGACCTCGCCGTACGCGACGAACGCCATGACCTGCCCGTCCGGGCTCAGCGCTGCTTCGGACACCTCGCGGTTGATCGGGTGAATCTCGAAGTTGTCGCGCTCATCCTCGTTGGCGGTGATCGTCAGCGGCGCGGGGCGCGCGCTTTGCCGCGCGAGATCGAGTATGTACAGCGTGTCCCAAACCGACAGTACGGCTGTACTCGCATCCACCGACACGTCGAACTCCTGCACGTCATTTTCATCGAAGTGCGTGAGTTGCGCCACCGCCTGCTCGCCGCGCTGAAGATCCATTCGGTAGAGGTTGACGACGCCGTCTTTGCGATCGGACATGTAGATGATGGTCGAGTCATCGACCCATTGCGCGCGGCCGTCGTTGCCTTCCCACTGCGTCAGTTGCTTGAACGACTCATCGCCTCGGTCGTAGAGCCACACATCCCGGTCATCGGGCCCCATGTAGTGGCGCCGCGACCATGAAGAGCCACCGCGCGTGAAAAGGACTTTCGAGCCGTCCGGGCTCACGGCGGGGTACTCGCCGAACGCGCCGTGGAGTCGAACGAGATCGCCGCCGTCTGGAGAGATCATGTACGGCCGGGCGGCCCGGTAGACATCCCCTTCGAGGCGCGCCCAGCCGGTGAGCACTTCGCGGCCATCGGGGCCGAGGCCGTAGCCCGACAGCGCGACGGTCTGGTCGATCTGGGTGACCTGCCGGACGTCCGTGCCGTCGCGGTTCATGGTGAAAATGTTGTTGCCGCCGGCCCGCGTGGAGTTGAACGCAATGCGCCGGCCATCGCGGCTCCACGCCGAAAGCCACTCGTCGGCGGGATGCGCCGTAAGGCGGGTGGCATGGCCGCCCTCGCTCGCCACGCTCCAGAGGTCACCCCGCCAGGAGAAGACGATGGTGGACCCGTCGGGGCTGATGGAGGGAAACCGAGGCAGATCGACATTTCCTTGGGCCGGCTGCCCGGCGGGCTGGACCGTCGAGGCCGACGCATCGCCGCCGGCACCGGTCGGCGCGGCCGCCGCGCAGCCGGTGAGGCTCAGGCCGGAGGTGAGTGCGAGGGCGACGAAGATCATACGCGACATCCGTTTCTCCTTGGATCGGCGGCGTGGCAAGATGCGGGGCTGAACTCCCAATGGTTCGAGCAGCCGGCCGGACTCGTGGCCAGCCGGACTGCCGCTTATACTACCGCCGCTGGGCGAGGCTGCCGTCAGAGTGAGAAATGAGTCTCGCCGTTCACCGGTGCAAGGATCGCCGTGTCTCACGCGCCTGCCGATCTCAATCCGTTCCGCCTCTCGCTGGAGCAGCGCGGTCCGCTGGTGCGCGGCGTTCGCCCCGTACTCGAAGCCGTGCTGCGCTTCCCCGCGATGAATCGCATTTATCGTGAGATTCACTCCACAACCGACGACCGGCACTTCAGTGACCGCACGCTCGATGCGCTCGGAGTCGAACTGCAATTCACGCTGGGCGACCTGAGCCGCATCCCCGCGACCGGCCCGGTGGTGCTCATCGCCAATCACCCCATCGGCGGCATCGACGGGCTGGCCATGCTGGCCATCATGCGCCGCGTTCGAGCCGACTCGCGCATGATCGGCAATTACATGATGTCGATCATCCCCGATCTGCGCGAGATCTACCTGTTCGTCGATCCGTTCGGCGGCGAGGCAGCCGTGCGGCGCAACCTCGCCACCATGCGCCAGGCGATGCAGTGGCTGCGCGACGGGCACATGCTCGCGTCATTTCCATCCGGCGAAGTCGCGTCGTTCCAGCTCCGACAGCGCCGCATCGTCGAGCCGCAGTGGAACGATTCGATCGCCCGCATGATCCTCAAGACCGGAGCGCCGGTCGTGCCGATCCACTTCGAGGGCCGCAACAGTACGCTGTTTCACGCCGCAGGCGTCGTGCATCCGCGGCTGCGCACCCTCATGCTGCCCACCGAGATGCTCCGCCGCCGGGGACGGGCCCTGCAGGTGCGCATCGGCAAACTCATCCCCTTCGAGCAGATCAAGCGGCACGGCAGTCCCGAGTCCATCACCGAATATCTGCGCCTGCGCGTCAGCCTGCTCGGCCAGCAGGAGGGCAAGGCGGCCGCACGGACGGACGCGGCCCGGCCGGGTGCGGTGAGTCACGCGCCGATCGTTGAGCCGGCGCCGCCTGAACGACTCGCAGAGGACGTGGCAGCGCTGAGCGGCGAGCATGAACTCGTCTTGCAGGACCAATTGCGAGTGTACTGCGCGCCGGCGGAGATGATCCCCCACTGCCTTCAGGAAATCGGGCGGCTGCGCGAGATCGCCTTCCGCGCCGTCGGCGAAGGAACAGGACGCCCGACTGACCTTGATCGATTTGACCGGCACTACCTGCACCTCTTTGTCTGGGATCAGGCGCGCAGCCGAATTCTCGGGGCGTACCGCGTCGGCCTGACGGACCAGATCGTCCCGGTGCACGGCATCGAAGGGCTGTACACCCACACGCTGTTCCGCTTCGGCCGGCGATTGCTCGAACAGATCGATCCGTGCGTCGAACTCGGCCGCTCCTTCATCCATCCCGAGGCGCAGCGGGCGACGGCGCCGCTCATGCTGCTCTGGAAAGGCATCGGCCAGTTTTTGATTCGCAATCCGCGCTACACGGGACTGATCGGGCCGGTAAGCATCAGCGCCGAATACTCGACAATGTCGCGGCTGCTGCTCATGGCGTTTCTTCGTATGCACAAATACCTGCCGCAGCTGGGCGACCTTATCAAGCCGCGCAACCCGCCCCGCCAGATGCCGCCGCGCGAGTGGGAAACGCAGCGAATGAGCACCGTCGTAAGCGATCTCGACGAAGTGGACTCGCTCGTGCGCGAACTGGAGGCGGACGGCAAGCCCATGCCCGTGCTGCTGCGGCAGTACCTCGGACTCAACGCGGCGCTGCTGGGGTTCAACGTCGATTCACAGTTCGGGAACGTCATCGACGGGCTCATGTTCGTCGATGTGCTCAAGATCGACCGGCGCATCATGCGGCGATTCCTGGGCGTCGAAGGCCTGGAGCGCTACTTGGGGGCACAGGCCGCCCTGGCGTGACGACCGCATTCAATCCGCCAGCGCATCGACGCGCCGGTCCACGCGGTGCGACCGGATGGCGCGCACGAGCGTTCGCAGAGGCGTGACGGGCGCGCCGGCCTGCGCGTTGCGGCTGCCGATCTCGTAGGCGAGCGCCCATTGCTTCGCCAACGTGCGCCAGGCGAACAGCAGCGAGTGCTGCGGGTCGTAGATGTTCGACGACTCGGAGAGCACGCCGTTGAGCTCCACGATCCGGAAACCGTGGCCGGCGCGGAAGGAGTCGACGTCGCTGTAGCGCACGTCGAATCGGCCGAAGTAGTACCCATCGAAGGATCTCGCGACTTCATCGATCGCGGATTCGAGTTCAGGCGACCAGAGATGTCTGCCTTCGCGGAACATGGTGCCTTGGCAGTGATTGCCCGAGACGGCCAGCGTCATCTGTTCCCCCGGGGCCAGCACGCGATCAATCTGCTCGTCGTAGCGGTGCAGAAACGTCCACGCCTGCATGCGGTAGCGGCGGTGCGCCCAGATGAGGTCCTCGAAGGTGGATTTTCCGTCGCCGGTAAGTACGGGAAACTGCTTGTCTGTGATCGAGAAGATGCGGCCGCGCGCTTCGCCGGGCAATCGGTAGTAGAAAATGCCTGCTTCGAGGGGTCCAGGGTCGTAGGTCTGCGCGAGCACGTCGCCGGCGAACTTCGCGAAGTAGCCCTGCGCCTGCTCCCAGTTGCGGACCAATTTCAGGCCCTGACCGCGCTCGCCCACATCGGGCTTCAGCACAAGCGGGAACGACCAGCCGCGCTCTTCGAGGATCCGTTTCAGTGCCAGGGTGCGGTCGGGCTCGCTGGCCGCAACGAGCGCGCTGGGCACGATGCGCTCGGCGGGCAGTGCGGAGAGGATGGCGTGCTTTGATTCGCCGACCACGCCGCCGTGGGGGATCGCCGGATTAGCCGCGGTAAACGCCATGAGGCTGCGGCGGCGCAGCGCCTGCCAGGCGACGACCGGCACGAGCGGCAGGTAAAAGACGCTCACCGGCCAGAACTCCCAGCGCCACAGTCGCGACACCAGCACAATGAGCCGCTGCCTGCCGCGCCGGCTGGTCAACATCGCAAAGGTCCGCAGAACGACCAGCAGAAGCAGCACGACGACGACGATGGCGATCCAGCCGTCGCCAAGAATGCGCTGGACGGTGGAGGTCGTGCTCTTCCCGAAGAAGACGACGATCGAAATGATGACGGGCGTCCAGATCGCCACGGCGCCGAACGTCCAGAGTGCAAAGCGGCGGCGCTTCGTGCCCAGCACGCCCGCGGCGACATAGAGCGGTACGCGCGTGCCCGGCACAAAGCGGCTGGCGAGCACGGCCGACCAGCCGTGCTTGTCGAACCAGCGGCTGAGCACATCGATGTGGTGCGCCGGCAGCCGCCGCGCGATGGGCCGCCAGCGCAGCGCGGGCCGGCCGACGATCGCACCGATGAGGTAGAGCCCGAGATCGCCGATGAAGATTCCCAGGAACACGGCCAGCACACCGACGAGTGGATCGAGCTGCCCATCGCGGATGAGCAAGCCGACCCCCACCGACGTCGGATCTTCGAGGATAAACGTGCCGACGATGATGGCGCCCATTGTGGCCCACGGCCCCATGTCGCGGCTGAGATTCAGTTCGACGGGAAGAATCGCCTTCTCTCTCTCGCCGCCTGAGTAATCGACGGTGCGGCGAGCCGGCACTATGGCCGGATCGGAGGCGCGCTGGACGAACGGGATGATTTCATCGGCGAGTTGCTGCGACTTGGCCTCGCTGAACACCATGAAGTGCGAATCATCGAACATCACCAGTTCGCTCTGCGGCACGATCTCGTGATGTTGCTCGGCGACCCACGCCGGGACAAGGGGGTCGCGACGCCCGTGCAGGATGAGCAGCGGCTTGCGCCAGCGCTCGAGCACGCCGCGCAAGGGGCGAAAGTCGGTGTCGAGGAAGTTGCGCATGAATGCGTGGCGGGCAGCCCGCGGTCCAAGCAGCCCGAAGTGCGGCACGAATTCGGGCGCGATGACGAGCAGGCCATAGCCGAGGTAGTTCTTGAGCCGCTCAAAGCCCGGATCACCCGACCCTTCGCCCTCCGCGATGCCAACGCCGCCGTAGAAGATGAGACTGCTCACGCGCTGTGGCTCGAGTTCGGCCATGCGGAGCGCCACTCCGCTGCCCATCGAGTAGCCGAGAACGTGTGCCCTATCTACATCGAGCGAATCGAGCAGCTCCAGCACGTAGCGCGCATGCGCTTGGTGGCTGTAGTCCGGAACCAGACGCGTGGAGGCGCCAAAGCCGGGCAGATCGACCGTAATCACGCGGAAGTGCTCAGCGAGCATCGGCGCCAGCAGGTGAAAGTTGTCGCCGGAGCCCGGACTGCCGTGAATGAGCACGACGACTTCGCCCTGCCCCTGCTGGCGGTAGGCCAGCGAAATCGCCTTTTCTTCCAGCGGGCGACCATCGCGCACCGCAGGAACCACCACCTTGGATTGATCAGGCGCGAGCGATTCGCCGCGGGGCCAGAAAAGCTGAACAACCAGCGAGAGCGCGAGCAGCAGCAGCCACCACTGCCACCATCTCCAGGCGGGCAACCAGCGCCGAGTGCGCGGTGCGGTCTGCCCCTCGGACGCAGTCATCAGCGAGGCGCTCCACTGCGGGGCAGTTCAACCACGACCGGGTCGCCGCACGCATCCGGCGAATCTCCCCAGTAAGACATTCGCATTTGCGCAGCGATCGCATCCACAACCGTGAGGCTGACGGTCCTGGCGTCGGCGCGGCTCATGCACACGCTCAGATGCGGCCGATCGGGCCAGCGGTGGCGGTGAAACGAAGCCTGCCGCTGCGGCCACTCCGATGGCTGATTGCCAAACCACCCATCAAACAACCGGCGCCGAGGCGCCTCCACGAGCGCATCTCCAAGCCCGGAGGAGGTGAACATTGCCGGCTGTAACTCAAGCTGCTGCGATGCGACATCAACCTCCGAAGCGCCCGCAGCCGCGCGCAGCAGGTTCTGGCCATCTGTTACCACAAGCGTGAAGGGCAGGTACTGCCGCGCATCGAGCGCTGCGACGACCTCCGCGGCGCCGGAGACGGACGTCTGCGCAAGAATCTCCGGGATGATCTCTCCGCGGCTGCGCGGCGAGGGGTGGGTGGACGGCGGGGAGCCGTCGTTGCGGTTCAGCAGCGTGGCGACCAGCCCCGACTGATTCACCCCCACCCAGGTGCCGCCGCCGACAGGATCGCTGGGCCAGATCGAATCGTGCTTGCCGGCCCGGTGCACGCGCGGTGGCAGGGCCGGCGGTCGTTGGCGGGATTCGTCTCGGCTGGTCGCCAGTCGCAGCCCGATCCGCTCGCCGTCCGGGCCGACAAGCGGGATGATCGTCACCGTGCACATGACTGGCGTTTGAGATGGGCGATGGTGCCAGGCGCGTAGCCGAAGCGCTCAGGCATCTCGACTTGCATGATGCGCAGCATCGCGGCGACCATGGCGTTGTGGTGGATCGTGTGGCTGAGCACGAAGGCGCTTTCGCGGCCCAGCGTCGAGACCAGTTCGACCGGCGGCGAATCGCTGCGGAGCATGAGCCACGTCCGCACCGGACGCTCCGGCGCCTCGCTCAGACGCCCCGCCAGATGCGCGTCGAGCGATGCAATCCGATCGAGTGCGGCGGTGCGGCTGCTTTCGACCGCCGTGCCGCGCTCCCGGGCCTCGTAATCGATCTCGCCGCTCTCGAATCCCCTGAGCAGGGCCCCGATGTGATCGAGGCTGTGGCGGATGTGCCCTCCGACGCTGCTCTGGAAAGCTCCCACGGGCGACCGGACGTACTGCTCGTCAGTCATCGATGTGAGCAACACCCGAACCTGCTCGAGGATCTCGCGAATGGGCGCAATCCCGCAGACCGAGGCGCCCGCCGCGGCGGGACTTGCAGTGTGCGGAGCACAGGTCTGGTTTTCGGTCATGTAGACACCAATCGGTTCCGGGACGCCTAGGACTCGAAATCGGGAAGCAGTATAAGCACCGGGAGGCAAACAACCCACTGTGCCCCGGCCCCGGGCTTTTCTATTGGGGATCGGATACCAGCGCTTGCAGAGGATGAAGCGCGGGGTCCCGACCCGCGGGCTTGAGGTCGGCCCCGGCGCCGCGCCGGAGATGCACCGATTCTCCGCGATGCCGTGGGAACTGGCGTCGTGTGAACCGGTGGCCGCTCAGGTCTGAGCGTGAGGTGAATGCAGATGGGAGGATTCGAACCCCCAACCCCCTGATCCGTAGTCAGGAGCTCTATCCAATTGAGCTACATCTGCAGCATCAGCCGCTGTTCGGTCGGCTGCTTACCCAAGAATACACCGGCCTTGCGAGAGGTTCAAGTCAGGCGCGGGCGCCGCACGCCGTGCGGTCGAGATACCAGCACATCGTGCCGCCGAGCGGCCGCACCCCGCGGATCGGCAGGTCCTCGATCCGCGCGTGCGCATTGGCGGCGAGCCTTTGGATGATCTCTGCCTTGCCCTCACCTGTGACCATCACCGCGACGAACCGCGCGCTGTTGATCAGCGCCAGCGTCATGGTGACGCGATCGGGCGGCACGACGGTCGGGCCGAAATTGATGCGGATGAGCCGGCCGTCTTCGCTCAGCGCCGGGCTGTGCGGGAAGAGGCTGGCGGTGTGGCCATCGGCGCCAAGCCCCAGAAGTACGTAGTCGAGCCGGTCCTGCCCCCGTTCGCGCCACTCCAGCGCCGCCCGCAGGGCCTTGGCGTACTCGTGCTCGACGCGATCTGACAGGGCGTCCATCGGGTGCTGCTGTGCTCGGGGAATGCCCGAGTGGGCGCCGAAGTGGTCTTCGATCATCCGCCAGTTGCTGTTTTCGTCGGTGACGGAAACGCGCCGTTCATCGACGCACCAGAGATGCGTCTTTTTCCACGGAATGCCGCGGCAGATCGGGTCGGTCATGAGGTGGCGGTAGAACGGCGCCGGCGTGGAGCCGCCCGACACGGCCATGTGAAAGTCGCCGAAGGCCCGCCAGCAGTTCAGGCTGTGCCCGAGCAGGTCGCTGGACATGCGCTCGACGAGTTCCTCGACCGTGTCCGCCACGACAACTTCGCCCGGCAGGGTCGGCGGCTGGGGAGGAATGGACACTTCATACGCGGGTGGTCGTCGGTCGGTCATGCTCGTCTAGCGCGTCTCCTCGTCGCTTGGATTATGCCATGCACAACCCGATTTTGCCAGCAAATCTTCCGATTCCCGGGGGCCCCAGGAACCGGGCGCGTAGTTTCCGGCGATGTCCCGACGCAGGTCCGGATCGAGAAACGGCATGACGGCGCTCCACGCCCCCTCCACTTCATCCCGGTGCTTGAAGAGCGTCTGATCGCCGCGCATCGCGTCGAGCAGCAGCGGGCCGTAGGCTTCGATCGGCTCGCCTCCGAATCGGGCCAGGTAGTCGAAGTCGAGTTTGATCGAGTCGATGCGCATGGCGCCGGGGATTTTGCCTTCGAATCGCAGACTGATTCCTTCGTCGGGCTGAATGTTGATAATCAGGCGATTGGGCGGCCTTCGGACACAGTCGGGCTCACCTTCGCAGATGGGGCTGAACAGGTCGATGGGCGGCTCGCGGAAAGTCAGCACCACCTCCGTGAGTTTGCGGGCCATCGCCTTGCCGGTGCGCAGGAAAAACGGCACGCCGGACCAGCGCCAGTTGTCGATGTCCAGGCGGATCGCGGCGAAGGTCTCAGTGGTCGATTCAGGAGCTACCCCTTTGATGTCGCGATAGGCGACCTGGCCGCCCAGCCCCGGGCCATATTGCCCCAGCGCGCATCGCAGCGGCGCCTCCTGCGGCGTCACGACTCGAATGCAATCGGAGACCTTGATCTTCTCGCGCCGGATGTGCGTATCCGCGTAGCGGCCCGGCGGCTCCATCGCCACCAGCGCCAGGACCTGCATGAGATGGCTCTGGATCATGTCGCGCAGCGCGCCGGCACGGTCGTAGAACGAGCCGCGCGATTCGACCCCCACCTTTTCCGCCGCGGTGATCTGCACGTGGTGGATGTAGCGCCGATTCCACAGCGGTTCGAAGATCGTGTTCGCGAACCGGAGGACCAGCAGGTTCTGCACGAGTTCCTTGCCGAGGTAATGGTCGATGCGGTAGATCGACTCTTCCTCAAACGCGCGGCCCAGCGCGCGATTCAGCGACTGCGCCGATCGCAGATCGACGCCGAACGGCTTTTCGACGATGATCCGCTGCCAGGGCGCTGCGTCGCGGTTGATGCTGCACCATCGCTTGCCCTCGGTGACCAGGCCGGATTGATTGATGCACTCGATGATCCGCTCATACAACTGCGGCGCGACCGAGAGATAGAACAGGATGTTGTTGCCGCTGTCGTGCTCGGTCGAGGCGCGATCGATGTCACTCGAGATCTGCTGATACGCCTCGGGCTCTGTCCCATCGGCGGCGCAGTAGTGAATCGTCCGGGCGAAGCGCGTCCACTCGTCTTCCGTGAACCGCGTGGCGAAGCGCTGGGCCCACTCGCGCAGGTGTCCGCGAAAGTCGTCATCGCTCATTTCCGTCCGGCTCACGCCCAGCACCGTCAGGCCCTTTGGCGTCTGGCCGCGCTGAAAGAGATCGAACAGCGCCGGAATGATCTTGCGGCGCGTCAGATCGCCCGAGGCGCCGAAAACGACCAGGACACATGGAGCAGCGGCAATCGGCTTCATTCAGCACTCACTTATGGATGATGACCTTGGACGATAGCCTCCGGTGCGCAGGCTGGTCACTCGATGCGAAGCAGTGCCGCACACGGCGAGTCGGGATCGAGAATGTCGCGGCGCAGTTCGTCGATGGCCGCCCGCTGACCCGGCCAGACGAAACAGCGGCGCACCTCAGCATCCGTCACCCAGCGGTGCGCCTCGTGTTCGCCGTTCAACTTCGGCTCCCAGTCTGAGATCACTTCCGCGGCGAACCGCGGGCACAGAAGCACGGCGTTGATCGCCGCCATGTAGAACGGATGCACCTGTTCCAACTGCCACAATCCCAGGCGCGCATCGCGTGTCAGCCCCGTTTCCTCGAACACCTCGCGCCGGATGGCGTCGATCGCTGTTTCATCCGCTTCGATGTGGCCGAGCACGGGCTGCCAGGTCGCCGGCGACACCGCCGCCCGCCGATGGCGCAGCAGTTGCAGCAGTTCTACTCCATCTGCGCCGGTTCTGCGGAAGATGAACGCTTCGACAATGTCGGTGCGAATCGCCACGCCAAGTGAGTCACCGGGACCGCTTCGCTCAGCCATGGGTGAGCGCCTTTCCAGCGTCCGCCGTCTCCGCGAACGGCCCTCGCGGCGCCGCGGCGAGCCCCTGCACCACCGCGGTCTTGGCCGCCATCTCTTCGCACTCACGGCTCGGATCCGAATCCGCGACGATCCCCGCGCCCGCGGCGTATGTCGCCGCCCGGCCTTCGATGGTCATCGTGCGGATGGCGACGTTGAGTGCGATCCGGTCGGCGCCGATGTAGCCGATCGAGCCACAATAGGGCCCTCGCGCAAAAGGCTCGAGTTCATCGATGATCTGCATGGCGCGGATCTTGGGCGCTCCGGTGATCGAGCCGGCGGGAAAGACAGCGCCGATGAGTTCGGGCAGTCGAGTCGACTCGCGCAGACGGCCCTCGATGGTCGCCACGCCGTGGTGCACCGTCGGGTGCGATTCGATCGCCCGCTGCTGCGACACGTGCACGGAGCCGAATTCGCACACCCGGCCGAGGTCGTTTCGCATGAGATCGACGATCATGTTGAGTTCAGCCTCGTCTTTGTCGCTCTGTTCCAGCGCCGAGCGCTGCGCCGAAGCCCCCGCCGTGCCCTTGAGTGGACGCGTGATGATGTCGCGGCTGCGTCGATCCACTTCGATGAACAACTCGGGCGACAGCGACAGCACCTGCCGGTCTTCAGCGCACTCGATGTAGGCCGAGTACCAGTTCGGCGCTGCCCGCCAGGCTGCCGCGGCCAGTTCGCGGGACCCGACGTTGAGCCGCGATACGAACTGGCGCGCGATGTTGGCCTGGAAGATGTCGCCGGCGTGAATGTACTCGATCGTCCGGGCGATAGCCTGTTCGATCTCCACCTGCGACTGCACTGGTCGCCATGGCTCGAGCGGGGCCGTGGTACTCGGCAAAGTCGGCTCTCCCAGCGCCAGCGATGCGCGAAGGTTTTCATCGTCGACGGGGGCGCAGCGCATCAGATCGGCGCGGTACCACCGATGGCTTGCCGCATCGTGCATGTAGACCACGGGGCACCACATCCACTCGTAGAGCGGCCAGTTTGAGCGCTTGTCGGCGCGCCGGGCCGAGGCCCGCGGCTCGATCGACTGCCCAAACTCGTAGGACATGTAGCCGATCCACCCGCCGCGCCAAGCCGGCTCGGCCCCGTCCGGGGCGGCGCGCGGCGCACCGAGGCGCTCGCCGAGCCGCTGCAGATCGATGAGGGGGTTATTGGAAAACCGAGGAGCAGCGTCGCACGCGCCATCGAAGGCCTGCCAGCAGGTTCGGCCGGCGCGATGGCTGAACACTCCAGCGGGCTGGGCCACCATCGACCAGCGCGACCAGCGCTCATGCAGGCGCCCGGAGTTCAGAACGACCAGGGGCTGACTCGCCGGCGCCGCCAGCAGCACGTCAATGACATTCACGTCAGAACGCGGAGTCGGCGTAGACGAGTTTGACGTTGGATGGATCGCGGCCGTGCTCCTCGAAGAGGACGAGTTCGTTCGGCTCGTCGTACTTCACCCAGGACTCCGGCAAATAATAGCGTTCCTGCGGCCCGACCTTCTGGCCCGTGTGCGTCGCCACGAAGTAGCGACCGATGTTGCGGCCGTTGAGGTAGATCTGCCCCTTGCTCAGGCCATTGGGTTCGACCCACAAAGCCCGCGGCGCCTCCGAGCACGAGAAGGTCGTGCGATACCACGCCGGCCGCCCGGCGAGCGCCTTCGCTCGAATCTTGTCGTGCAACTTGAACAGGTTCGGCCGCGGTTGCTCCCACTTCGCAAACGACCACGTCGCCTTGTCAGTGAGCACGGACTTGGAGTCGTAGAAGCGCACGGCGTTTTCGAGTTCCTGCTCGCCGCCTGCGTGGAGCGGCGCGAGTTGAAACGTGTTGCGGCCCTTGCGCAGCCCGCCGGCTTCATCGAGCACGAGGTGGATCAGCGGCCGGCCCGTCTGGCCGGAGTAGAAGCCGATGCACTGGTCGTTGAGCAGGATCAGCGCGGGCGTGTGTGCCCCGCCGATCTCGACGATGAGCGCCGACTTGGTTCGATGTTCGAATGACCACTGCACGTCGTGTCCGGTGGTCACGTCGCCGTTGTGAAGACCCTCGAGGTAGGGTCGAACGTCAAACGGCCGGCGCGGCGGCGTCGGCACGACCTTGGGCTTGCCCACGCGCTTGGGCTTGATCTCGTGCAGGTGTTGCGTCAGGCCCTTTCCTTCGTGCATGTCGTTGCCGCCGGCGAAGCGGCCAAGGTTGTCGATCAGCGCCACGAGCGTGCCGTTGCGGCCGGCCGGCAGCGCGATGTCGGCGATGGCGCCGGTAGCGCCTGGGCCGTAGCCGAGAATTGACTTGAGTTGCCCCTTGACGTAGAGGTGCACCCGGTCGCCGGCGCCGGGCGCGAGGATCTTCATCTTGCGGCGGGGCCACTTGTGGTTCACGATGCGAATCAACCCGTAGCCCGAGCCCGCCGCGCACTGCTCCTGCGTGCTCGGGCCGTCGATCGTGGCGAAGCGGGGCGCTTTGCCCGTGATGTGGTCGTCCATGCCCGCCGACGTCCACTCGGTCATGGTCGCGCGCGGCGAGCGGCGCGGAGGCGGCTCGGTGGGGATCGCCTCGTGCTCGCCGCTGCCCTGAATGATGAAGTGCTGGCTCCACGCGCCCGCGGGAATGTGTTTGCCCTGCGAATCGAAGCCTTCGATGCCCACGTAGGCGGTGTCGCCCTTCACGTAGGTGAAGTCGATCGCCTCCTCGTTGCACACGACGATGGTCATGTCCTCGTGGAACTCGATTGCGGGGGTCTGGCTCGACGGCACTTCGATCTCGATCACGCTGTAATTAATGCTGAGCAGGCCGCGCGAACCGGCCGGACCGTAGAGGACGAGCAGGTTCTTGCCGTTGCCCGCGAATGCGTTGAGGTTGGTCCAATCGAGTTTCGCGCGCCCGCCGACGTGGGTATTGAGCAGGCACCACGCCACGGGCTGCACGCCGAAATGAATGGGCACCGCGCGCCCGTTGGGCAGCAGTATGGTCGTCGAGTCCGATCGCGTGTGGTCGTCGGCGAACACGAAGACGAGCTCGCCCTGCGCCCCGCCGAGATGCACGACCGAGTACCCGGGGCGACTGACTTTTCGACCGCTCTTTTCAGGCATGACGCCGAGCACGGCGCCGCCGGGCGAAGGCTGGAGATTGGCGAAGACGCGGGCGAACTGCGACGCAAAGAAGCAGATTTTTCGCACGGCCAGATACGACGGCCTGACGGCGCCCGATTCACCGAGCGGCGCGCCGCCGTCGTTCGAAGTCGCAACGAATCGATCGGTCGCGCCCGGCAGGCGTGCGCCATCAAAGCCGAAGTTCGTTCCGCCGTGGAATGGGGCGAGGTTGAACTGCGCTCCGGCCGCGAGCACCTGCGCCAGTTCGTGAATCAGCGTCGGGGGCGCCATCGGAGGCGTCTGCGGCACGTCCCAGCAGTCGACGTGACCCGTCCAGTAGTCGCCGACGATGAGCGGCCGGTTCGGCTGAATCGCGCGCAGTTGGCGCAGATTCATCAGCAAGTTCTCGCGACCGCTCCAGGTGTCGATCGTTTCTTCGCGGCGCTGCCACAGGTTGTTCGTGTTGACGAGCGGGAGATCGAAATCGTGCTCGCGAATAAAGCGCGCGATTTCGTGCAGGTACGCGTCCGCCGCTTCCTGATTGCCGCAGTGCCACTCGTGCTCAACCTGCACGAGCACGATCGGCCCGCCGGAGCGGCCGGAAAACGGCGAGAGCACTTTGAGCAGTTTGCCAAAGTACCGGCTTGAGGCTTCGAGAAACGGAGCAGTGCCCTGGCGCACCTTGAGATCCGGCTCGGCCAGAAGCCAGGAAGGCATCCCGCCGAGATCATACTCGCCGCCGATGTACGGGCCGGGACGCAGAATGCACTTGAGCCCATGGTCGCTGATCATCTTCACGAACGCAGCGACGTCGGCCTGATCTTCGAAGTAGTACTCGCCCTTGCGCGGCTCGTGCAGCGCCCAGGGGCAGCGGACGAGGATCGTGTTCAGACCCGCCGCCGCCGCCATGCGGATGCGGTCAACCCACAACGCTCGCGGGATGCGAAAGTAATCGATCGTCCCGCTGACGATCCAAAAGCGGCGTCCATCGATGAGGAGAGATTGCCCATCGTGCGTGACAGTTGCCATAGTTTTTCCCGGATTCGGAGCGTGTTTGGTTTTTGTCTTGGATACCTTCGATCGCCCGCTCTGGAAGAGGATTCCTAAGCCAATTGTTTTCAATGACTTGTGAACCCGATCGGGCCGCTCTCGACATGAAAGCATAGGCAGCAGATCAAAAAGTCCAGTCTGATTGCGGTTTTTTTCACAAGCGGTCGGGCGAGGTGGACGACCGCGATGTTCCGGCAGGCTCCGCCCATGGGGTATCAGCCTGAGATCAGGCGGTAGCGTCAACCCATCCGCGATCGCGGCCGCAAGCCGATGCGCCTCGCTCCGGTCCCGAAGGTACAGGCAACGGGTTCGGAATCGCCTTGGCGCAATGACCTGCGGCGTAGCGCCCACTTGTGGGCCGGGCTGCTCGACCGGGCGCGCGAGCAACGCCGTTCGGTATAATTTCGAACTTCAGAAGCACGCTTCAACCCGTGGAGACCGCCATGCCTTTTTACACGCGACTGGGCGAGCTGCCCAAGGCCCGCCACACGCAGTTCCGCCGCCCTGATGGCGCGCTTTACTCCGAAGAGCTCTTCGGCACAGAGGGCTTCGTCGGGCCGACGTCCACCATGTACCACATCCATCCTCCCACCCAAGTGTCCGGGTGGAAAACGCTCTACTCGACGAAGCCCGAGTACGTCGAGGTGGACACCATGCGCATGCGCCACCTCAAGACGATGCCGATGGAGCCCAAGGGCGATCCAGTCACCGGGCGCGTGGTGCTGTTCGGCAATGCCGACTGCGAGATGTCCATCTGCGTGCCCAGGGACCCGATGGACTACCACTTCAAGAACGGTCAGGGCGACGAGTGCCTGTTCATCCATTACGGCAGCGGCACACTCTACACGAGTTTCGGCACGCTCAAGTTCGGGCCCAAGGACTACATCATCATTCCCAAGGGCATCGTGTATCGCATGGTGTTCGATGAACCGAAGAGCAAGGACGAGCCGCACCCGCGATTCCTCTGCATCGAGACCGCCAACGGATCGCACATCCTCCCGCCGCCGCGCTATCTGAGCAACAAGACGGCGCAGTTTCTTGAGCACGCGCCCTACTGCGAGCGCGACCTGCGCCTGCCTCAACTGCCGCTGACCTATGACGAGCGCGGCGAGTTCGAAGTGCGCATCAAAGCGCGCGACTGCGTGCATTCGTACACCTACTCGTACCACCCGCTGGACATCGTGGGCTGGGACGGCTGCTACTACCCGTACATTTTCAACATCGACGACTTCGCGCCCATCACGGGCAAACTGCACATGCCCCCGCCGATCCACCAGACGTTCGAAGCCCACAACTTCGTCATCTGCTCGTTCTGCCCGCGCCTGCTCGACTGGCACCCCGAAGCGATCCCCGTGCCCTACAACCACAGCAACCTCGACTCGGACGAAGTTCTCTACTACGTCGAGGGCAATTACAAGGCGCGCAAGGGGATCGAAGTCGGCTCCATCACGGCGCATCCGCAGGGCATCCCCCACGGCCCGCACCCCGGCACGGTGGAGAAGAGTCTCGGCGCCAAGTTCACCAACGAACTGGCGGTCATGTGCGATACATTCCGCCCGCTGTTTCCGACCAGAGCGGCGCTCGATCTCGACGACTCGAAGTACCCCGCCAGCTGGCAGGGCGAGCACTTCTCCACGGGCAGCCGCAACGGCCATCCGGGAGCGAACGCCAACTCGCCCGACGCGGCGGATGGGAGCGAACCCGTCACGACCTGGACGTGAGTCGGCTGGCGGTTCAATCGCCGCCGATAGGCGAAGGCAATCGCACGACGTCGATGACGCCGCGCAGATGCACACCCGGCGCGACCTGCTCGTGTCGCGCCGCAGCGGCATCGAGAAAGCGATATCCCCCCACCGCCGCCACCCGGCGCTCGTCGAGCCGGATCCACTGCCGCCGGCTGAATGGCGCTGCCTCGCGAGGCAGCGGCAGCGCGAAGAGGCGTGCGCCGCCGCGCCGGATCATCCGGCCGGTGGTCACGGAGGCGATGGCGTCGGCGCGGCGCGATTCGCCGCCAAACATGACGATGCTTCCGTCGATCGCATCGACAAAGCACGAAGCCGCTGCGACACCGCCAGTCAGTTGAAACTCCGGCCCCGGAGTGATGGTCTCGTGCGAATCGAGCCACCACGATGCAGCCAACGACTCGCCAGTCTCGCTGCTCTCCCCGCCGATGAGCAGGATGCGCCCGTCGGCGTCCGCCGCGGCGCATCCGCGCGCGGTGGCGCTGGGCAGTTGCGTCGACCAGACGCGACTGACCCTCTCCGTAAGATCGACTTCTTCAACCGTGCCCTCGCCTTCGCCGCCGATGATCAGCACGACGAGCCGGGACGGGTAGGTCGGTTCGTGATGCTCCTTGGGCACAACCACTTTCCGCGGCTCCATGGTGGCGCCGATGCTCGCGCCGCGAGCCGTCGGAGTCTGGTCGATCGACAACTCCTGCTCGACGATTTCGAATTCGCGTTCTTCCAAGCCATCCGCCAGCAGGGGCGACGGATCGGGATACACCGTGCGGTTCCAGAGCACGCTGCAGTGATCGCGGCGCGGACGCTGCAGGCGGATGGCCTCAGTGAAAGCGCCGACCTGCGGCTCGAAAAGGCGCACCCACGATCCACCAACGACCGCCACGCGGCCGTCGGGCAACAGATGCGCCGTATGTCCAGTGAGCGGTTCGCCGAGCGAGATAAACTCCGAGCCGGCCATCAGGGGGTGGAACACCTCGGCGCTGGCCAGGGCGGCGGGAGGCGTCGATGCGTCGGGCCGGAGCGAGCCTTGGACGCCGCCGACGACGAGAATCCGGCCATCGGGGAGCGTCGTCTGCGTATGTCGGGCGCGGGGCTCGGCCAGTTGCGTCCCGATCGGCCGCCAGCCGCGCGATTCGTGTCGGATCTGAATGGCCGGTGTAGCGTCGAGCTGCCCGTCGAAGCCTCCGCTGATGACGAGCCAGTCGTCGCTCACTCCGGCGCCGGCTTCAAACACCGGCAGCGGCATTGAGTCAAGCGTGGACCAGCGCAGGGGCAGCGTGGACGGTGGCGAGGACGCGGCCGCCACTTGAGCCAGTGCGCAAAGTGTGATCTGAATGAGCATACCGCCGCCGGTGTCGAGTCCATTCCAGCCTGGGCGGCCGAATCGCGGCCGCCGGTATGGTTATCGACCGATGCGGGGCGCGGGTTGACCCGGCGCCAGCTGAGGGAGTGCCGAACGTTCTGATGGAGGTCCGTCGCGCAGGGCGGAGGTCAGTTTCCGCCGCCGTTGCCGCCGCCTCGGAAGGAATTTTCCATCCACTGGGTGCGCGTGAACATTTCAGGCGTGCGCGAATCGAGGTGGTGGTCGCCGAAGTAGAAGTTTGCCTTGCTGAGGTGCCGGAAGGCGAAATTCTGGGCAACATCGACGATTTTGAAGTCGCTGCAGCCGAAGATGATGTCGCGCGAGGTCGAATAGACGGAAAACCGCTCGCCGACGACTCGATAGTACATGCCGTAGCTGTTCACCTCGGTGCGAACGGCTTCGGGGCAGGTCAGTTTCCAGTAGGCGGGCGGTTCGGGAGCCTGCTGTTCAAGCCGCTGGATGTTGACGGCGCCCCCGAGGCGGGAATCGCCCTCGACGCGGCGTATCGGCGGCGGGCCGCTGCTGCCGTGGCCTCCGGTCTGCTCTGGCGACGATCCACCGGAACTTGGCAGGTCGTAAGCCGAAAGGCCCCATGAATCGAGCTTGGAAAGCGGGTCGAAGTGCATCGTGCCGATCTGGCGCAAGTTGTTCATGCACTCGATGTTGCGCGCGCTCGAACGGCTGCTTGACAGGCTGGGGGTGAGAATGCTCACCAGCAGCGCCGTCAGCGCCATGAGAATCAGCATCTCCAGCAGCGTGAATCCCGCTCGCACAGTAGTTCCCCCTGATCTGGACGCTGAAATATAACCGCAGTTCCGCCCCAACGGAAGTGGAAAAGTGCTTTGGAGGCAATATTTGTGTCGATTTGCCGCATATTCTTCACGCTTTCCGGACCTGCGGGCAGGCCCGAAGGGGCGGTTTATGGGACTGAGCGTACTCAAATTCGGCGGGACGTCCGTTGCCAACCCCGATCTGATCCTCGCCGTCGCCCAGCGCATCGCCGACGTTCGGTCCCAAGGAACCCGGGTGGTCGTGGTCGTCTCGGCCATGGGCCACACTACCGATGAACTCGTCCGCCTTGGCGACGCGGTGAGCGCCAACCCCCCTCGCCGCGAGGTGGACATGCTCCTCTCGTCGGGCGAACAGGTCTCGATTGCCCTGCTGGCCATGGCGTTGAATCAACTCGGCGTGCCGGCGATCAGCCACACCGGCGCCCAAGCGGGAATCCGGACGACCGAATCGCACACGCGGGCCAGAATCCAGAGCATCGATACGGCCCGCATCATGCGCGAACTCGACGCCGGCCGGGTCGTCATCGTCGCGGGATTCCAGGGCGTGACCGAAGACGGCCAGATCACCACGCTCGGACGCGGCGGTTCGGACACCACCGCCGTCGCGGTGGCGGCGGCTCTGGCTGCTGATTCCTGTGAGATCTTCACCGACGTGGACGGCGTGTACACGGCCGATCCGCGACTCGTGCCTGAAGCGCGGAAACTTGATCGCATCTCGTACGACGAGATGCTTGAACTGGCGGTGCTCGGCGCCGGCGTCATGCACAGCCGGGCTGTGCAGTTCGGCCAGCGCTACCGCGTGCCCATCCACGTGCGCCACAGCCGCAAGAGCGACCCGGGCACGCTGATCACCGAGGAGAATCCGGAAATGGAAAACGCGTCGGTCGTCGGATGCGCGCTCAAGGAGAATCTCGGCCGCGTCAGTCTGCGCGACCTGCCCAACAAGCCCGGCGTGGATGCGGCGATCTTCGTCGCGCTGGCGCAGGCGGACATCAACGTGGACGACATCATTCAGAATGAAGCGTCGAACCACGGCATGAACATGTCCTTCACCGTCGAGCATCGCGACCTGGCGGACATAAAGCCCGCCATGGAGCGCGTGCTGGCGGAACTCGGCCGCGGCGAACTCTCCATCGACGTTGGCTTGTCGCGCGTCTCAGCCGTCGGCCTGGGGATGCGCAGCCACACGGGCGTGGCGGCGAAGATGTTCTCGGCTCTGGCCGATGCGGGCATCAACATCTTCAATATCACGACCAGCGAGATCAAGATTTCGTGCATCATCAATCGCAGCGAAGGCGAGAAGGCGATCAAAGCCGTGCATGCCGCGTTCGGTCTCTCGGGAGATCAATCGCCGGCCGTGGACACGCTCACGCCGGTGGCCGCAGCGCGCCGCTCCACCGCCAACGCCGCCAAGTGACCGTGCTCAAGCGACCCAGCACCACGGCAGGAATCGAAGTGCTGCGCCCGATTCGACGGTGTCGGCCTGGATCGGCAACTCGATCAGGCCATCGGTAGCGGCAGTGTGAATGAGATCGCCGCTGCCGGCCCAGTCGAGAACTTCCGCCTCGCCCGCGAGCCGACTCCAGGCTCCGGGTCGGAACGCCTGACGCCGAGCGTTTGGCCGCACGGGCGCACGGAGTCGGACCTTCGTCCAGGGCAGCGCTGGTGGCAGGCCAGCGAGGACGCGAAGGATCGGCCAGAGAAACAGGTGCGCCGTGGCGAGCACCGATACAGGATTGCCCGGCAGCGCGACGACGAGTCTCCGACGATCGCCGCGCTCCGCGCAGCCGATGAAAATCGGTTTGCCCGGCTGAATTGCCGCGCCGCGGATCACTGTCTTGACTTCCGCGGCCTCGAACGCGGCATGGAAGCAGTCGCGCTCGCCGGCGCTGATGCCGCCGATGGTGACAAGCAGATCGTGATCGACCAACGCTTCAGCCACGGCTCGATCCGTCTCGTTCTGCTCATCGCGTACGTGCGCGGCGGAGCCGAGTTGCCCACCCATGGATTCGATGAGCGCCCGGAGCATCGACTGGCCCGAGTTGCGTATCTGGTGATCCAGCACGCGGGGCGCATCGGGTGAAAGCACTTCATCGCCGCTGGTCAGCAGCGCAACCACGGGCCGCCGGCGAACCGGCACCGACGTGCAGCCGACGGTCGCGAGAATTCCCAGATGCGGCGCGCCGAGCAGCGTTGCCGGCTTGAGCACTTCCTGGCCGGCCTTCGCATCCGCCGCCTGCCGGTGCACGTTGTCCCAAAGCTCGAGCGAGCTGATGGAAAAGCGCACCGGGTCGCCGCGATCGGACAGCTCATGCGGTATCACCGCGTCAGCATCGGGAGGAAGCGGCGCACCGGTTGCAATGCGCGCCGCCTGCCCCGGCGCGATGGGCGGCTGCTGCGCCGAGCCGGCCGCCACCATGCCCACCACGCGGAACGCCTCAATATGCCCGATGTCACTCGATCGCACCGCGTAGCCGTCCATCGTCGCGCGGTTGAACGGCGGGTAATCTCGATCGGCGTGAACACCCTCCGCCAGCACTCGCCCGGCGGCTTCCGAGAGCGGTACGGGCTCGATCTGATCGAGGGGCGCGACGCATTGGAGCGCCTGGGACAGCGCGGTTGTGTAGTCGGGGAGATTGCCTGACGGGTGCGGCGTGGTCATCGGCCATATCGTATCGCCAGATGCCAGCGACGCCGAAGCCGAACCGCGAACCGTCTGACGGAACTCAGGACAGAGCTGTCGTTCTGCTCTCAGGCGGACTCGACAGCGCCACGGTGCTCGCGATCGCGCGCCGCGACGGCTTTATGTGCCATGCGCTGAGCATCGACTATGGACAGCGGCACCGCTTCGAACTGGAATGTGCCGACCGGGTTGCCCGTGCGCTGGGCGCCATCGACCACAAAACAGTCGCCGTCGATCTGCGCGCCTTTGGCGGCTCGGCGCTCACCGCTGAAATCGATGTGCCCACGCATGAGCGCGTGGATGAGATTGGCAGCGCCATTCCTGTCACCTATGTGCCCGCGCGGAACCTCGTCTTGCTCTCGCTCGCCATCGCATACGCGGAGACACTGGGCGCCTCTGACGTCTTCATCGGCGTCAATGCAGTGGATTACTCGGGTTATCCCGACTGCCGGCCGGCGTTCGTCAGCGCTTTCGAGAACGTGGCCAACCTCGCGACAAAGGCCGGCGTTGAAGGTCGGCGCCTGCACGTCAATACGCCGATTATCGAGATGAGCAAGGCGGAGATCATCCGCACGGGCACGCGCCTGGGCGTTGATTACGCGCTGACGACCAGTTGCTACAACCCGCCGGCGCCGATGCTCGCATGCGGGCACTGCGATTCCTGCCTGCTGCGGCGGCAGGGATTTGAGCAGGCGCGCGTGCCTGACCCGACGCGCTATGCCGGCTGAACCTGGTCGCGCAGCGAAAGCGAATTCGTGCGCATTGTCTCGCGCTGCTCGGCGAGTGTCGCGGGCGGTTTGGCGAAGGTGTAGTTGAAGATGTCTGAGGCGTCCGGCTTGGCGATGCCTTCCGCGCGGGCGACCACTCCGCTGACGTGTTCCTTCGCACGGGCCTCGAGCGCCTGCTGCTTCGAATCGTCCCACGCGCTTTGCGATTGCAGGTACATTCGAAGGCGCGTCAGCGGGTCGCGCTTCGTCCACGCTTCGAGTTCCTTGGGGTCGCGGTAGCGCCTGGCGTCGTCAGCGGTGGTGTGATCGCCCATGCGATACGTCACGCCCTCGATGAACGTCACTTTGAAATCGTTGCGGGCCCGATCGAGCGCCTCGCGCACGACTTTGACGACGGCGAAGATGTCGTTGCCATCCACCTGCACGCAATGTGCCCCATAGGCGAGGCCGCGCTGGGCGACCGTTTCGCCGCCGACGTTGCGTTTGCGGGGCGTGGAGATGGCCCAGCCGTTGTTCTGGCAGAAGAAGACGACGGGCAGTTCAAGCGTGGTGGCGAAGTTCATCGCCTCGTGAAAGTCGCCCTCACTGCTGCCTCCGTCGCCAAAGAACGTGACAGCCGCTGAGCCGTCGTCGCGATACTTTCCGGCCCACGCCAGACCGCAGGCGTGGAGCATCTGCGTGCCGATGGGCACGGAGAGCGGCAGCGTCCGCATGCCGTCGGGGATCTTGTTGCCGCGCTCATCCCCCATCCAGTGCCAGAAGACGTACTCCATGGGCAGACCGCGCCAGAACATTCCGGCGTTCTCGCGGTAGGCCGGAACGAACCAGTCGCGGTCGTCCATGGCATATGCCGCGCCAGTGCTGGTGGCCTCCTGTCCCCAGTTCTGCGGGTAGGTGCCCATGCGGCCTGAGCGCTGGAGTTTGAACGCGACCATGTCGTACTCGCGACAGATCGTCATGTGCTCGTAGAGCGCCACGGTGTCGTCGAGCGGAATGATGTCCTTGCCGAGTTTGGCGTCGAATTTGCCGTTCTCGTCGAGGATGGAAATGCGCTCGATGGTCGCGCTGTAGACCTTCTCAACCGGCATGAATCGTTCCCCGGGCCGGCTGGTTCGGAATGCCATTGTCGATCACGCTGCGAGCGTAGTCCACCGCTGCGGCATGGTTGGACTGCAGCGTGCGCCCGCGATCGAGAATCTTGAGCGTGGTCGACTCGATGTCGGCGATCTTTCGCGCCAGTTGCTCGGCGGTGTACTCGAGCCAGAGTCCGGCGAGTTGGATCAATCCACCGGCGTTGACGACGAAGTCGGGGCAGTAGAGCACGTTGCGCGCCATCAGTGCGGATGAATCCTCAAACGGATCGTCGAGCACGTTGTTGGCGGCCCCGCAGATGATGGGCGCCTGGATGTCGGCGATGTTGGTACCGTTGATTACGCCGCCCAGAGCGCAGGGGCAGAGAATGTCGCAAGGCGTGGCGAGGATGTGATCGACATTGACGACCTCAACGCCCAGCTGCTGCTTGGCGAGATCGAGGCGGTCTGGCGAGATATCGGCGGCTTTGACGCTGGCGCCCTCGCCGATCACGATCCGGGCCACATTCCAGCCGACGTGCCCCATCCCCTGAATGGCAATGGTCTTGTCCTTGAAGGTGGGATCCTGGCCGAGGAATCGCATGGCGGCGAGCATGCCGTTGACGACGCCGCGCGCCGTGTGCGGCGACGGATCGCCGCCGCGCGATTTCTTCTCGCCTCCCATGACAAAGCGGGTCTCTTCGGCCATCCAGTCAATGTACTGCTCATCGACTCCGACGTCTTCGGCGGCGATGTAGTCGCCGCGCAAAGTATCGACGGCGCGGCCCATGGCGCGGGCGGCGACCTCGCGCGGCTCGGCCCGGGCGGCATCGAGCATGATCACGCTCTTGGCCCCGCCCATGGGCAGGTGCGACACCGCCGCCTTGTAGGTCATCGCTTCGCTCAGGCGCAGCACATCCTCGAGCGCATCATCTTCGGACGCGTAATGCCATCGCCGCACCCCGCCCAGCGCCGGGCCAAGCGTGGTGCTGTGAATGGCGATAATGGCGCGGAGCCCGGCGGGGCGATTCTGCACAAAGAGCACCCGCTCGTGTCCGCGATTGGCCATGCGTTCGAAGACCATCCCAAACTCCTCTGCAATCGTCGTTGATCAGCCGCACCCGCTCGAAACGGTGGAGCGAGCGTCATCAGTCTAGGCGTTCCGGACCTGTTCACCAGTGAGCGATCCGCTGCCGAACTGCGGTATGCCGTCCTGCTTCATTTCGCGGCCGGTTCCGCGGGCGTTGGGCGACTTCTCCGGGATCGCGAACTGGTCGTTGGACAGGCCGTCGATGAACTTGCGGATCACGGGAATCGACGATCGCAGCGTCTCGTCGATGTTGTCGCGCAAGTGACGGATCTCGTCGCGAATCTGCAGGTCGGCGTGCTTGAGGAAGTAGCCGCCCGCGGCCATCTCGTATTCCACTTCGCCGGCGTCGTGGTTCGACCGCAGCGTGCGATCAAGCCGGCTGAGCACGGCCGCCGAGGCGTAGAGATAGAGGGCGCACATGCTCAGGCGCTTCTGGGTGCACTCGCGCGAGATGATCTTCTCCTCGTGCTCTTTCATCATGAGCTTGACCTGGTGCGAGAATTCGCGGACGTTGTTCTCGAACGTGGTCTGGTGTTCGACGAGTTGCGGGCTCAGGCGCGTGACCGAGGGAGCCGCCGACCGCAGGCCCAGGAACATCTCGGCGCCGATCTTCGTCGCTGCGCCCCAGAAGCCGGGCTTGAGCGCGTTGTCCTTGACATTGATGAGATACTCGCCGAGTTGCTTGCTGCCGTAGGCGAACACGAACGAGTGCATGACTTCGTTGGCGCCTTCGACGATGCTGTTGATGCGGCTGTCGCGCCAGATGCGCTCGATGTAGTTCTCGGTCATCTGCGACTCGCCGCCCATGACCTGCACGGCCCGATCGACGGTGCGGAAGCCCCACTCAGAGCAGAAGATCTTGCAGATCGCCGTTTCGAGCATCACATCCGGATCGTCGCGGTCGAGAATGCCCGTGGTGAGATAGAGCACGGCATCCATGGCGTAGACGAACGAAGCCATGTCGAGCAGGTACTCCTGCACGAGTTCGAAATCGCCGATGGGCCGGTCGAACTGGAAGCGCGTCTGGGCCCACTTGCCGGCCTGGAGGTAGGCCGCGCGGGCGCCCCCGAGCATCCCGGCCGACAGCGTGCACCGGCCGTAGTTCAGGCAGGTCAGCGCGACGTTGAGACCGCGGCCCTCCTGGTGGAGCAGGTTGGCGCGGGGAACCTTGACATTGGTAAAGCGGATGCGCGCCTGCCAAGTGCCTCTGATCGAGCACTTGCTGCGATTGCGGCTGAAGATGTCCACGCCGGGCATGTCGGGTGTGACGATGAGCGCGGTGACCTTCTCCTTGACCTTGCCGCTCTTGGGATCGGTGATCGGCTGCTTGGCCATCACGGTAAACATGCCCGAGAGCGCGCCCGACGTGGCCCATTTCTTCTCGCCGTTGAGGATGTAGTGGCTGCCGTCTTCGCTCAGTCGGCAGGTCGTCTCCTGGCCGCCGGCGTCGCAGCCGACGTTCGGCTCAGAGAGGCAGAAGGCCGAAAGCATGTCGTTGGCCAGATGCGGCAGCCAGTGGCGCTTCTGCTCTTCACTGCCGTAGAGCACGACCGCCTTGCAGCCGATGGACTGGTGGGCGGAAACGAGCACGGCGGTCGAGCCGCAGCTCTGCCCGATGCGCTCAAGGGCGCGGTTGTAGCTGGTCACGCCGTATCCACCGCCGCCATACTCCTTGGGGATGATCATCCCAAGCACGCCGATCTTAAAGAGACGGTCGATGCACCACTGCGGGATCTCCTGGTCACGATCGATTTGCACTGCCGGGTGTTCGTTCTTGAGGTAGTCGTCAAGTTCGGCGAGCAACTGGTCGCAGCGCGCGGTTTCCTCGGCGCTGACGGCGGGATAGGGAAACGCGAGTTCTTCGCGGATGTTGCCCCAGAAGAAGTTCTTGACCAGCCCCATGGTTTCGGGATCGGGGCCGAGCATCTCCTCCGCCTGGCGGATCTGCTTGCGATCCTTTTCGGAGATTCCCTTCATGCTGCTCAACGAACTGGTGGCCATGATTGCTCCTTTTCGGTCCGCCTGCGCACGTGCAGGCACGAAGTGGGCGCGACCCCGCAGAAAATCGCCTTGTCAATCCGATCGATTCGGCGAAGTCAATGACGCGCCGAGGGTCTCGTCAGCATATCGCGCCAACGGCGCGCTTGAAAGTCGGCGGGCAAGCGAGCGGCCGAACGCGGCAACGAGCGCCCGGCGAAGGAGGGATCGATCCTCCAGCAATCCGTCGTTCAGAAGCGTTGCTGCGGCCTGCATGGCGCTGTGTAAGAAATATCCCTCCCGCACCCCCGCCGCAATAAGGTCATTTCCGCAATTCGCCGCGAACGCCGCTGAGAGTTCGTCAGACGCGTCTGACGCGTAGATGCTCTCGATGCCAACCGCTTGCTCAGCGCGACCAAACGCCTGAGCCAGCCGGCGCAGCCCGATGCGATCGATCTCGCGAAGCGGCGACCAGGGCAGTTGAGCCGCACGCGCGGAGCGATCCACCTCGGCCGGTCGGCCGGTCCGTCTGGCCAGGTTCCAGGACTCGATCAGGACGCTGCCCTGCAGGCGCGTCAGCGCGCTGGGGCCGCCGCCTTGCTCGACCAGCACGCTCCAGCCGGCTTCGCGAGCGAGGCCCCAGGCCGTCTGCCGCGTCGCTTCGCACGTTTTCGGGCCGGGAATGATTTCGCATGTACTGGCGTGTGCGGTCCATGGCGGCACAAGGCTGATGAGCCGGGCCGGATGGGTGACGCTGCCGGCGATCTCGCCATGGGCGAGAACCGGGGAGGTGGAGATGATCACGGCGTCGTCGGGCGCGATGGCGCTGATGGCCCGCAGGGCTGCGAGCTGCTCGTAGCGCGCCTCGCCGGCGGCCTCCATGTAGATCGCGCCGGCCGGGGCCGGACTCGCGTCGTCCGGCGATGCGAATCGCCAGTGCCCGGCGAGCGCGCGCCTGAGCAATTCCGCCCGGGCGCCGCAGCCGGCGAGAACGATGCAATTCGGGTTCACCCCCGATCGGTCGCACCGTGTCTCGAGCCGCTCGCCGTGGGTGTTCACGATTCCTCCGCTGCTTCTGGCCTCAATCGCCCGCACCGAACAGTTTGCCGAGGCGGGTGAGCGCTTCCTCGCCCTGGACGATCTCCGCGGAGATGCGCGCGGCCTTGTCGAGGACGTCATCCTCCATCGAGCCGTCGAGTTCGTTGAGCCAGTTCTTGGTGACCGCCATGGCGCGCGGGCCGCCCTTTGCCAGCGCTGCAGCGAACTGAAGCGCTTCGCTCTCAAGCGACTCACGGTCGACTAGGTGCGTGATGAGACCGAGTTCGAGCGCGCGCTGACCGGCCATGGTCCCGCCCGCGAGCAGGACCTGCCTCGCGCGACCAGAGCCAAGTTTGCGCACCAACCATGGCGCAACAACCGCAGGGCACACGCCGAGATCGACTTCGGGATAGCCGATGCGCGCTTCGGCGTGGCTGAACGCGAAGTCGCAGACCGACATGAGACCGCAGCCGCCCCCCACCGCCGCACCCTGCACGCAGGCGATCGTGGGCTTGGGCGCCCGGCGGATCTCGCGCAGCAGCAGACTGATGAGCATGAGCAGTTCGCCCATTGCCGGCGGGTCCTTGAGCAGGGCCTTCAGATCCATCCCGGCGCAAAACGCCTTGCCTTCCCCGCTGATGATGATGACGCGCACGTCTTCGGAGGCGGCGAGCGGCGCCAGCGCCTGCCGCGCTTCGCTGAGTAAGTCTCTGCTCAGCGCGTTTCGCGCCTCGGGGCGATAGAGGCGCAGCTCGGCAACGGCGCCGTTTTCGTGCTGAATGACTTGAACCAGATCGGACATGCGGGCCATTCTAGGGGTCATGGGCGCGACACGAAACCGCAACGACACTCAGCGAAGATCGCGCCGAAGGCTCCAGAACGCCTGCACGAGGCGCTGAGCCTCCGGCTCGACGGCCGCCGCAGCAGAGGCCGCGGTAGACCGCTCAAACGGCGCATCTTCGAGCGAGCCGTCGAGTTCACTGATCCACCGCTTGGTGGCTCGCAGCGCGACCTGGCCCTTGCCGGCCAGTGACTCGCACAAGCGCCGGGCCGCATCATCGATTCCCGTCCCGGCATGCAAGAGGTGCGAAACCAGCCCGAGCCGCGCTGCCTCAGCCCCGTCGATGATCTGGCCGCCCATGAGCATCGAGCGACAGCGACCGTCGCCGATCAACTGCCGCAACGTGGGAATGCTCACGGCGGGCGACACTCCGATGCGATGCACGGGATAGCCGAACTGCGACTGCGGCGAAGCGACGACGAAGTCGCACGCAGACACGATGGCGCACCCGCCAGCCAGCGCGGCGCCCTGAACCGCGGCCACCACGACCTGAGGCACGCGGCGCAAAGCGCGCGCGATGGCGCCAAGTTGCTCGATGTACCGCCCCATGAGACCCGGCTGAGCAACCGCGTCGGCGAGATCGAAGCCAGCGCAGAACGAGGGGCCGTTGCCGCGGAGAAGCACGACGCCCCCATCGCCGGAGGCGATTTCCTCGAGCGCATCGATCATGCGGCTCATCATCCCGGACGTCAGCGCGTTGCGCTGCTCGGGTCGATTCAGCGTGAGAACGCTTACTGTGCCGGACAGATCGACATCAACGAGATCGGCGGCCATGGCCGTTCATCTTGGCCGCGCACCCGCAGCGAATCAACTCGTGGTGAGGCCGGCTCCCAGTTTGAAGGCCGCGAGCAGGCCGATGCCGATGAAAACGATGTCCAGAACGCCGAAGGTCGACTTGAACACATACCAGAAAACGTCGTTCCACGCGCTCGCGGTTACGGACTGCGAATACTCGATGAGTTCGGCGATGTGCTGCTCTCGCCCCGCATCGTCGAGCCCTTCCCACCGTGCGGTTGCTTCCTTCCAGATTTCCGTCGGGTAGTGTTCTTCGCGTTCGGCGTACTCCGGCTCCTGCCCTCCCGGCCAGCGGATGGTCTTGCCCGACTCGTTCCACTCCTCAATCACGCCGTTCGCGATGCTTGAGACTACGAAATCCGGA
The DNA here is from genome assembly GCA_020852515.1 of Phycisphaerales bacterium. Classification (NCBI taxonomy): domain Bacteria; kingdom Pseudomonadati; phylum Planctomycetota; class Phycisphaerae; order Phycisphaerales; species Phycisphaerales bacterium. The sequence goes on from JADZAS010000016.1 coordinate 44,505, forward strand.
TTGGCCAGCGCCGGACAGGCCATGATGTTCGCCCGCTCGTGCGGCGCGTACGTCGCCCAGCGCTCTTCCGCCTGCCGCCACAGTTCGGGCGGGTAATCCTCGCTCCCGACCGCCTCGTCGGGGACGACACCTGTCGGAAAGATGTAGTTGCGGCCTTGGCGCGAGTGTTCGTAGAGAATCTGGTCGGCGACGCAACTGATCGCGACTTCTTCATCCGGCCCCAGCCGGCCGAGGGCGGCATAGGTCATGGCCATCTTGCCGCCGATGATCGCCGCCACGGCAAATGCCGCGGCGATGGCGCCCGACTCGGCTCCGGCCTCATCCTTGGCCGCCGCCTGGCAGGCGATGCCGACCACACTGCCGATGATGATGGCGATCCAGCCGATCTCAAGGTGCAGGTAGTAGCCGATGATGCCCCAGAGCGCGGCGCCCAGCGCCGCCGCAATGAGACCCGATATCACGACCGGTGCGTACCTCATGCGCCTCCTCTCAGGATGATGAGTCATCCAAGGCTGCGGCACAAGATAACAGAGCCCGGCTTCGCTGTCCAGCAAAAACTATGGAATGAGCCTATTTCTTTCCGTAGTCAAAAACGCCCCGGCCGCTCTTGTCGCCAAGCCGCCCGGCGGTCACGAGTTGGCGAAGTCTCGGGCACGGGAAGTACTTCTGATCGCCCAGTTCGTGGTACAGGACCATCATGATGTCGTGGCACACGTCCAGGCCGATGAAGTCGGCCAGCCGCAGCGGACCCATGGGGAAGTTGCAGCCGAGTTTCATGATCTCATCGACGTGCTCGGGCTCGGCCACGCCCTCCATCCAGGCATAGAAGGCCTCGTTGATCAGCGGCATGAGCACGCGGTTGCTTACAAAGCCGGCGCGATCGTTCGCTGGAACCGGTGTCTTGCCCATCTTCTGCGCCAGGGCGATGGTGCGGGCGGTCGTCTCTTCGCTCGTCGCCAGGCCTTTGATGACCTCGACGAGTTTCATGACGGGCACCGGGTTGAAGAAGTGCATACCGATGACGCGCGGCGCGTGCGCGCCGACGGACGCGGCGATCTGCGTGATCGAGATCGATGATGTGTTGGTCGCCAGCACGACATCGGACCGAAGTACCTCGACCATCTGGCCAAACACGGTCTTTTTGAGGTCGGCCTTTTCGAGCACGGCTTCGACTGCCCAGTCAGCCTCGCGCGCATCACTCAGGCTCGTGGTGTAGGTGAGGCGCTCCATCGTGGCGTCGGCCTCGGCCTGCGTCATGCGCTGCTTTTCGACGTTGCGGCCGAGGATCTTCTTATGGCTCGCCAGGGCCCGGTCGAGCACAGGCTGGGCCACATCAACCTGAAACGCCAAAAGGCCGCTCATCGCAGCGGTGAGCGCGATGCCCGAGCCCATGGTGCCGGCGCCGATGACCACGATCGATTTCACTTCGCTCATTGTCGTCCTCGCTTTTGACATTTGGGCGACACTGTATCAACGGCTCACAGGGGCCGCAACCGGGTCAACTTCCTCGATTTGGGCAGGACGGTCAGCGGAGTTCGGGCACATCGGGAACCACCGGTTCCCAGCGCACCTGGGCCGATCCGAGCAGCGTGCCCGTCGCAAAGGCGATATCCACCTGAGCGATCTGGTACTCGGCCAGGGCGCGGATCTCGGCGCTGCGGGCATTGGCGTACCTGGCCTGGGCGTCGAGCACGTCCGTGGACGTGCGCAGGCCGAGGTCAAACTGGCGCTGCTCGGCCTCAAGCAGGCGGGCTTCGAGCAATGCGCTGCGTCCCGCCGCGAGCACGCGCTGCCAGTTCGCGTCCAGTTGATCCAGCGCGTTGAAGACTTCGTTGATGATCTGCGCCCGCCGCTGCTCTTTCGTCGCCAGCCGCTGCACGCGCTCGTACACGGCCTGGTTGTAGCGGCTGATCGCGGCGGCATTGCCCAGCGGCACCTCGACGCTCAGGCCGACGATGTGATCTTCGAAATTCTTATCGCCAAGCACATCAAATGAGTCGCCAAACGAGGCGCCCAGACCGTTGACGTTGTAGCGATAGTCCAGCGTGACCAGCGGCAGCTTCTGATTGCGGGCGAAATCGATGCTGCTCGAATCCTGCGCGATGAGCAGTTCGAGTTCGAGCATCTCCATGCGCGAGTCCAGCGCGTTGTTGGCCAGTTCAATCGGTTCGAGTTCGTATCGGATCGGGTTCGGCTGCGTCGCCAGTTCGATCACCGTCGGCGTCTCCATGCCCAGCCCCGGCTTGTTAAGCACGCGCTTGAGCAGCCGCTCGGAATCGCGCACGGCATTCTGGGCGATGATGATCGCCTCCACGCGCTGCGCGACGCCCGCCTCGGCCCGCACGATCTCGACCTCGGCTGCATCGCCCGCCTTCACCCGCCGCTGGGCCCGCTGCAACTGAGCCACGGCCAGGTCGTACTCCTGCTCGTGCACCTCGAGTTCGCGCTGCGCTGCGTACAGTCGCCAGTACACGCGATCGACGTCCGCCACGACGCGGATTACTTCCAGTTTGGTCCGCGCTTCGCTGATCTGCGACTGGTAGATCGCCACGCGGATCGCGTGCGTGTTCGTTCGCACGCCGGCGTTGCGAAGCAGCGGCTGGCTGATCGAAGCAGAGAAGTCGGATGAAAAGGACGGATTGAGCGTCGCGAACTGGTTGTCGGTCTCGGTGCGATTGAGCGGCAGATCGAGCGTGATGATCCCGCCGGTGTGCAGCGGAATGCGCACGCCGACGTCGCCGTTGAGCGATTTGACGCTCGATCCGTTCAGACTCGTGTCGGTCGGCTGATCGAAGACGGACTGGCGGATGTTGGCAAAAAAGAGCGACTCGAACCGGGCTTCCTCTTGCGTGATGTTCTCGCGCGTGATCGTGGGATTGAGCAGCGCGACGCCCAGGTCGAGGTTGTACTGCAGCGCCAGGGCGCGGCACTCCTCGATCGAGAGGGACAGCACTTCGGCCGCCTCGCTGGGCTCGTCGAGCGCCGGCGGGCGCTGCGCGAACGCCTCGCGCGCCTCTTCCACCGTCTGCGACGACCTGGCCAGGTCGGGGAGTCTGAGCGGCTCGATGGAGCGCAGGCGGTCGGGATCGATCGTCACGCGCGGCCGGCCGTCGCGCAGCAGGCTGTCGCAGCCCGCGATGGACACAGTGGCCAGGGCGAGCAGGACGAGGCAGGCGGCGCGCAGCCGCCGCAGCACAACCGGTTCATTCATGACGGAGAGCCTCGATGGGATCAAGTCGAGCCGCTTTGATGGCCGGAAACATGCCGAACACCACGCCCACCAGCGCGGCGAAGCCGAACGAAAGCAGCATGGCCCAAAGAGGAATGCGGGCCTTTTCAAGATTCGCCGCCGTCACGAGCACCAAGGTGATGCCCCACCCAGCCGCCAGCCCGAACAGGCCGCCCAGGAAGCAGAGCATGACGGCCTCGACGAGGAACTGCAGCATGATCGCCGACGGCCTCGCCCCGACCGCCTTGCGCAGGCCGATCTCGCGCGTGCGTTCGGAGACGGACACCAGCATGATGTTCATGATCCCCACGCCCCCGACAACCAGCGAAATCGCGACGATGCCGAAGGCGATCAGGGAGATGACGAATGACATCTTCTGAAACGAATCGATGACATCCTGCATGGCCGCGACGCCGAAGGTGTCAGGGTCCTGGGGCTGCAGGCGCCGCGTCTTGCGCAGCAGTGCCCGCAGTTCCGCCATGGCGTCCTGCGAGACATCCGGCGACTTGCTGGCCGCCATGACCTGCATCCAGCCGTCGCCCATTCGCCAGGACGTGCTGAACGGAATGAACACTTCGGCCCGGGAATTGGAGCCGTCAAACCCGAACGCCGACTGCGGATTCGGTTCGACGAGCCCGACCACGGTGAAGCGCCGGTCGCTGATCAGAATAGACTGACCCGTGCAGTCGCGGTCCAGCCGCAACTGATCGCGCAGATCAGTCGAGATGATGCACACCTGCTCGAATCGCTCCTGATCGGTGACGGAAAATGGGCGGCCGATCGTGACGTAGCGATTTTCGATGGTGTGCCAGTCGGGTTCGATGCCGGTGATGCGCGCTCCGTCGAGCACCTTGTCGCCGTAGCGGATGTCGCCGCGCACCTCCTGCATGCGCGTCAGCGCCTCAATGCTCGAGCACTCCTGCTTCCAGCCGTCGAACTGGTCGGGCTGAAAGCGGATGACGCGCCACGAAGCGTTGGCGAAGCGGCCGCTCTCAGGTCGATCGGGCCAGACGAAAATCTTGTTGGTGCCAAGCGTCTGAAACTCGTCGAGCACGAACGTCTTGAGCCCGGTGAGCGCCGAGATGACTGCGGTGACCGCGCCGACCCCGATGATGATGCCCAGCGTCGTGAGGATGGAGCGGAGTTTGTTGGCCCAGATCTGGCCGGTCGCCAGGGCCATGCTTTGCAGGAGAAGACGGAGCAGTGACAGAGGCCAAAGCAGCATGGTCATGGCCGCACCCCCAGGGAGCGCCCGTGGCCAACACGGCTCACCACCGGCCCGTGCGGCGAGCCGGGCTCGGCCTGCGGCGCGATGTCAGATTCCGCTGCGTCCTCACGCTCCGCGCCGCGATGCAGCAGCACCGCCGCCCGGTTGGTCTCGTCCTGGTGCGCAGGCAGGTCGGAGTACACCTTGCCGTCGCGCATGCGCACGATGCGCCTGGCGTGCTGGGCGACGTCTTCCTCGTGGGTGACCATGATGATCGTCTGCCCCTCGTCGTGCAACTGGCTAAACAGGCCGATGATCTCGGCCGTGGTTCGGGTGTCGAGGTTGCCGGTTGGTTCATCGGCGAGCAGGATGGAAGGGTTGCCGACCAGGGCGCGAGCGATGGCGACGCGCTGCTTCTGGCCGCCGGAGAGTTGGTTGGGCCGGTGGGTCATGCGGTCGCCCAGCCCGACGCGCCTGAGCGCCGCCTGGGCCAGCCGGCGCCGCTGCAGCCAGCCGGACTTGGCGTACACGAGTGGCAGTTCGACGTTGCGAAGCGCGTTGAGGCGCGGCATCAACTCGAACGACTGAAACACAAACCCGATGCGCTCGTTGCGCACTCGCGCCAGCGATGAAGCGCTCATACGGCTGACCAGTTCGCCGTCGAGTTCGTAAGTGCCGCTCGTGGGCCGGTCGAGGCAGCCGATGATGTTCATCATCGTGCTCTTGCCCGAGCCCGAGGGGCCCATGATGGCAACCCACTCGTTGGCGCCCACGTCAAGACTCACGCCGGCCATCGCACTGATGCGCTCGGTGCCCATCTTGTAGATCTTCGTCACGTTTCGCAGCCGAATGATCATGCTCTGGCGGGCTCAGCCGCCGCCCTCCGATGCACTCGTGGCGGACGCGCCTGAAGTTTCATCCTCGCTCGCCTTGCCGCTCTCTGCGCCGTTCTGCTTCGCCTTGTCCTTCTCCTGCTTGCGTTCCTTCTCGAGTTTTTCCTGCTCCACGATGCGCTCGTCCTTGACCGCCTGGTCGTGCGTGAGCGATTCAAAGACGCGATACGGGCCCACGATGACCTGGTCGTCTTCGTTGAGCCCCGAGAGAATGACCGTGTCGGAGGCGTCGCTGGCGCCAATCGTCACCGGCGTCACCACTGCCTTGCCGTCCTTGAACCGGTACACCACCGTCGCCACGCTCTTGGTCATATCCACGTCGGGATTATTCTCGCGGATGCTCAGCGGAATGTCATCCACGGGGCGGGCGAGCACCGACTGGCTGGGCACTTTGATGACGTCTTCGTGGCGCTTTGTTTCGATTTCGACATCGGCCGTCAGGCCGGAATAGATCTGCGCGCCGTGCGTGTCGAGCAGGATCTCGGTCTTGTAGTACTTCGAGCCGTCCTGGGCCATGTCGTTGGTCAGCGCCACGGCTCGGACCTTGCCCGAGAATTCCTCGCCGGGATAGGCGTTGATGCGCACCTTGGCCTGCTGCCCGACCTTCACGCCGCCGATCGACGCTTCGTCCACCTGGGCGTTGAGCAGCATGACCGAGAGGTCCGCCACCTCGAGGATGACGGTGCCGGCGTTGTTCATCGTGCCGGTAACGACCAGTTCGCCGACCTCGGCGTTGAGCCGCGTGACGGTGCCGCTGATGGGCGAAGAGATGGTGGTGTAACTCAGGTCATCGCGCGCCTGCTCGATCATCGCATCTGACGCCAGCAGGTTGAACTCCATGACCTTGAGGTTCAGTTCATCGGCTCTGAGCGACTGCTCCTGGGCGAGCAGGTTCGCTTCGAGCTGCTCCACAGTGGAACTGGCCAGATCGACCACAGACTGCGCGACGTCGTGGGTGGCCAGCAGATCGCTGTTACGCTTCAATTCGAGTTTGGCCTGCGCCAGTGAGGCTCGCGACGCGGCGAGTGACGCCCGCGAACTCTCCAGCCGGGCCCGTTGGACTTCGATGCTCGCGGCGTCGGCGGCGCGGCGGGCTTCGGCGGCTCTGAGGTTCGCTTCGCGATCCGTTGAATCGAGTTTGACCAGCACCGACGCGGGAATCGGCGGATCGGCATCCGGGTCGCCCTTGGTCACCTCCTGCCCTTCTTCGAAAGGCAGGGCGGTGATGCGGGCGGAAAGCTTGGCGCTGATCTCGACTTTCGTTTCCGGCTCGATCTCTCCGGGCGCTTTGATCGTCTCGACAAGCGTGCCGCGCGACGGGTGGGCCAGGCGGACGACTGTTCCTTCCTTCTCGGGCATGCGCTCGCGGACTTGCCGCACCGCCGCCGGCCCGAGCAGCGCGCCGAGCCCGACCAGGATCGCCAATGTCACTCCGACGATGATGAAAACGCGCACGAATGAACTCTCCGTCTGGGGCCCTGCCTGGGTTGAATCCGTGGCCGCTCGCGATGGCAGTGTAACCCCGCTGCCTTGTTGGGATTGGCGTCCGCTTCGTTGCGGCCAGTGTGAGGGATCGGCTGCACCGCGAATTTGATCATATCCGTTCGACGGGTCCCACTAGGGAGTGTACCGTTGAACCCATGACGGCGTTTCAAACCATCATGACCGGCCTGATCGACTACGCCGGGCTTTTCCCGCCCGCGGCGCTCTCAATGCGCCAGGCCGCCGAGGACTACCAGCGCTGGAAGGCATCCGAACACGCCTGGATGGTCGGCCGCTTCGTCTGCCCCGTCGGACGGCTCAACGAACTGGCCCGGGAGTCCGCCCCACTGGTCGGCGGCGTGTGGGATCTTTCGGTGCTCGCCGGCGATCCGCTCGAGCGCGACCTCGATTCCATCACCGGGTTTCTCGACGAATCGGCCGGGCGATTCGACGTGCCCTCGCTCGAGATCAAAGTCGGCGCCGTGCCCAATCTCGAGACCTGCCTCGAAGTGCTCGAGACGGTTCAGGAGGGCGTGACCGCCTACTTCGAATTGCCGGCAGATGAGGATGTGCGCGGGCTGATCGCGGCGCTCTCGGGCACGGGTCATGGCGCCAAGATTCGCACCGGCGGTCTCACCGCCGATCTCTTTCCCTCGACCGAGCAGGTCGCGCGCTTCATCGTCCACTGCCGCGATGCGCAGATCCCATTCAAGGCCACGGCGGGGCTCCACCATCCCCTGCGCCACCAGAGCGAGTCGGTTGCGTGCCGCATGCACGGCTTCTTCAACGTCTTCATTGCCGCGGCGCTGGCCATCTCGCAGAACCGTTCGGCCGAAGAGCTCCTCCCGATTCTGCGCGCGGAAAAGTCAAACGCCTTCTCCTTCTCGAATGGCGAATTGAGGGCGCTCGACTTCACGCTGACCTCCGGTCAACTGGAGCGAGCCCGCCGCCAGGCCGTGTCGTTCGGATCATGCTCGATCGCCGAGCCCGTTGCCGATCTCAGCGCGATGGGATTGCTGCCGCTCCCGGCGACCGCGTGACCGGGTGCGCGGGCCAAGTTGGAGCAGCGCCCGTAGAGTATCGGATGATCGAAAGCAACGACCCGAACCTGCGCTGCTGGCTCGATGAGGCCAACGACGCGGCATGCGATTTCCCGATTCAAAACCTGCCGCTGGGCGTCTTCACCCGCCGCGGCGAAGACCTCGACCGGCGGCGCGTTGGCGTGGCCATCGGCCAGCACGTGCTCGATCTCTCGGTCGCCTGGCCGAAACTCTGTCCGGACCTGGCCGGCCTCGGCCAGACGCTGTTTTCCCAGCCGGTGCTCAACCCGTTCCTCGCCAGCGGCCGCCGCACGTGGACGCTGGTGCGCAACCGGGTGAGCCGGTGGCTGCGCACGACCAGCGCCGAGTTGCGAGAGGACGCCGACCTCCGCTCGCGCTGTCTGATTCCGATGAGCGAGACGGTAATGCACCTGCCCGTTGAGATCGGCGACTACACCGACTTCTACTCATCCAAAGAACACGCGACGAACGTCGGGATGATGTTCCGCGATCCCGCCAACGCCCTGCTGCCCAACTGGAAGCACCTTCCTGTGGGCTACCACGGTCGGGCCAGCTCCGTGGTCGTTTCGGGAACAGACGTGCATCGGCCTTCCGGGCAGACGAATCCGGAAGATGCGCCAGCGCCGAACTTCGGCCCCTGCCGATTGCTCGATTTTGAACTCGAGGTCGGCTTCATCACCGGGCCGGGCAACGAACTCGGCCGGCCGATCGACGTCAACCACGCGCACGAGCACATCTTCGGCATGGTGCTCGTCAACGACTGGAGCGCCCGCGACATTCAGAAGTGGGAGTACGTTCCGCTGGGCCCATTCACCGCGAAGAACTTCGCCACTTCGATCAGCCCGTGGGTCGTGCCGATCGATGCGCTGGACCCCTATCGCGTGCGCACGCCGCGCTCAGAAGGAGACCCGGCCGTTCAGAAGTATCTCGATGGCGCGTGGGACTGGAACTTTGATCTGAATCTCGAGGTGCAACTGCAGTCAAAGCAGATGCGCGAGCGCGGCGAGGCGCCGGCGACTATCTCGCGCAACAACTTCAGCCTCATGTACTGGAACATGTGCCAGCAGCTTGCGCACCAGACTATCACCGGGTGCAACGTGCGGCCCGGCGACCTCTACGCCTCTGGCACGGTCAGCGGCACGACGCCCGACTCGCGCGGCTCGATGCTTGAGATCTGCTGGAAAGGAACGCAGCCGCTGACTCTTCCCACCGGCGAGCAGCGCAAGTTCCTCGCCGACGGCGACACGATCGTCATGACCGGCGCCTGCCAGCGGCCGGGCCTGCCGCGCATCGGACTGGGCGAAGTGCGCGGCACGGTGCTGCCGGTCATCGGCGGTTGACCTGCTCGCACTGAAAAGCAACAAAGCCCACGTTCGTTGAACGTGGGCCTTTGTGTTTGAGCGTTCTGGACGCGTCAGATCAGGTCGCTCAGGCCTTGTCCTTGAGCGCCTTGAGGGGGCGGACCTTGACGACGTTGCGCGCCGGCTTGGCCTTGAACATGGTCTCTTCGCCGGTGAAGGGGTTGATGCCCTTGCGCGCCTTGGTGGCGGGCTTGCGCTGGACGGTGATCTTCGCCATGCCGGGCAGGGTGAAGATCTGGGGGCCGTTCTTCTTGAGGTCGTTGCCGACCATCGCGTTGAGCGCATCGAACACGCCGGCGACCTGCTTGCGGCTCAGGCCGGTGTTGGTCGCGAGGTTGGTGTAGATGTCGCCCTTGCTGCGGGGCTTGTCAGCCTTCGTGAACTTGTACGAGGGCGCCTTGGCGGTCTTCTTGCTGGTCTTGGCCACTTCTTGTTTCTCCATAAACGAGAGTGTCGGAGCCTGTCTGGAGGTTCACAGCGAACCATCCACCCGGGGCTTTCATGCCGGTTTTTATAGGGTCCGAGGGCGGGAAACAAGTGGGATCGGCCCGTTTGCCCCTAGAAAAACAGGGAATTGTGAAAAATCTGGCGTTTCACAGGGCGATTCCGACCCCGGCACCGCGTTCAGAGCGTCTCCGCCACCAGCCGTGCCAGCTCGCTGCGCTCGCTTTTTGCCAGGGTCACGTGCCCGACGATGCCCTCGTACTTGAGCCGCTCGACGAGGTAACTCAGGCCGTTGGACTCGGCGTCGAGATACGGATTGTCGATCTGCGCCACATCCCCCGTCAGAACGATCTTGGTCCCCTCGCCCACGCGCGAGGTAATCGTCTTCACTTCGTGGGGCGTGAGGTTCTGCGCCTCGTCGACGATCATGAACTGGTGCGGAATCGACCGGCCGCGGATGTACGTGAGGGGCTCCATGACCAGCTTGCCCTCGGCCATGAGTTTCTGCACCCGCTGCTCGGTCGAATGGCTCTCGGCGGCGTCGAAGCGCGTGCCGCGGTTGCTCAGCAGGAAGGCAAGGTTGTCGAAGATCGGCTGCATCCACGCGGTCAGTTTCTCGTCCTTGTCGCCGGGCAGATAGCCGATGTCGCGGCCCATGGGCATGATGGGTCGCGCGACGAGAAGTTTGTCGTAGCGCTCTTCATTGAAGACCTTGGTCATGCCGGCGGCGAGCGCCAGCAGCGTCTTTCCCGTGCCCGCGGTACCGAGCAGGGTGACGAGCTGGACGTCGTCATCGAGCAGCAGGTCGAGGGCCATCGTCTGCTGGAGATTGCGCGCCATGACGCCGAACGTCGGCCGGCGCGGCCCGGTGACGGGGATGAGATGATTCGTATCCGCCAGGCGCCGCGCCAGCCCGGTGTGCGACTGATCCTGCGCATCGCGGAGCAGGACGAACTGGTTGGCGCAGATGTGGATCGCGCCGCTCTGGCCGTCCTGCGAAACCGTCAGATACGGCTCGAGCCGGTCGAGCACCACCTGCCGCTCGGTGTACAACTCGTCGATGATCTCGCTGGCCACGTCGAGCGTCGTAAAACCGGTATAGAGGCTGGCCGCATCGACTTTTTCGCTCTCGAAGTCCTCGGCCGTGAGGCCGATGGCGTCGGCCTTGAGTCGCGCGTTGATGTCCTTGGAGACGAACACCGTGCGGCGGCCCTCCTGCGCCATTGCCCAGGCGATGGAGATGATGCGGTTGTCGGGCGTGTCGCTGCGCAGGTGCTGGCAGATCTCGGGAGCGTCGAGGGCCACGCGGATGACGCCGCCCTTGTCGTTCCACTTCACGCCTTCCATGAGCGGGCCGCGGTTGCGCAGGATGTCGAGTTGGCGGATGACTTCGCGCGCGTTGCGGCCGATGTCGTCGTTGCCGCGCTTGAGTTGGTCGAGTTCTTCGAGGACGGCGAAGGGGATGACCACTTCATTGTCGTCGAACATGAACAGGGCCTTGGGGTTGTGCAGCACGACGTTGGTGTCGATGACGAAGTGCTTGATTCGGCTCCGCCCATCGGCGGGCGAGGCGGTCGCGCTGTCGGCGGCTGCACCGGCATGTTTTTTCAACGGCGAGGCTCCTTCTCCGGAAAGCATCGGCCGAAGTTCCACCCTCGGCCAGTCGATTGTACCAAGGGCCGATAGGAACGCGGCGCGGGCCCCTGCCGCTCGTGAACAGAAATGAACGCCGCACCGGCGCGCCGGCCGGCGGCGCGGCCGCGTACGATTGGCCTCGCTTGCAGCCCCGCCGGACGGAGTTATCGTGACGGACTGGTCGGTCGAATCCTGGAAGTCGCGCTCCGCGCTGCACCAGCCGGCGTATGCCGATGCGGCCGCAGTTGAACGCGCCGTGGGTAAACTGCGCTCGCTACCCCCGCTGGTCACGAGCTGGGAGATCGAGCGGCTCAAGCACGAACTGGCCGAGGCGCAGGCGGGCAGGCGCTTCCTGCTCCAGGGTGGCGACTGTTCCGAGTCATTGGCCGACTGCACGAGCGAGACCATCGCCAACAAACTCAAGATCCTGCTCCAGATGAGCCTCGTGCTCGTGCAGGGCGCCCGCAAGCCGATCACGCGCATCGGCCGCTTCGCCGGGCAGTACGCCAAGCCGCGCTCCAGCCCGACGGAGACGCGCGGCGGCGTGACGCTGCCCAGTTACTGCGGCGACCTGATCAACGCCCACGAGTTCACCGCCGAAGCCCGCCAGCCCAACCCGCATCTCATGGTGCGCTGCTACCAGCACGCGGCGATGACGCTCAACTTCATCCGCTCGCTCATCGACGCAGGATTCGCCGACCTGCACCACCCGGAATACTGGGAGCTGTCGTTCTGCCACAACGCGGCGCTGCAGGATGAATACCACGCCATGGTGCGGCGGCTGTCCGATTCCATCCGCTTCATGGAGACCATCGCCGGCCAGTCGATTGATGATCTCACGCGCGTCGAGTTCTTCACGAGCCACGAGGGGCTGCACCTGCTCTACGAATCGGCCGGCACGCGCACCGTGCCGCGCCGCGAAGGCTACTACAACCTCACCGCCCACCTGCCGTGGATCGGCGACCGCTGCCGGGCGCTGGATGGCGCGCACGTCGAGTACTTCCGCGGCATCCGCAACCCGGTGGGCGTCAAACTCGGCCCAAGCGCCACGCCGGATGAACTGCTGACCCTTCTGGACCGGCTCAATCCCGGCAACGAGCCGGGCCGGATTGTGCTCATTCACCGAATGGGGCTGGCCAACGTGAAGCGCGTCCTGCCGCCGCTGCTGCAGGCGGTCGGCGCGACTGACCGCCGCGTGCTCTGGGTCTGCGATCCGATGCACGGCAACACGAGGAGCGTCAACGGCGGCGCCGACCCGGCCCGCAAGACGCGCGATTTCAACGACATCCTCGGCGAACTCGACGCGTCGTTCGACCTGCACGCCAGCGCCGGAACATACCTCGGCGGCGTGCATTTCGAACTCACCGGCGATCACGTCACCGAGTGCACCGGCGGCGCCCGCGGCCTGAGTGAAGCCGACCTCAACGCGAACTACCGCAGCACCTGCGATCCCCGCCTCAACTACGAGCAGTCGCTGGAGATGTCATTCCTCATCGCGCGACGGCTGGCGAGTGCATAGCGCTTGCGCGGCACGGGCGGCGACGCTCCCCTGCGCAGAGCCTTCGGGTCGCGCCTAAACGGCTAAACAGGATGAAGCGCGCCGCTTCAGCGAACAGTTCACTACAATTACCCCGCATGCTCGTTTTGAAGATCATCGACGGACCGGACAAGGGCAAGCGTTTTGACGTACCCGACTGGGAGCCGCAGCTCATCGGCCGCTCCAGCGAGGCGCTCAAAATCAGCGACCAGACCTGTTCGCGCCGCCACGCCGAACTCACCCCCGACGATGGCGAGTGGTACGTGCGCGACCTGGGTTCGGCCAACGGCACCTACGTCAACGGCCGCCGCATCGGCTCGAACCGCGTGCGGCTGCAACTGGGCGATCTCATCCGCGCCGGCTCGACGGTGTTCGCGTTTGGCGCTCGGCGCTACGGCGGGGTGAACAACCCTGTCCGCGCTCTGCAGGACGAGTTCATGGACGCCATCGTCGAGCAGCGGTTCGAGTCCAACGACGATTCGATGATCATGGCCGTGCCCGATCCGGCCGCGGCGGCGCAGGAGCACCTGCGCATCATCTATGAACTCACGCGCATCACGACGCAGACGGTCGATCGGGAGAGCCTGCTCGAGTTTGTGATGGAACTGATCTTTGACGAGTTCGAGCCCGAGCGCGGCTTTATCCTGATTCAGGAGCGCCCCGACGAGAAGCCCGAGCCGACGGTGGTGAAGTACCGCACTCCGCCGCGCAGTCAGGACGAAGGGCAGATCCACGTCAGCCGCACGATCGTGGCGCACGTGATGAGCCGCGGCGAGGGCGTGTTGTCTTCGAATGCCATGAAGGACCGGCGCTTCTCCTCCGGCGATTCCGTGCGCAACTACGCCATTCGCTCAGCCATCTGTGTGCCCATCAGATACCACGACCACACCTACGGCGTGATCCACATCGACACGTCGCTCAAGAACTACACCTTCAGCGACAGCCAGCTGCGCCTGCTCACTGCCATCGGCCAACACGTGGGCCTCGCGCTGTCCAATCTTGCCCTTTACGAACAGCAGTTGCAGGGCGCCCGGCTTGCGGCGGTGGGCGAAACCGTCGCCTCGCTTTCGCATTCGATCAAGAACATCCTGCAGGGCCTGCGCGGCGGTGCCGACGTGGTCGGGCGGGCGCTCAAGAAGAAGGACCTCGGCCTGGCCGAAGGGGGATGGGACATCCTGTCGCGCAACCTCGACCGGATCTACGCGCTGACGATGAACATGCTTACCTACTCAAAGCAGCGCCAGGTCGAGATCGAGATGACCAAGCTCTCGATGCTGCTCCAGGACGTCGTCGCGCTCGTGCAGCCGCAGTGCGACCGGCGCGGCATTGTGCTGATGACTGACTACGACCCGGACATGCCGCCCATCCCGCTGGATCCGGGAATGATGCACCAGGCGCTCATGAACCTGCTCATCAATTCGATCGAGGCGGTCGAGCCGACGACGGGCGTGATTACGCTCCGATGCGATTACGACATGGTCGATGACGCGGTGCTCATTCACATCAGCGACAATGGCCCGGGCATTCCCGAGAGCGAGCAGTCGCGCATCTGGCTGCCCTTCCATTCGACCAAGGGCCTGCGCGGCACAGGGCTGGGCCTGGCCGTGACGCGCAAGATCGTTGAAGAACACGGCGGGCAGATCTCGTTCGAGTCCACCGAGGGCGAGGGCGCGACGTTCACCATCCGGCTTTCCACGGACGCGGCGGGCGTGCTCGATCCGTCGGAAACGCTCTCGACTGCGGCGGGCGCACCGGCCGCACCTGTCAATCCCGGCAGACAGAATGAGGAGCGCGCCGAGCCGCCGGGCGAGACTGCAGCGCCGCGCACACCGTTCGATCCGGACTGACCATCATCGGTTACGCGGCACGGCGGCGCGGCGGGCGGCCGGGCTCGGTCGATTCGAGTTCGGCCGACTCTACGGGTTCGCCCAGGTCGCTTCGGTTGGCGCGGAACAGGCGCGTCAGGCCCTGAGCCACTTCGAGGAACGCCCAGGTCGTCCAGCCGAGGCCGACGAATCCGCCGAGCACCTGGAGCAGCCGTCCGGCAAGGTAGTCGTCGTACTGCCGCCCGACGGTGAGCATGAAGTAGACGGCCACAGGAGTAAGCACCACGATCAACCAGAACACGACGCGGAATTTCATCGCGGACTCCAGATCGAGCGCATCGCACCGCGCAATGGAAACATGCAGCGACCCCTGTCAGCCTTCGGGGCTGATTGACCGCTGACTTGATCCCGATGGTGGCCGATGCTCGCAGAGGCAACGCGCCGGCCGAGGTGAGCGACTTCCGCGTGGAAGCGCCAAGCGGCGCTGTGTTGCCGGGTGATTATAGCGGCGGTGGATGAATCGGACAGGCAAATCAGCAGCACCCCAGCACGCCTATGCTCCACCAGCCATGTCCCAGCCTGACTACACGGTCCGTATCGACGCATTCCAGGGCCCACTGGATCTGCTGCTTTTTCTCATCAAGCGGGCGGAAGTGGACATCGTGGACATCCCGATCGCTGAGATTACGGATCAGTATGTCTCTTATCTGAAGGGCCTTGACCGCATCGACATCGAGACGGCTGGTGAGTTCCTGGTGATAGCGGCCATGCTCATGGAAATTAAGAGCCGCATGCTCATGCCGCCCGAGACGCGGCAGGCTGGCGGGGCCGGCGCGGCCGCGGACGCCGAGGCCGTTTCCGGCCTGGACGCGTCCGACCCGCGCTACGAACTTGTCATGCAGCTGCTGGCCTACAAGCGGTTCCGCGACGCGGCCCAGACGCTCGAACACCTGCGCAACGACTGGGTCAACCGCTCGCCTCTGGCCAGGATCGCGCTGGGCGCCGCCGCACCTGAGCCCGAGCAAGAACACGAAGCTCCCGAGGCCGATCTTGAAGACGTCGGCGTGTGGGACCTGTTCGAAGTCTTTCAGCGCATCACCGAAGCCGTTGACTTCGGCCGCCTTGGAGATCATCGCGTCGAGTACGACGACACGCCGATCGTGCTGCACGAGGCGGACCTGCTCGACCAGTTGAACCGCGCCGAGGACGGCCGCCTCTCACTGCGCCGCGCGTGCGCCGGGCGCAAGCGCGGCGAGATGATCGGCCTGTTTCTCGCGACGCTCGAACTCGTGCGCCAGCACAAGGTGCGCGTGATCCAGGACCGGGCCCACGATGACATCATTCTGGAGCATCGGCAAGAGCCGCAGGTGCAGATTCATCAGCCCGGCGACGGGGCCCAAGTGTGATCGCGGCCGGCGTCAATCGCCTCCGCCGATGTCGGCGATGCCGTCATCGACGGGTACGGCTTCGGCCGCCCGATACTCGACGGGCTGGTTGTTGACGGCCCATCCTTCGTGCTCGCTCGAGATCACGGATTGGCGCTCGCCGCGATAGCCGCGCGTCGCCTCACCCTGCTTGACTTCGCGTATCGCATCCTGCTCGGAAATGGCTTCGACATGCCAGCGGCGTTCGCGAACGACGACCTGCCGCACCTTCTCGATGACCTCGTACTTGTTCACCGGCGCAACCACCTTTCGTCGAAGGCATGATACGCGCGCGAGCAAGCGCGGCGATGCGCTTCAAACTGAGAGCAGTTGCAGGATGTCCAGATACGCGAGCATCGGCAGGTCGACGAAGATGCGGTCGGGGCCCAGGTTGTAGTTCTGGCTCTCCACGATCATCTTCGCCCGATCGACGTGGGCCGCGGCGAGATGGAACACCTGCTGGTCGGAAATCTCCCTCAGGCACAGGTTGGCGATCGTCGAAGCAGCGATGGTCGCGCCGTCGGTCCCGCCGCGCACCTGAAGTTTGTTGAGCACGGACTGGCGCACAAACTCGCCCATCGAGACGGGCAGCCCGCCGGCCCAATCCGCCGGCAGCCCGACGTAGATCTCCGACGCGTTGAGTTCGCCGAGGATGATGCAGTTCACGTCTCCGACGGCGGCGAAGCGCGCGCCAGTGGCGGCGCCCTTGACGCTGAACTTGCCGACCGTCTGGCCCTCGGCGCCGTTGGCGGTGAAGTCGCCGGTAAAGTCGGCGCAGACGACGATGCAGTCAGCCGAACCCACCGTCATCGAACCGGCCAGCGAGCCGACGATGGTCGCCTTGTGCAGCAGCCCGCCGCTGTCAAACGAGGCTGAGGCGCCCATCGAGCCGCAGACTTTCAGACACCAGAGACCTGCGGCGTCGGTCGTGATCTCGCCGCCGCTGAAATCTCCCTTGATGCTCACGATGCCGGCCGACGAGTCGGTGATGTTCACGCTGCCGCCGGTGACGTTGCCCTTGACGGTGAATCGTGCGAAGTGGTCGAGATTGAACGTGCCGGCCGAACTGCCGCAAACGACGACGCAGCCGCCCGAGGCACTGAACGCGGCGCCGGATTGCACGTTGCCGACGACTTCGAGTTTGGCTCCCAGGCGGCCGACGGCGAGCGAGCCGCTGATCCACGAGCCGCCGATCTTGAGCCGGGTGAGCGTGTCGATCACCTGCGAGCCGCCGGTGAACGTGGAGTTGCCGAGGATGTTGATCATCCCGGCCCGGTTCACGTCGAGGCTGATCGTCGCGTCGCCGCCGATGCGCATGGAGCCCAGGCCGCTTTCACTGTCGGTTGTCAGCGCGAAGTCGGCGTCGGTATCGACGTTGAGGTTTGCCACACTGTGGGCCGTAAATCCGCCGCCGAGCACGAGAGAGCGGGCGCGGAAGCTGTTCACGTCGCACAGCGTGATGCTCCCCGTCGTGTTCACATCGCGCAGCGTCAGATCGGCGCATTGCCCTTCGATCGAAGCGCTGCCGGTGAGGTCGCCGAACGTCGCGCGGTTGACGTTGCACAGCCAGGCCCCATCACCGACGAGATCGACCTGCGCGAAGTTGATCGTGCCGACGCGGACGAACAGATCGCCCAGCGCGATATCGCCCTGGATGCGGCCGATCTGGATGCGCCCGTCTCCGCCGACGGCCTGAACGACCGTCACGTTCAGCGAGCCGACGCTTGCGGCCTGTGCGGCGACGTAAAGCGTGTCAATGCCGCCGCCGTCGCCGAATGACGTGTAAGTGATCGAGCCGCCCACGCCCACGAGGGTGAAGATGGCGACGTCGCCGTCGCCATCGACGATTTCCGACCGCCGACCCCCGCCCTGCGCGGAGGAGGTGGTCGCGCCGGCGACGTTACTCGGATCGGAGTTGCCCGCTGCGTTGTAGGCGCGGACGCGATAGAACCACGTCGAATCCGCCTGCAGATTCATGTTCACGTACTGCGTCTGATTCGGCTGGACCGTATCGATCTGCGTCCACGTGAGGCTGGGGTCGGCGGCGCGCTCGATGATGAAGCCCTGCTCGTTGTCTGAGTTGTCCATCCAGTTCAACCGAATCTCGCTCTGGGAGATCGCCACGGCGACGAGGCCGGTTGGCGCCGCCGGCGTGAGGAGCACGCCGCCCTGCGTGTACGCGAAGGCGACGTTGGAATCGCCGGATTCCCCGGCGTCGTTGTAGGCGCGCACGGTGTAGTAGTACGGCGTATTGGGCATGAGCATCGTGTCGTCGAAGGTGCTCACATTGGCGCCGACGGAACCGACCAGCGTCATGAACTCGCCTTCAAGGCGATAGATGTTGAAGCCGTCTTCGTCCGTTGAGTTGTCGTCCCACGTGAGCCTGATCTCCGATGACGAGAGCGCAACCGCCTGCAGATTGCCCGGATCCAGCGGGGGAACCTGCGTGATGGCGCTGGCCACGTTGGAGTACGCGGAGTTTGTAAGCGAGTTGTAGGCCCGTACACGGTAGTAGTAGCGCGTGTTGGGGTTCAGACTGCCGTCGGGATACGTGACAAAGCCGCCCGTGCCGCTGGAGGGCGGGGTCAGCGTCACCTGCGTCCAGCCAGTCACCCCGTCCAGCGAGCGCTCGAGTTCGAATCCGTCCTCAAAGAGCGTCGTGTCTTCCCACTGCAATTCGATCGACATGCCGTCGAGCGCTGTGGCGGTCAAGTTGACGGGTGCGCTGAGGTTGGTGATGGAAATGCCGAAGAGAACGTACGCCTCGCCGGTGTTCTGATTCGTGGCGGCAGCGCCGATGAGCAGGTCGTCGCGGCCGTCGTTGTTCACATCCTTGCCCAGCGAGATCGGCTCGCCGATGATGCCGCTGATGAGCGACACGCCCTGGATGATGAAGCCGTTCTCGCCATCGACCATGGACACGTCGAACGTGCCGCTCGATCCTACATCGGGCCCGCCGACGAAGACATAGACCTCGTCGAGGGCATAGCCGGCGATGGCGACGTCGTCGACGCCATCGTTGTTGAGATCGCCCGCGTGCGTGGCGAAGGCGCCCGAGCCAAGCGGCACGAGCACGGTATACCCGTTCGAGCCGTTGAGCGTGCTGAGGCTGAAGACTCCGCTGCCGCCGATGCCCGCGGCGCCGAAGATGACGTAGGCGTTCTGGGTGATGCTGCCGACGATCAGATCGTCGATCTCATCGCCGTTCACATCGCCGCCGCCGGACACGCTGAACGAGAACAGGCTGCCGACGCTGGGGCCCTGTACGACGAAACCGCTTGACCCGTCGAGGCCCGCCAGATCGATGAAACCTGAGGTGTTCTGACCGAGTCCGGACTTGCCGAAGATGACGTACGCCGAGCCGGCGCCGTTCGAATCCACCTCGAGAGCGCCGACGACGAGGTCCGCGATGCCGTCGTTATTGAGATCGCCCGCTCCGCCGACGCGCCAGCCGAGGTCGTCATCGACAGCCAGACCGGGAATGAACAGGCCAGTGAACCCATCGAGATCAGTCACGTTTACCGGGCCGTCGGTCCCCAGATTCGGGTCGCCGAAGACGACATACGCAGCGCCCGCGGCGTTGAACGCGGTGATCGATCCCAACGCCACGTCGCCATAGCCGTCGTTGTTGAGATCGCCGATTCCGGCAACAGACAATCCGATGGAGTCGTCGATTCCTCCGAGGATCTCGACGCCGTTGGCCCCGTTGACGATGTCGCCGAGCGAGAATGCGCCGCCGGCGCCGATTCCGCTCCTGCCGTAGAGGATGTAGGCCTTATTGGCGAAAGGCGTGCCGATGATCAGATCGGCGATCATGTCGCCATTGACATCGCCTGCCGATGAGAGGCTCCAGCCGGCGTGCCCGGCGGTCTCGACGCCGTTGATGACAAAGCCATTCGAACCATCGAGCGATGCAAGGTCGATCTGGCCGCTCGCGCCCAGACCCGTGGCTCCGAAAACGATGTAGACGCGACCGTTCTGCAGGAGGTCGCCCGCGGCGGGAGCGCTGACGGCGAGATCGGAAATGCCATCGGCGTTGAGATCGCCGATGGCCGTGATTGAGAAGCCCAGTTCGCCACCGGCTTCGACGCCCGGGATGCGAAAGCCGTTGGATCCATCGAGCGCGCCGACATTGAACACGGGGTCGCCGAAGAGCAGTTTCCGCGGTTCGAGCGGGTGAAAGGCGATGCGGCCGAGCAATCCCGGATGCGCGGGCCGTCGCAGGCAGCGGGCGCCGGTTCGTCTGAACATGAATCGTCTCTCCTCATGACGGGTTGGCACAACTCACTGCCACCCAGACTCTTACTCGCAATCCGACGGCGAACCGGTCAACGCGGCTGCACGACCCAGGGGTTCCATTGCCAGTCGTGGCTCTGCCGCTGCTCGTCGGGGCGGCTCGGGTCGTATTCGTGGTCCACGTAATACAACAGGCCCGCCTGAGCCGGGCCGATGGTCATGGCCCCGTGCCAGAGGCTCGGGGGAATGACCAGCACTCCTGGATTCCGCTCGCCCAGCGCCGCCGTCCATCGCGCCCCGCCATCACGCGTCATGACGGCTGCCTTGATGCAGCCGTGCAGCAGGCACCACACATCCGTCTGGCGCTCGTGCAGATGCCAGGCTTTGATCACGCCGGGCTGCTGGACGGAGTAGTTGATCTGTCCGCCGCTGAGAATGCCGGCCATAAGCCCCATGAACGACCAGCCGCGGTCGTCCACCCACGCGCTGAGCGGAAAGAACCCGGGTGCGGCGGCGGCCTCGCATCTCGACTTGAAATCGGCCAGAGATTCACTCCGCTCGGGTCGCAGCAGTTCGCTCATGGGGACGGGCTCGCACAGTCTGGGGACAGTCTCACGCGATCGACGATGATGCCACGGCTGACTCGACCGCAGCCGGCGGGCATTGTATATCCGGGGGTGAGCAATCGCTCAGGGATACTCGATGCCCGGCGGCGAGGGCGGATCGGTATCGCAGCGGAAGCGGCGCTGAGCGAGGACTTCATCCGTGACGCCAAGTCGTTCAAGGCCCCGCCGGCCGGCGAGCCGCAGAACCATCAACTCGAAATCGAGCCGGATGATGGCGACGTGGTCATTGGCGCGGCGCATCCAGGCGTGGTATTCGACCATCCCTCGCTTGGGGTGACTTGACTCCGACTTGCCCACGACGTGCATTTCGAGATAGAGCCGGTCGCCGACGTAGGACGGCTGGAGGAAGCGCGTGGCGAGCGTCGAGAGCGCGAGAATCGTGCCGTAGGTGTAATCGCAGCGATGGTACTGCCCGATGGCCAGCGAGGTGAGAAATGCCCCGTGCGTGATCGTCCGCCGATAGACACTACGCATGGCAAACTCGTGATCCACGTGCAGCGGATTGAGATCGCCGGTGAGTTCGGCAAAGCGCACGACCATGTCTTCAGTGATCGTGACGACGCAATGGGGGAAGTCCGTGAGGCGGTCGCCGACTTCGATCTCATCCCAGAATTTGCCGACACGGTGGGGTTCAAAGCGCGCAAGGCGGCCGTCCTGCATCGCCTGCCGTGCTGAATTGGTCGCCGAGCGGGTCATGCGCCTCTCCCTGGCCCACCGGCCCCCCACTGCCTGGTCGCCTTCTAGAATCCCACGGTTATAGTCGCGCCACGCCGCCGGCGGCAACTGGCCGCCTTGCTTCTTTACACCGACTCCACCCGCATGGGCAGCGAAATCGAAATCCTCATCGTCGCCAACGGGGCGGCCGCTCCCGACCTGTCGCGCCTGCTTTCCTCGATCGAGCACCAGCGCGATGAGGCTTGGGACGTAGTTGTGCGCGTCGTTACCAACGAATGCACTGACACAACCATCGAGTGCCTCCAGACATTCCCGTGGGCCCGACGCATCGACTTCGGCGCCAACGCCGGCTACGGCGGGGCCGTCAACCGCGCATGTTCCGCGGGAGACGGCAGTTCCGAGTGGATTCTCGCCTGCAATTGCGATCTCGATTTTCCCGCGGGCTCGTTCGAGGCCATGCAGACGGTCATCGGCGCTGTAGCTCGCGACGTCGGGTGCATCGCGCCGATGCTGCTCGATCCGCCCGATCAGGGCGGCGGCATCCAGCCCAGCGTCGGCGACTTTCCGACGCTGCCTGGCCTGCTGCTGGGGCGGCTCAAGCCGCGCCGTACGCGAAAGTACCGGATGACGCCGACAGTCGCATGCAATGTGCCATGGGCGACCGGTGCGTGCCTGGCGCTTCGACGCAGCGCCTTCACAGCCGCGGGAGGATTCGACGAGGGCATGTTCCTCGACTACGAAGACACCGACCTGTGCAAGCGACTGGCTGATCGCGGCTGGCGCACCCGCTTTGAGCCGTCGTGGCGGGTGATGCATCGCTCGCCCAACGCGCAGCGGGCGGCCGACCCCGTGCGGCAGGTGCACACGCGGCGCAGCCTCGTGCGCTACCTCGCCCGGCACCGCCCCGGCTGGGAGGTGGTGGTGTTCGGCCTGCTCCTCCGATCGACGCTGGCGCTGCACCGCTCGAGCCACCCCTTTGCTCCGAGTTGGCGGGCCGCGCTGGACACGCAGCGGCAACTCCGCAGGCGGCCCGCTTCGTGAGCGGTCGAACCATCGTTCTCGGAGCCGGCGGCATGCTCGCTACTTCGCTCGCCGATCTGGTGCAGCGGCGAGGTCTGTCGAACGAATGGACGTTCCTGACCCAGGATGATCTTGACATCACCATCGACTCTCGCGTTGAGGCGGTGGTTCGTGAATCGAAACCCAATTGGGTGATCAACGCGTCGGGGTACACCAACGTGGACGGCGCGGAAAGCGATGCCGCGGCCGCTCACCGGCTCAATGGCGACGCCGTCGGCAGCCTGGCCCGCGCCTGCCGACAGCACGGCTCGCTACTCGTCCACTACTCCACCGACTACGTCTTCGACGGATCCGCCCATCGACCTTGGCGCGAGGACGATCCAACCGGCCCGATCAATGAGTACGGCCGATCTAAATTCGCGGGCGAGCGGGCGGTCGTCGAGAGCGGCTGCGAGCACCTGCTGATTCGCAGCTCGTGGCTGTACGCCGCGCACGGCCGCAACTTTGTCCGCACGATCCTTGGCCGGCTTCGCAGCGCTGGAAAGGTGCGCGTCATCGACGATCAGCGCGGCCGGCCGACGTGCTGCGATGATCTGGCGGAATTCACCCTCGCGCTCATCGATTCGCCTCTGCGCGGCACCATCCACGCGGCCAATGATGGCGAGGCGAGCTGGTGCGAATTCGCATGCGCGATTCGCGACTTCGGCGCGCCGGAGGCGACCGTTGAACCATGCCGAACGGAGGATTACCCCACGCCCGCCCGGCGACCCCGGTATTCGACGCTCGATCTCACCCGGCTCCAACACGCGCTGGGACGTCCGCCGCGCCACTGGCGCGAGGCGCTGCGCGAGGTCATCGGGCAACTGAACGCGCGCGGCGGCTGAGCCGCCGTCAGTCCTTTCCGAAACTGATCGTCTCGCCTTCGCGAGGCATGGCGGGCCTGACGTGGCGGCGCTTTTCGAGCGCGTCAGCCAACGCTTCCATCGACTCCTCTTCGCCGTGCACGAGCAGCGTCTGCGGGTTGCCCTTGGTGAATGCATCGTGCCAGCGGATGAGATCGGTGCGTCCTGCATGGGCCGAGAAGCCGTTGATGGTGTGAATCGCGGCCTTGACGCTGACCTCCTTGCCGTAGATGCGAACCGTCTTCGCCCCATCAACGAGTTGGCGTCCCAGCGTGCCGCGCCCCTGGAAGCCCACGAAGACGACGTGCGCCTCGGGCCGCCAGAGGTTGTGCCGGAGATGGTGCAGCACGCGCCCACCGGTGCACATGCCGCTGGCGCTGATGATGATGGCCGGCCGCTTCAGTTCGTTGAGCGCTTTCGAATCATCCACGCTGTGGGTGAAGTGCACGAAATCGAGATCGCACAATTCGAATCCCTGCTCGATGAGTTCGAGCGTCTCTTCATCAAAGAGCCCGGCGTTGCGGCAGTACAGTCCCGTCGTGGTCAGAGCCATGGGGCTGTCCACGTACACCTCGCGGAACGGCAGTCGCTTCTCCCGATCGAGTTCGGCCAGTCGGTAGATCAGCGATTGAATGCGGCCGACGGCGAAGGCAGGGATGACGACATGCCCGCCCGTCTGGGCTGCTTCGTTCAGCACCTGCTCGAACTCCGCCAGTGTCTGCGCCTTGGTGCGATGATCCCGATCGCCGTAGGTCGATTCCATGACGACGGCGTGGGCGTGCTCGAGTGTTTCCGGATCGCGAATGAGCGCCTGGCCGTCGGGTCCGATGTCGCCGGACATGACCAGCCGGCGCATGTTGCCGCCGCTCCCGATTTCGAATTCGGTGATGGCCGAGCCGAGGATGTGCCCTGCGTCGTGGAAGCGAAACCTGACTTCATCCAGAACCTGGCAGTCCTTCCAGTACGGGACCGGCTTGAAGAGGGGGAACACTTTCTCTGCGTCCTGCGTCGTGTACAGCGGCTCGACGGCGCTCTTGCCCTCGCTCGCCCGCCAGCGCGTTTCACGCTCGGCGTCGGACTCCTGTATGTGGGCCGCGTCGCGCAGGAGGATCTCGGTGAGCGCGATGGTGGCGGGTGTCGCGTAGATCGGCCCGGCATAGCCGGCCGCGGCGAGCTTGGGCAGCAGGCCGCAATGATCGATGTGCGCGTGCGAGAGGACGACGGCGTCGAGTTCGCCGATGTCAAACTGGAAGCGGCGCCGGTTTTTCTTGTCGGCTTCGAACGTCCCCTGCCGCATGCCGCAGTCGAAGAGCACCCGGCGATCCCGATAGCGGATCAGAAAGCACGAACCCGTAACCTCGCGCGCCGCGCCGTAGAAGGTGATGTCCATGACAGTAGACGTAGCAACGGCACGCGCCTCGGGCAAGTGCGGCAGCGCGGAAGTCTGCGACAGATTGACCGCCGCCGGGTTAGAATGAGCGCGAGCCTGGACGAGCGGAGTCGCGATGATTCACGTCGCCATCCTCTACGAAACGTACCTTCGCGCGATCCTCGACGGCCGCAAGACCGTCGAGATCCGCCTGACGATGACCAACCGGGCGCCCTTCGAGGCGATCGAAGCCGGCGAGCGGCTGTATCTGAAACGATCCGGCGGCCCATTCCGCGCCACGGCCATTGCGGAGCACGTCATGTTCATGCGTGACCTGAGCCCCGGCGACATCGACCGCATCCGGCGCGACTACAACGAGTGGATCGGCGCCGACGGCGCTGCCTGGAGCGCCCGCAAGCAGGCTCGCTACGGCACGCTGATCTGGCTGCGCGACGTCGAGGCGATCCGCTTCGGCCCGAGGATGAAGCCGCACCACGGCGTGGCGTGGCAATGCCTGCCCGAGCGCGAGGATGTCTATCCCGCCTGTCTCGAGGAGCTTCTGCACGCGCCGGCGGAGTCAACCGGCGCCAGCAGCGCGGCCCATGAAATGGTCATCCCCCTCACCGCCGCCAACATCCGCCATGGTCACGTCTACCTCACCGGCCTGACCGATCGATTTCCCGCCGCGTCGCTGGGCGGCCGGACGCGCGCCGAGGCCGGCATGCCGCTCACGCTTCGCTTCGCCCGCGGCGCCACGGTGCACACCGACATCGTGCGGCACCGCAATATCTTCCGCAGCCGGGCATGGCGCGCCTGGTTCGCCCAGCACGGCGCGCGGGAGGGCGACCGGGTATGCCTGCGGCCGCGCGGGGCCGGTGAGTTCGACGTGACGCTGCTGCGCCGCGCCGGCGGGCGCGACTGACGAACCGCGGACACTACACTTGGGCGATGGGTGAGACGCTGCCGGACATCAATGCCATGCCCCTGGAGCCGGCGTTCCACGCGCTGAATCCCACTGAGTCGCTGCGCACGCTCTTTCGCTTGGCGCGCGAGGAGGATCTTGGCGCAGTGGGCGACGTGACGACGCAAGCGCTGCTGCTTGGCGGCGAGCGCGTGCAGGCGCAAGTCGTCGCGCGCGGCGCCGGCGTCATCTGCGGCTGGCGCGCGATGCCGGCGCTGATCGAAGCCTACTCGAGCGCCTGCTCGGTCGACGCCCTGACGCCCGACGGCGGGGAGATCGATCCGGCCATTGCAGCGGGAATCGTCCGCGGCCCGCAGAACGATCTGCTGGCGCTCGAACGGCCGATGCTCAATCTGCTCTGCCATCTCAGCGGCATCGCCACGCTCACGCAGCGCTTCGTCCGTGCCGTCAGCGCCACCGACGCGCGCATTTTCGACACGCGCAAGACGACGCCCGGTTGGCGCGGGCTTGAGAAATACGCCGTGCGCTGCGGCGGCGGATTCTGCCATCGCCTTGGCTTGTATGACGCCGTGCTCGTAAAAGACAATCATCTCGCGGCCGTGAATCCTTCGGAACTCACTCTCTGGCTCAGCGAGCGGCTCAGCCAGGCCCGCGGGCAGTTCGCGCTTCGATTCGTCGAGGTTGAGGTGGACTCGCTCGACCAGTTGCGCGCGGTTCTGGCCTGCTCGCCGGGCATCGTTGACGTCATTCTGCTCGACAACATGGCGCCGGCTGACATGCTCCGGGCGGCGGCGCTGCGCGATGATCTCAATAGGAGCGTCGAACTCGAAGCATCGGGCGGAGTAACACTCGACACCATCGGCGCGATCGCCGCCAGCGGAGTCGATCGCATCGCCATCGGCGCCTTGACGCACTCGGCTGCGCATCTCGATCTGGGCCTGGACTTTCTACCGTGAGCGAGCCTGCGCATCAGATTGAGGTCGCTCGCTGGCGCCGAGCGCTGGCGCCGCTCGTGCAGCAACCCGACTCCATCGTTGATCGGATCGTCGTGCTGGACGAAACGCCCTCGACGCAGGATGAATGCCGCCGCCTCACCGATCGACCGGGACTGCTGGTGACGGCGCTGAGGCAGACCGCCGGCCGCGGCCGGCTCGGCCGGCAATGGGCGGACGATCGCGGCGAAGGTGTGGCGCTGACCATCGCCGTCGCCCCGCAACCTCCCGAGCGCCTCTCGGTCGCATCGGCCATCGCCGCGTGCGAGGCGGCCGAGCGCTTCGTGGGCAGACGCCTGAGTATCCGCTGGCCCAATGACATCATGGCCAGCGGTCGCAAACTCGCCGGCATTCTCATCGAGCAGCACGGGCCGCTCGCACTCATCGGCATCGGCGTCAATGTGAACCAGCCCGCCTGGCCCGAGAGCCTTGAAGAGATCGCCATCAGTCTGAGGGAGTTGCTGGATTCTCCACAGGACCGAATCACGGTAATACACCGCATCGTGAGTCAACTCGGCGACGCACTCGGACGCGATGACGATCGACTGACCGCCGCGTTTCAGGATCGCGATCTGCTCGCCGGCACCACGCAGCACTTCACGATCGGTCGCGAGCGCATTACAGGCACAGTGGAGCGGATTGATCCGCTTCGGGGCCTGCTCGTGCGGACAGTACACGGCCAGCGCTTTCTACCGGCGGCGACGACTTCCCTGGCGCGCTGAACGTCACGGAAACATGTGCATCACCAGATTCGACACGTTGCAGTCGGTCCGCTCCAGCGCCTGCAGCAGCACGGTGCGGCCGGCGAGCCCGCCCGGCACATTCGCGCTCAGTCGGGCGTTGCCCAAACCGTCGGCGATAGCCGTCCCCGCGATCTGCACATTGCGGATGCTGATCACCACGCCGGGACAGCCGGGCACGGACATCGAGCCGCCGCTGAATCCATAGCCGAACTGAATGCGGTTACCCGGCGCTGCGCCGTTTGCGACAAGCCTGTTTCGCGCACCGGCGCTGCCGGGATCGGGCGTCTGGAGCGTCAGTCCGCCGGAGATGAGGTAGCACTTGCCCGCGCGGAATCCGTTGCTCGGGTTGTACGCGGCGGTCACGAAAAAGTCGAGACGACCGTCGCCATCCACGTCACCGATTCCATGGGCGTCAAAGCCGAAGCCCTCGCCCGCCGTCGTACTGGTGAAGGATCGGATGACGGTGCCATCGGCGCCGGAGATGATGTCCGCCTTGCCGGCGTTGATGGCGCCTTCGTCGTTGACCCAGCCGCAGATGATCAGATCACCCCGGCCGTCGAAATTGACGTCGCTGCACCCGCGCCCGATGCCATACCCTTCGCCCGCGGCGGCGCCGGTGAGCGTGAGCAGGCGCGAGCCATCGACCCCGCTGAAAACGTACGCCTTACCCGTTCCGGTTCCATGCGTGTTGTCGCTGAAGTCGGCGACGTAGAGATCGCCGACGAGATCGCCATTCGTGTCGCCGACTCCCGCCACAAAGAACTGGCCGAATCCGACCGCCGTCGAATCCGGAATCATCTCGAAGCGCCGCGCCTGCTCCTTCACGGAGAACAGATACGCCCGGCCGCGATTGCTCGGCC
Source organism: Phycisphaerales bacterium (assembly GCA_020852515.1). Lineage (NCBI taxonomy): Bacteria > Pseudomonadati > Planctomycetota > Phycisphaerae > Phycisphaerales > Phycisphaerales bacterium. Next base: position 72,949 of record JADZAS010000016.1, read on the forward strand.
CCGCCGCCGGCGCCCCGACGATCAGATCATCAAACCCGTCACCGGTGACATCGCCGGCGTCGGCCGCGGAGTTGCCGAAGCGATCGCCGGCATCCACGCCGTCGATCGTCCAGAACACCGTCGCGCCGTCGATCCCGGAGATGATGTACACGCAACCGGCGTCAGCGCCGCCTGCGTCATGCCCATCAGCACCGACGGCAAGGTCATCGTGTCCGTCGCCGTTGAGGTCGCCGACGCCGCAGACCGCCGATCCGAACCGATCTCCCGCCGAACCGATCCGGATGGAGTGAATGAGACGCCCGTCGGCGCCGGAGTAAACGTAAGCGCGCCCGATGCCGCCGGCGGCGGGCGCCCCCGAAATCACGTCGTTCTTTCCGTCGTTGTCCACGTCGCCGGCATCGCGCGCGGCGATTCCGTTCTGATCGCCGGCGACGCCATCCCAGCGGAGCATCTCTGCTCCGGTCCGACCGGAATAGACGTAGACGCGTCCCGCGCCGGCCCCGCCTGCGGAATTGAACGGTGCCGTGACAATCACTTCGTCAGCGCCGTCGCCGTCGACGTCGAGCAGCGGCGCCGACACCCAGCCAAACTGGTCATTGGCTGCTTCACCAACGAACTGGTGGATCACGCGCGTCGACTCGACGAACTGAGCCAAAGTGGACCGGCACGGAATCGCCGCCACTATCAGCCCGAACACGGGAACCAGAAAAACTCGCATGAAGTCTCCTCTCCTCTCATAAAGGGCCTGCAGAGCCGCCGCACGGCGGCTCTGTCCTACATGATGTAGTTGATGCCGCCGCCTGTCCTGAAAGCTCTGATTTCCGCAAAAAACGATGCGCCGCCAACCGCCTCCCTCCGGGGCACTCCGCGGGGCGACGCTCCTCAGGCCCCCGCTATCCTTTGCCCTTGCTCCGATACCGAATCATCTTCGGGTCGCTGTTCATCGTGCTGGTCGGGTTCGTTTTCTGGGCCGACGACCGGCTCGATCGCATCGCGCTGAGCGGATTCTGGAGCGAACTGTTCAATGACCGCCAGTACCTGCCCTCTGGCCTGGCGCTGTTCGCGCTGTGCCTGGCGATCGTGCCGATCGCGGCGTGGGAACTGACGCAGATTCTGCGGGCCAACGACATCCGGTCCCGGACCTGGCTCAACTGCGCCGCCGCCGAACTCGGCCTGATCATCCACTTCGCCATGCCCTACACCGCGAACGCCGCGCAAGCGGTCGCCATCGTGGGCACGATCATGGTCGCCATGTTCATCGGCTCGCTCGTGTACCACAGCCGCGAACGCCGCGTCGAGGGCGTGGTGGCGGCGGCAGGCGGCACGATGTTCGCCATGATCTACCTCGGGTTCATGTTCGGCTTCCTCATCGCGATCCGCCGGTGGGAGTCGGCCTGGGTCGTCGCCGCCATTATCGTGATCACCAAGTGCTGCGATATCGGCGCCTATTTCACGGGCCGGACCATCGGCCGCCACAAACTCATCGTCTGGCTCAGCCCCGGCAAGACGTGGGAAGGACTTGCCGGCGGAGTGGCGCTTTCGGTGATCGCCGCCTCGCTGCTCGCGTGGTGGGGCCGTTCGATCGAACCCGCGATCGTCGGCAACGGCCCGGCGTACGACTTTGCCTTCGGCCCCGTCGAGGCGGCCCTGGGCGGGGCGGCGCTGGCGCTGGTGGGACAGGCGGGCGATCTCATCGCCAGCCTGCTCAAACGCGACGCGGGGATCAAAGACTCATCGAGCCTGCTGCCGGGCTTCGGAGGGGTGCTCGATGTCATCGACTCGCCGCTGCTTGCCGGGCCGGTGGCCTATTGGCTGCTGACTCTGGCCAACCGCTGAAATCCGGGCTCGGCGGAACATGTTTCCGATGCCCAGCGGGCGGGGCGGCTATTATCCCCATATGGAAGTCGCGGAGCCGCAAACGATGTCGATCACGGACAAACTCCTGAGCCTCTATCGGATTGATCAGCAGATTCAGGGTTTGACCACACGCGTAAACGCCGCCCGCCGCTACTACGAAGCGCAGCAGCGGCAACTGACCGAACTCGAATCCCGCCGCAGCGCCGCCCAGACGCAGGCGAGGCAGCTCTCCGCCACCGCCGCCAACCTCGAAACCGACGTCAAGGGCCTCGACCAGCGCATCGAAGAACTTCGCAAGCGCATGAACGAAGCCCAGTCGGCCAAGGAATACAAAGCCGTCCTCACCGAACTCAACACCGTCAAGGCCGACCGCGAGCGCATCGAAACCGAGGCGATCGAATCGCTGAGCAAGGTGGACGCGATGAACGCGCAGATCGCGGAAATCGAAGCCGAGATCGAGCAGCGGCGCAAGGTTCACGACGTGGCTGCCCAGCAACTCGACTCGGAAAAGGGCGAGATCGCCAGTCGGCTCGAAGAACTGAAGTCGAGGCGTACTCAGGCCGCCGCCGCCGTGCCCGCCGAAGCCATGGCCGAGTTCGAGCAGTTGGCGCGGCGTAACGAAGGCGAAGCGATGGCGGAGATCATCGAAGAGGATCGCCGGCGTCAGGAGTACTGCTGCGGCGCGTGCAACATGACGGTCCCGGTGGAAGTGGTCAGCGTGCTGCTCAGCCGCGCCACCACGGCGAACTGCCCTTCCTGCCGCCGCATTCTGTACTTGTCCGAGGAACTGCGGGGCGAATTCGACCGGCGCTTCGCGGGTCGATCCTGAAGCCGCGCGACCGAATCGGCCTGCGGCCCGACTCACCAGGCGGCGCCTTTGACGCTATCATGGGCTGCATTTGAACTGACCCGGCGCTGACACCGGCGCCGACTTTGAGCACCGCGGAGACGCACGAGATGTCCACCGTTGCCCACGAGGGCTACTTCACCAGCATGTACCAGATGATGAAGAGCATCCTCATCGGGATGCGCATCACGATCAAGTACTGCTTCAGCCCGGTCGTCACCATCCAGTACCCCTTTGAGCGCATCAGTTTCGCCCCGCGCTACCGCGGCATTCACGAGTTCGAAGCGGAAAAGTGCATCGCCTGCGACATGTGCGCCAAGGCCTGCCCCGTGGACTGCATCTACATCGACAAGTCCGCCCCCCGCAAGATCGACAAGAAGACGGGCACGGCCACGGGCGGCGACCTGCTCCGCTACGCCATCGACTATCAGAAGTGCATGTTCTGCGGCCTGTGCACCGAGCCCTGCCCCACGGATTGCATCCACATGGGCAAGAACCACGACCTGTCCGCCTACTCGCGCGACGACATGATCGTCGAGTTCGCCGAACTCGACAAAAAGGGCCTTCGCACGCCGATGCCTCTCTGGATGGAGCGCAACGCCCCCACCATCCCCTGGGTGGCCAGCGAGAAGGCGCGGCTTGAGCGCGGCGAGATCGCCACCACCGAGGCGGACATCCCCGAGCTTTAAACAGCCCCTCCCGACCGACCCGGCGCCGCCGCGCTTTTTCCTGCGCTCCGGCCGGGGGCCGCGCCGAGCGGGAAGCGGCGGCGGCAAAAATCAGCGAAAAGCGCGCGCTTTGCGCACAGACCGGCCCGCGGGTCCATCCGGAAACCTGTGCGACTAAGGACTTGCATCCCAGCCTTGAAGGTGGTAGCCTTTCGTCCGCAAACGGGGTGGGTGCTTCGGTCGCAGCGCCGTCCCGTGTTGAGGAGAAGAGTTGGAGATCACGACCCGGGTCAGGGTCGCGATCGGTTTTCGCCGTTGCCTCGCAGCAAAGAGTTCGGTCCGCGTCCAGTCGCTTTCGACGGGCGAACCTGACGGGACCACCACTGAAGGGACATCAGCCACTATGAATCAGCAGAGCACCCCCCACTGGCTTCGTCTGTGCACGCTTGGCCTTTCGATGTTCGTCGGGTCCACCGCGCTGGCGACCCCGCCGCAGCCGACTGCCGATGAACTGTTTACCGAAGGCAGCAACCTGTACCTGCAGGATCGCGTGCTCGAAGCAAGGGAACTGCTGCTTCGCGTCGATCTCACGCAACTCGAACGCGCCAAGCGCCAGCAGTTGCTCGCCACCATTGATGAGATCGACAATCGCCTGCGCCAGATGCCCGAGTCGGAACTGCGCCTGATGAAGGCGCAACTCGCGATGTCGAGCCAGGACTACCGCACCGCCACGTCGCACCTCGAAGCCATCCGCAAACTCGACTCGGCCTCGGTCGAGCAGAAGTCCCAGGCGGCGGCCATGCTCGGCGACGTCAAGACCGCGCAGGAGCAACTCGCGCCGCGAATCACCATGGTGCTGCAGAAGGCGATGTCCGACTTCGACGCGGGCAACTACGGCCAGGCCAAGGCCGGCCTCAACTTCGTGTACAACTCCGGCGTGCAGCTCGATCTCGATCAGCAGACCGACCTGAGCCGCTACATCGCCGATCTGACTTCGCTCGAAGCGCAGCGCGGCCGGTTCACTACGCCGGTCGTCAACGCCGGCGTCATGCAGGACCAGCCGCCCGAGGAACCCGCGACCGAGCCGCAGGAGCCCGCCGAAGAACCGGTTCAGGAGCCGGCGCAGGATGACAACCGCACCGATGATCTGATCTACCAGGCGCAGCAGGCGCAGGCGAAGATCAATCTCGATCAGGCCCAGCAGGCGTACGCCGCCGGCAACTACGCCGCCGCCGAAGAACTCTTCAAGCGCGTGCTCGCCGTGCAGCCCGACAACGAGGCGGCCAGACAGGGCCTGCAGAACGCCCAGGACATGCTCAATCAGGGCGGGCCGCTGCGCGACGTGACGCAGACGACGAAGATTCAGCACGATCAGTTGATCGCCGAGTTCAACAACCTGATGGAGCAGGCGCGGCAGGCGCTGGCCCAGGGCGATTTCTCGATGGCCAACAGCCTCGTCACCCAGGCCAAGATCCGCGTCGACGAAGGCCGGGCCGTGCTTGCCAGCCAAGAGCGCGAAGACCTGCGCAACCGCGCCCTCGATCTGGCCCAGAACATCGAAACGGCCCGCCGCGAAACGGAGCTGCGCGATATTCAGGAGACGGCACTGGAGGCCCAGATAGCCCAACAGGAAAATCAGCGCCGCATCGAAATGGAGCGCCAGCAGAAGATCGCCGAGCGCCTGCTCTCGATTCGCAAGCTGCAGGCGGCCCAGCGCTACGACGAAGCGCTGCTCGAAGTCCGCACGCTGCTCTTCGAGGATCCGGGCAACCCTGCCGGCCTCATCCTCCGCGACACGCTCGAAGACCTGCGCAACCTGCGCCGCTGGGATGAACTGAACCGCGACCAGGCGATTCGCTCGTCGACCAATTCACTCAACCTGCTCGAAGCAACGCTCATCTCCAACGACATCGTCGAATATCCGCTGGACTGGCCGGCGCTGAGCCTCCGCCGTAGCGACTTTGCGTACAACGACAGCGAGGCCGACCGCCGGGTCTACAACGCCCTGGCGCGGCAGCGGGCCAACGTCGAGTTCCGCGGCACGCCGGTCGGCGACGTCATCGACTGGATCGAGCAGGTGGCCAACATCAACGTGGACGTCGATTGGAAATCGCTCGAGCAGAACTTCATCGACCGCAATATGCCCATCAACCTGCGCCTCAACGATCAGGTGAACCTGCAGGTGGTGCTCGAGCGCACGCTGGCCCAACTCGGTGACGCCTCCACCCAGCCGCGCTACGACGTGCGCGACGGCATTCTGACGATCTCGACGAAGGAAAAACTCGCCGCCAACCCGATCACGCACCTCTACCCGATTGGCGATCTGCTCGTCAACGTCCCACACTTCGACAATGCCAAGAGTTTCGATCTCGAATCCAAACTTGAAAAGCGGAACCAGCGTGACCAGGGCCTCAAGGCGGCTCTGTTCGGCTCGGACGAAGTCGAGAAGTACGACCGCGGCCGGGACAAGCGCGAGGAACTGCTCGAAAAGATCCGCGAAGTCATCACGACCACGGTGGACAGCGGTTCGTGGCAGATCAACGGCGGCGACGTCGGCACGATCCAGTCCATCGACTCGAACCTGATCATCAAGACCACCGCCTCGAATCACCGGCAGATTTCCGATCTGCTCACCAAACTCCGCGAGATCCGGTCGATCCAGATCAACGTCGATTCGCGCTTCCTCATCGTCAACGAAGACTACTTCGAGCAGGTCGGCATCGACCTGGACATCTACTTCGGCGGCGATGAGTACAACCAGGCGTCGAAAATCGATCCGAATCTGTACCCCATCGACATGTTCCGAAGTCTGCAGACCGGCAACCTGTCGCCGTTCCCGCAGCGGCAGTTCGGAAGCCTGAACTTTGTGCCGACGGGTGAAATCAACAACGGCCGCGAAACCATTGAGATCCAGTTCGGGCCCATTCAGAATCTCCCTCGCTCCACGTGGTCGCCGTCGGCTGCTCAGAACAACACGCTGGACATTGCGCGCAGCATCTTCAACCCCGGCGGCGACAGCATGGCGGCCGACGTCATCGCCGGCAATCCGGCGTTCAGCTACGGCATCTCCTTCCTCAACGACCTGCAGGTGGACCTGCTCATTCAGGCGACCCAGGCCGACCGGCGCAACATTCAGTTGACTTCGCCCAAACTGACCTTCTTCAACGGCCAGCGAGCCTTCGTGCAGGTGACGACCAGCCGCTTCTTCGTCTCCGACCTGCAGCCGGTGGTCGGCGACTCGTCGGCGGGTCTCGATCCGGACCTGACGGCCGCCAACGAAGGCGTGGTGCTCGACGTCGAGGGCACCGTGTCGGCGGACCGCCGCTATGTGACGCTGACCGTCCTGACGAGCCTGGCCGACATCGTGGACATCACCAATACCTCCATTCCGATCGTGGTCGGCGGCCAGGTGCTCAACTCGGGCGATCCGAACGACGTGCTGTCGCAGACGGGTCAGTTGCAGTCGCCCATCACCCAGGTGTCGGCGGTCAACACCACCGTCAGCGTGCCTGATCGCGGCACGATCCTGCTCGGTGGGCAGTCGATCCGCAACGACATCCAGGTGGAAACCGGCGTGCCGGTACTGTCCAAGATTCCCATCATCAACCGCTTCTTCACCAACCGCATCGACTCGGTGGAGGAGAAGACGCTGCTCATCCTGCTCAAGCCGACGATCATCATCCAGCAGGAGAACGAAGAACTGCTCTATCCCGGTCTGCAGGACCAGCTTGGCGGGTTCAGCAACTCCTTCTGACGCCGGGCGGATTACTGAGATCGCATTCGGGCGGCGGGTTTCCCGCCGCCCGATTCTATTGGGCCGACGCTTTCGCGCCGCGTCTTGACTACGCTTTGCCGCCGGCCCTACGCTGGAGCCCCGCAACGACAGGAGCACCCGTCCGATGAGCGCACCGGAATCGCGTTTACGCATTAGGAAACAGGACCAGATTACCATCGTCGAGTTCGTCGATCGGAACATCCTCGATGAAGGCAACATTGCGCAGATCGGCGAGGAAATCGGCGCCATCGTCAATGAGGACCCGAACCCCAAACTGCTCATCAGTTTCGCCAACGTCGATCACCTGTCCTCCGCCGCGCTGGGCGCCCTCATCACGATCAACAGCAAGATCAAGAGCAAAGACGGGCAGTTGCGCCTCGCCGATATCAACGACCAGATCATCGAGGTGTTCCGGATCACGCGCCTCGATCGGCTGTTTCAGATCCAGCCCACGGCGCGCGAAGCCCTGGCGAGTTTCAGCTGAGGCCGCCCGACGAGCCTCCGGTCCCCAGCCAGAGAGGTCGCGCCGTCAATGGCCAACACGCAGCAAGCCACAGAAGGCCGCGATCCGCCGGGCGCCCAGGTGTTTGCCGTCGGCCATGAGCGGGCGGAGACTGAGAGCGTCTGCGAGCGCGTGCTGGAGGCCATGACCACCGGCGGCTATCACGAAGCGGCTCGGTTCGCCTTGAGGCTGGCGTGGGAAGAAGCAATCAGCAACGCGATCCACCACGGCAATCACAACCGCCCCGATGGTCGAATCGAGGTGGCCTTCCACGTCGATCCGCAGCGCGTGTACCTGCGCATCACCGACGAAGGTGAGGGGTTTGACCCGCAAGCGGTGATCGACCCGACGCTGGATGAAAACCTTGAATGCACCAGCGGCCGTGGCCTGCTGCTCATGCGCGCGTACATGACGCGCGTGGAATACGAACCGCCGGGCAGCACGGTGCGGCTGGTGCTCGAGAATCCGTGAGCCTGAGCCCGCGCGTCAGGACTGAATGGAGATGAACTCGGCGACGGACGCCAGATCGGGCGCGATCTGCGGCCGGTACTGGAGTTGCCAGGTGGCGCCGACTTGGGGGTGCACAAACTTGGGCGGGCTCTGGCGCACAGCCCAGTCGCGGCCGCCGCGCTGGTGAACCTTGGTCGTGCGCTCGCGGGCCAGCCGGGCATCGTCGAGAACTGACTGGATCCGGCGGTCCATGCGCATGAGCCGACGGAGGGTGTCGATGTCGTCCGGCCGGGTCGGCGCCTTCGTGATGCTCAGGGTGATCTGCGATCCGGGCTTGGGTGCGTTGGGCATGGTCGGGAATCCTGGGCCGGTCATTTCGGGCCAAAGCGGGCTTGATCGTGCGAGACGCGGAGTTTAGCCGCCCGGGCGGACGGGTCCACATCCAGAGCCCCCGGCGGGGCCGGAAGGCACAAAATCGGCTGTCTGCATCAATCTTGGGGGATTCAGTTGACAATCAGGGGTTTTTTGAGTTATGCTTGAAGCGTCAGGCGTCCGGTGATTGGGCGGATCAGCCGATGCGGCACCCGACTCCCGGGTGGGCAGTGGCTGCTTTGCCCCGAGTATGTTCGAATTTCCGCAGCCGTCCGGCTGGTCGGTGCAATGCCTGCCTGCTGAGACATCAAGTGCTGCGGAGTTTCCCTGTGCCCGTCTCGCTGGTGGTAAAACATCGGCGAGGCGGTTTTTTTGGCGGAAGGCTCGCCGGACACATCGGCTCGCGCGCGGCCTGCGAAGATGCGGCGCCCGAAACCGGGCCTCACTCCACGCCGGCGACGCGCTCAACCTCATCCACCGAAGTGATGCCGTCGGCCACGAGTTGGTACCCGGCCTGCGCCAGGGTCGTGAACATCGTCAGCTGGAGCGCCTCGCGGATGTCGGCAATCGTCGCACGCTTGAGGATAATGTCGCGCAAATCGTCGGTCATGACGAGCAACTCAAACAGCGCCCGCCGTCCGGCGTAGCCCGTCTCGAAGCAGCGCGAACAGCCCACGGGGTAGTAGATCTGGCTCACGCCCTCGACAAAGCGGCCCATGCGCAGCGTCTGCTGGGGCGTCGGCCGGCGCTCCGAGCGGCACACCGGGCACAACTGCCGGATCAGCCGCTGGGCCAGAATGAGATTGAGGCTTGATGCGACGAGGTATGGCTCGACGCCCAGGTCGAGCAGGCGGAAGATCGTGCCGATCGAATCCTTGGCGTGCAGCGTCGAGAGCAGCAGGTGTCCGGTCATCGCGGCCTGCATGGCGATCGCGGCCGTCTCCTGGTCGCGGACTTCGCCGAGCAGAATGACATCCGGATCCTGTCGCAGCACCGATCGCAGCAGCATGCCAAAGGTGTTGCCCTTGTGCTGGTCGATGGGGATCTGCGTCACGCCTTCGAGGTGATACTCGACGGGATCTTCGATGGTGATGACGTTGCGCTGCCGGGCGTCGATCTCGCGCAACACGGCGTAGAGCGTGGTGGTCTTGCCCGAGCCGGTGGGACCGCAGGCCAGCAGCATGCCCGAATCCTGCCGGCTGATGCGCTTGACCTTCTCAGCCATCCAGCCGGGCAGGTTGAGGTCGGTAATGAACTGCGGCGCGTTGGCGAGATCGAGGATGCGCAGGACCAGCTTCTGGCCGAACATCGAGGGAGTGAAACTCACACGATAGTCGATGCGGCGACCATCGAGCCGGCTGGAAAAGTGCCCTTCCTGAACGATGAGTCGCTGGGCAATATCAATGTCGCTGAGCACCTTGACGACTCCGACGAGCTTGGCGGCCATTGCTTTGGGCAGCGTGACGGCGTCCACCATCGTGCCGTCCACGCGCAGGCGGCAGAGGAAGTCGTCGGTGCGCGGCTCGACGTGCAGATCGGTCGCGGCGACCTGCTCGGCGGCCAGCAGCAGCAGGCGCAACAGGTTCACGCCGCCGCGGCTGTTGGTCTCGGCCTCTCCTTTGCGCGCCGCCTTGCGCTCAGGCTCCTGATCCGCGGCACGAAGCAACCGACCGGAAGCGCCGATGAACTCGACGTCGCGGCGATCGGCCTCCGGCCGATGCGCACTGCGCGCCAGGTCGCGCAGGACGCTCTCGTAGGCTCGATTGTCGGGGCCCTCAGGCGGCGCCGCCAGACCGGCGAGCAGCGCGTTGTAGTCGATCTCTTCGCCTCCGCCCAGCAGCGCCACGCGCTCCTGCGGCTCGCCGCCGCTCGTGGGCCGGTGCAGTTTCGGCGAGCGGCGGATGCTTTCGATCTCGCGCTCGGCGTCGGGAAGGTCAAGCACCTCGGTGTCAGGATCGACGAAGCGAAATCGCGTCTTGCCGATGCGCACGACATCGCCGCTGCGCAGAGCGGCGCGTTGCATCGCCCGTTCGTTGACTTTGGTGCCGTTGCGCGAGTCGAGGTCGCGGACGACGTACCCGCTGTCGCCGGGCTCGATAACGCAATGGAACCGGCTCGCGCGGTCGTCGTCGATGGGAACGACGTTGTCGGGATGCCGGCCGATGGTGATCGCCCGCCCGTCGAAGTTGAGGCGACGGCTCTCGCCGTCCACATCGATTTCGAGATAAGGCGTCGACATGCGGGTGGATCCGTCCTGAACCGGCGCGCGTGCGCGCCAGCAGTCTACGCTCCCGCGAGCCCGGATGGTAGAAGGAAGCCCTCCCCTATCCGAAGAGGACGATCATAAGCAGCACGAGAAAGCCATTATGCACAGCGTGCGCGGTCATGCAGGCGATCAGCGAGCCGCGCCGCCAGATGCGGATAAGTGCAAAGGCGATCGCCAGCGACATCAGGGCGGGAATGGCCAGCCAGCCCTGCGGGTGTATGGCGGCGAAAATAAACGCCATGACGAGAATGCCGGCGGCCAGGCCGATGGTGCGGGCCGCCCCGCCCAGCAGGGCGCCGCGGAACATGATCTCCTCAAAGAGCGGCGCGAAGCCGGCCGCGAGCAACAGCACGCCGAGACGGGCATAGAGCGGTCCATGGGCGATCCACTGCACGACGGGGTGCGGCGCCACGGGGCCCTCGGCATCAAGGTCCCACCCGAATTGCCTCGCCAGAGAGACGTACAGCGTCATGACGCCGATGGTCACAAGCACTCCCACGAAGAAGACCGGCGATGCGGCGACGTAGCCGATGATTCCCGCCCCGATCTCCCGCCACACGCCGCGCCCGCGCGTCAGGCCCAGATCGCTGGCCACTTCCCGCGCCGAGCGGTGCCGAACAAACGGCCACGCCACGCCGGCTATAGATGCAAAAGCCAGCAGCGCCATGCTCAGCGCGATCGAATCGGCCGCCCCGGGAATGAGGCCGACGCCCACCGGCAGTATGAACGCGAGCAGCAGGTAGGCGGCAACGGCTTCAAGGTAGATCGCCGGAGGCGCGTGCATCTGGTGCATGACGATGCGAAGTTCGCCATATCGAATGACATGAGTGACGAGTTTCCAGAAGAACAGCACGCTGCCGGCGAGCAGCAGGAGCACGGCGCCGAAAAACACGCCGACGCCGATCCACATCACGCGAAAGGCCTCGTGTTCGGCGGCGATGCGATGCGGATGTTGCGAGCCTGCGCTGTGCGCGAGCAGCAGATCGCCGAACCACCCGAGGTGATCGATCACCATCTGCCGCTGGCGCGGATCGAGTTGATCCGGATCGCGCAGAGCGGTCTTGACTGCTTCGTGCAGAAGTTCGGCGTCGCCGCCCAGCGCTGCCGCCTGGTCGTCGTACGTCTGGACGAAGGAGAGGATCCCTTCGCGATCGGGCGAATCGTGCGGCTCCATCCCCGCCAGAAGCGCTGCGACGCGCCAGGCCATTCCCAGCGGCTGAGCCAGCGTCATGAACGTTCGGGCCTGGACCAGGCCCGAATCCCCGCCGAGCGCATCTGCCGCGTAGAGCACCTTGGCCTGCATTTCGAACAAGGCGTCGCCGGCGAGCGGGTCCGCTGCGGGAGGGTTCGATCGCTCCAGTTGGGCCAGCCCGAACAGTCCGACGACGGCCACGAGGATGGCAATCCACCCGGCGGCTACGGAGGGCCTAGGACCTCTCCATTCATGGCGGGCCGCCGCCGCGGCCATCCAGGGGTTGGAGCCGTCCGGCGAAGCGTCGGGGCGGGTTTCAGCGGACTCGGGCACGGAGCCAATGGTACCCCATCCGCCCCGGGAGGACGGGAGGCGGGATGCCCTTCGCGCTGCGGCGGGCTCGTGCCAAGCCGTTGACGGTGCGGGCGGAAGCGCTATGCTTCCCGTCTCACCGTTTCGGGCTCCCGGGCCCCGGACGGCAGGCTTTCTGCACCCAAGGATCAGTCTTATGCCACGGCAAACGTACATCGCCAAGACGGGCGAGATCAAGACCAACTGGCACCACGTCGATGCCGACGGACAGGTGCTCGGCCGGCTGGCGGCGCGGCTCGCCACGGTCCTGCAGGGCAAGCACAAGCCCGGCTACACGGCTCACATCGACTCGGGCGACTACATCGTCGTGACCAACGCCGAGAAGATCGTTCTCACCGGCCGCAAGGCTGAGCAGCGCCTCCGCACCGACTACTCCGGGTACCCCGGCGGGCTGCGCGTGCGCAACTACGGCGAACTCATCCGTACGCAACCCGAATCGGTCGTCGAGCGGGCCGTGAAGCGCATGCTTCCCAAGGGCCGGCTCGGTCGCCGCATGGCCAAGAAGTTGAAGGTCTATCGCGGCCCGGAACACCCCCACCATGCACAACAGCCGGCCGCCATGTCCATCTGAGCGACGGCGTTTCACCACTCATAGAGCGCATCAACATGACTCAAACGACCACAGGTCTTGGCATCCCTTCGACAGCCGCCCCGGCGCCCGCGCCGCAAGTCGTCACCTTCAAGCATGGCCCCGAAGCGCAGAAGTTCGGCTGGTGGTGGGGCACCGGACGGCGCAAGACCGCCATCGCCCGCGTGCGCATCCGCCCCGGCGACGGCACGTTCAAGGTGAACGGGCGCGATGTGAACGAGTACTTCACCGAAGAGCGGGATCGCGGCGACGTGGTCGCGCCGCTCAAGTCCACGGACATGCTCGGCAAACTTGAAGTGCAGGTAACCACCAAGGGCGGCGGATACATGGGACAGGCCGGCGCCATCCGCCTCGGCCTCGCCCGCGCCCTGCGCGTCTACGACGCCAACGTCGAGCCGATCCTCCGCGAGAATAACTACCTCACGCGCGACCCGCGCGAGGTTGAACGCAAGAAATACGGTCAGGCCGGCGCTCGCCGACGATTCCAGTTCTCCAAGCGCTGAATCACGGACAGCACCCGACTGCATCCAACACCGGCGATCCGGGGCCCACGCCTCGGATCGCTGTGCTTTTCTACGGCGTTCTGGTCCACTCGCCGTGCGCGAGGCGCTCGCCGAGGTATTGTGCGTATTCAACCGCCGGTCTCGGCGCAGGGCCGTCGGCATCTGTGCGGCGGGCAACCTCGAACTGCAGCACGCACCACTGCATCACGCGGCGCTGACCGGAGTCGATCCCACTCGTCTGGATGCTTCTGGCAGCCGCCAGCAGCGGCGCGAGGGCGCGTGGCGCATCGGACGTCTGGCCGGCCGGCACTTGCGCGAGTGCGTCCGCGATCACGGCGCCCGCGCTCTGTCGCCGAGCCTCTTCGACAGCCCGCACGAATGAGGTGCCCCCCTGCGATAATGCCAGGGCGCGCTCAACGGCGGATTCGAGGCGCCGCCGCTGGGCGCCCACGAAGCCGGCGGGCAGCAGCGCATCGCCTCGCCGGTTGAGCGCGTGCTCGACCTCCTCAGATGAAGCGAGTCGGCGCCACAGTTCCACGAGTCGAAACACATCTCGCCACGACTCGAGTTCTTCGGATGCGCTCGACTCGGCGCTGCCGGCGATGAGTTCCGCCGCACGCAGCCGCCGCACGGAATCGAGCCGCGCCAGGGCCCCGCGCCGCGAGTCTCCGACGATCTCACTGATTGGCGTGGCGCTGGAGCGCCAGTCAGCCTCGCCCGGCAGGTCGTGATGGCGCGTATCGAATCGAACCAGCAACTCGGCGGCCTGAGTGAAGCGATCCCGGGCGAGCGGATCCTCAATCTGCCTCGCATCCTGCAGGAGGTGCGGCCACAGCGCCGCCGTCGCCCGGCGGTCGTACTCGGCGAGGCGCTCGACGGCGCCGGGCAGGTCCAGCAGCACCTGCTGCAGTTCCGTGTTGCGGCGGTGCTGACCGATCAGCGTGGCCCAGTTCGGATCGCTTGCAGGGCCGTCGAACGTTCCACTGGCGAGCAGTTCGCCCATTCGACGCTCGATGGCGTCGCTCTGGCGGTCGAGCGCAGCGCTGGCCGCTCGAAGTTCTCGCTGCGTCGGAGCGCTTTGCTGCCGGCGCCGGCTGAGCATCGCATCCAGAGCGCTGATGAGCAGCGGCCACGGGCGCTCGCGCCCCGTAAGCAGCGCATCGTTCATCCACCGCAGCAGCGCCTCGCGGTGTGCGTCCAGCCGCGGACGATCGGCCGGTCCAAGCCCGAGCAGCGCATCCATCCGGCGCACGCACTGCTCGATGCAGACGATCCGGCTGTCAATCTGCACGCGCCCGTCCCGCGGGTGAACCAGCAGTTCGACGCACTGCGCCAGTGCATGCTGGCGGTTCTGCTTCCAGACGGCGCCAATCCATGCCGTCTGGTCGAGGTGCTCGACGATCTCGACGAACCCGATGCAGGAGTCAAGAGCGGCGTTGGCGGCGAGGCGAGACTCAACCTGTTCGCTCAACAACCTGAGCCGGATCAACTCGTCGTGCACCGATGCAAGATCCGCATCGCCGGCGGCGATCGCTTCGGCGTGCGCAAAGCGCTCGCCGGCGCCGACGCCAGCCGGCAGCCAGCCCGAGTCGGCCATCGTCAGCACGCCGATCAATGATTCGAGAACGCGGGCGCACTCGGCCGGGGAGACCGGCCGGTGAGCGGAAGCGAACGGCCCGGCCGCGGCCTGCACGGCCTGGTCAATCGCATCGGCAGATTCCCACATCGCCCAGCCGCGGAGCACGAGATCGGCACTGGCGAGCGGATCTGGCTGATCCAGCAATACGGCTGCGACTTCACGCCACTGCGCCCTGGCGAGCCGCGCCGACGCCTCCGGCTCGGGCGATGAATCCGCGCGAGACCGCCACTGGGCCGCCTCCTCGCGCAGACGGCGCGCCTGCAACCGGCTGATGGTCAGTTCTGCTGCGGCGGGCGCCTCCGGATCGCCCAGCCGCAACGTCTGAGCATGAGTTATGCTCTCGACTGACGCCGCAAGTGCGGCGCTGATGAGCAGCAGCCAAAGCGTCAGCGGCCTTGACCGTGGGTGGTTCATGGGTGCCTGACGGCTGACAGGCTCTCGAGCGCGAGCATCAGCGCCTGCGTGCCGCCGCGGGCGTGTCCTTGCGCTCGCACTGACTGATACAACTGCTCGGCCAGCGCCAGGCCGGGCAGCGCGAGGTTCATCCGTCTCGCTTCGCCCAGCGCGATTCCCATGTCCTTGAGAAAGTGCTCGACGTAGAAGCCCGGTGCAAAATCGCGGTGCGCGATGCGCGGCCCGAGGTTGTTGATCGACCACGACCCGGCCGCCCCACTGCCGACCGCCTCGATCACGCGCAACGGATCAAGGCCTGCGCCGTGCGCATAGATGAGGCCCTCGCACACGCCGATCATCATCGTGGCGATGAGGATCTGATTGACCATCTTCGTGTGCTGTCCCGCGCCCGGCCCGCCCATGAGCGTGATCTTCTTTCCGAGGTGTTCGAGCATCGGCCGCAACGACTCGAGCGCCGCCGCGTCGCCGCCGAGCATGATCGACAGCGTGCCGCCCTTCGCGCCGACGTCGCCTCCAGAGACGGGAGCGTCCAGCGCCGCGACGCCGCGGCCCGCCGCTTCGCGCCAAATGCGCTGCGCGAGATCAGGGCTGCTCGTGGTGAAGTCGATGAGGATGCGAGGAGGCTGCGACGCCGCGAGAACGCCCGTTTCGCCGAGGATCACTTCCTCCACGTCGTGCGGGTAGCCGACGATCATGGCGGCGACATCGGCGCCGTGCGCCGCTTGCGCTGGCGTCTCCGCCCACTGAGCGCCGCGATCGAGCAGCGGCTGCGCCTTCGCGCGCGTGCGGTTGAAAACGCGAAGCCGGAATCCCGCATCCAGCAGCCGCCCCGCCATCGACGCGCCCATGACGCCTGTGCCGATCCAGCCGATCGTTCGCACGCCTCCGTTTTCGCTCATGACGGCACCGCCTGCCTGGAGTCGAGCAGCCAGCCGAGCACGGCGTTGCAGTCGGAGAGATCGGTCATGATCGTCGTCGCTCCCGCCTGCCTCAGTTGGGCCTCGGTGCAGCCGCCCGTGCACACGGCCAGGCATCGGCAGTTGTGAGCCGCGGCGCAGGCGACGTCATGGATTGTGTCGCCGACGATGACGACCTGTTCGAATTCGATGTCCCGGCTGAAGGTATCGACGTAGCGCTGGCGCGCGACGGGCGGGAGGTCGTTTCGCGTCGGGCCGTCATCGCCCCACGCGCAGATGCGAAACTGTCGTGAATCGAAGCCGACCGAATCGACTTTCAGCCTCCCGTTGGGCTCCCAGTTGCCCGTGAGCAGGCCGATGGTCACTCCCGGGGCCTTGCCGAGCCTCTCGACGAGTTCGAGCGTGCCGGGAAGCGATCGCACGTTATGGCGGCCCGACTCGATCCTGCGCCGCAAGTGACGGTGGCACGCGTCGCGAAATGTGGCGTCGATCTCCGGCGTGAGTTCGAGTCCGCTGAGTTCCATGAATCGGCCGAAGATCCAGGGATCGAGCCTGCCGGAAAGGTCGAACCGGTGGTCCAGAAAGCGGTCGCCGAACAGTTCACGGCCGGCGTCGATGAAGGCGGCGCGGCCGGTGCCGTCGCCGTGATAGAGCGTCCCGTCTATGTCAAAAAGCACAAGCATGGCAGAGGGTATGCCGGCCGCGCGCGCGGCGTTACGCATCGAGGGCCGCGCTTTGGGCCGGCCAAGCCGAGGCGCGATCCATGCAGCGGCGCATGAAGTCGTCGATCGTCGCCTGGTAGCGGCGGGCGTCGGTCTGGTGGAGATTCAGATGCCCTGCCGCCGGGATGATCACAAACTCCGACTCCGGCGCCGCCTGCGCGACCTCCAGCGCCGAATTCAGCGGGCACACCGGGTCATCGGCGCCGTGCAATACCAGCAGCGGGCACCTGAGTTGGCGGGCGAACTGGGCTCGCTCCGAGTTGCGCAGGCCGCGGATGAGCACGCACAAAGCGCGGTGCACGATGTTCAGGATGGGGAAGGACGGCAGGCCATTGACCGTCAGCAGCGCGTGCACGGGCTCGCGGGTCCAACGGTACGGGCCGTCGGCTATCACTCCAATCACGCGGGTTCGCTGAGCATCGCGGGCCGCGGCGCAGATCGACACCCCCGCGCCCATCGAATAGCCGTAGAGGATGAAGGGTCGCTCGGGGCCGACGCGATCCATGAGCATGATCAGGTCGTCGATTTCCGCCGTGCCCAGTTGAGCGATGCCCGGCCCGGCCTCGCCGTGGCCGCGCATGTCCCAGATGATGATGCGCGAGGCGCGCCCTTGGACGAAGCCGAGCCGTTGCAACGACTCGCGCCGCGACCCCCCCCAGCAGTGCGACAGAATGACCACCGGCCCGGCCGGCTGCCCCGGGTTTACGACCTCCCAGACGGGCAGGCGAACGCCGTCCCGGGTTTCGAGCGTCCATTCGGTGAACTCATGACCGGCGTCGGCTGGATCGAGATACCAGCCGCGCGCCGCGGCCGCCCCCGCCCCAACCCGTGGCGGGTGGGTCAGGGCCCAGCCGAGCACGGCGGCCAAAAGGACAATCAGCACGCCCAGCCCGATGAGCAGGAGAACGGCCAGTCGCAATAGAGATTCTGCGGTTTCCATCCTGCTCCGGCTGCACGGGCTGGGCCACTGCTCTCAGGCCCGGACTCGGCCCGTTTTTGCGGCGGATTCACCCGAAAAACAATCGTCCGGATTACCGCCGAACCGGGCGCCAAAAGTCGATTTCTACCGCCTATTTTCCTATCATATGGGTGGCCCGGAGGCCCTTCCCGGCAGCGGCTCCTGGCCGGCTGCCCAAGCGCATGACGCAACCGCCTCACTTCACGGATGACCTAGCACAAGGGGCTGGGATGCAACCCGATCAACTCGATATTCCCGCCACGCCAGAACGGCTCAAGAGCAATCACGGACATTACGGCGAGGAGGACATCCAGGTCCTCGAGGGCCTGGACGCCGTGCGCCGCCGCCCGGGCATGTACGTCGGCGGGACCGACCTCGCCGCGCTGCACCACCTCGTCTGGGAAGCGGTGGACAACGCCATCGACGAAGTCATGGCGGGCCGCGCCACGACCTGCCAGGTCAGCGTCCAGGCCGACGGGTCGATCTCCGTCACCGATGACGGCAGCGGCATTCCCCTCGGCCCGATGAAGCACGAGAACCCCGCGCTGAACGGACGGCCAGCCGTCGAAATCGTCATGACGGTCCTCCACGCCGGGGGCAAGTTCGACCACAAGGCCTACAAGGTGTCCGGCGGCCTTCACGGCGTGGGCATCTCCTGCGTCAACGCGCTGTCCGAGTGGATGGATGTCGAGGTGACCCGCGACGGAAAGGTGCAGCTCATCGGCTTTGAGCGCGGCGTCGTCACCACGCCGCTTCACGTCGTGCAGCAGCTCCCGCCAGGCGAGGATATCTCCGGCACGCGCGTCACCTTCAAGCCCGACGCGACCATCTTTCCCGAAACCGAGTTTGACTTCGAAACGCTCAAGCGGCGCCTGCGCGAACTGGCGTATCTCAATTCGGGCCTGATCATCAAACTGTCCGACGAGCGCGTCGGACCGGATGGCAAGCCTCGCAATGAGACGTTCCACTACAACGACGGCATCCTCGCCTACGTGACGCAACTGGCCAAGAGCCGTGCGCCCATCTGCGTGCCGATCTACTTCCAGTCGAGCGATCCCGACCAACCGATGACGTGCGAGGTGGCGCTGCAGTACACCGACTCGTTCAACGAAACAACGCTCGCGTTTACGAACAACATCCACAACCCCGGCGGGGGCACGCACCTGACCGGCTTCAAGAACGCCATCACGCGCGTGCTGAACAATTACGCCCGGAAGAACAACTTGCTCAAGGACATCACGCCGTCCGGCGAAGACCTGCGCGAAGGCATCGTCGCGGTCATCTCGCTCAAGCATCCGGACCCGCAGTTCAACAACCAGCCCAAGGAGCGGCTGCTTTCCGTAGACGCCGAGGGTATGGTGAGCCAACTCGTGGGCGAGTGCTTCGGCGCGTGGCTCGAAGAACACCCGGCCGATGCGCGGCGGATCTGCCAGAAGGGCGTCATCGCCGCCCAGGCGCGGGAGGCGGCGCGCAAGGCTCGCGAACTCACGCGCCGCAAGTCGGCGCTCGAGTCGAGCGGCCTGCCGGCCAAACTGGCCGACTGCACGACCACCGACGTAGACAAGTCTGAACTGTTCATCGTCGAAGGTGACTCGGCAGGCGGTTCGGCCAAGGGCGGCCGCGAGACCGAATTCCAGGCAATCCTGCCGCTGCGCGGCAAGATTCTCAACGTCGAGCGGGCCCGCATCGACAAAGTCCTCGCGTTCGAAGAAATCCGCACGATCATCCAGGCCCTGCGCTGCGGCATCGGGGAGGACTGCGACCTCTCCCAACTGCGCTACGGCAAGATCATCATCATGACCGACGCCGACGTGGACGGGTCGCACATCCGCACGCTGCTGCTCACGTTCTTCTTCCGCCAGATGCCCGATCTCATCAGGCGGGGTCACATCTACATTGCCCAGCCGCCGCTCTACCAACTCGCGCGCGGCAAGAAGTGCAACTACGTGCTTGACGATCGGCGGCTTGAGTCAACGCTCATCGACATGGCCCTCGCGCACGCCTCGCTGGTCGTCCGCAATGATCAGGGTGAAACCGTGGCCAGGCACGAGGGCGACACCGCGCGCGCGGTCACCATGCTGCTTTCGCGTCTGGGCGAACTGGCCCGGATCGTCGAGCGGCGCGGCGTGACGTTTGACGATCTGCTGGAGGCGCGGGCGAATGATCCGCTGGGCCAGAATCGTCTGCCCACGCACCGGCTCACGTGGGTAGGTGGCGAGGCGTTCTGCTGGAGCGAGCATCAGGCGCGCGAACTGCTCGAACAGAATGGACTCTTCATCGACGACCTGCCGGACGCCGACGCCCAGCCTTCGCCCGCCGCCATAGAACAGGCCGAAGCGGAAAACGCCGCGCCGGCCCAGCCGGCGAACTTCCGCGAACTGCATGAGAACCGGGAGCTTGGCGTGCTCTTCGATCGGCTGGCGCAGTATCACATCGACATCAACGACTACTCGCTTCGGCAGGAGGAAGACGTCACCGGCGCGCTGCTCGACACGCGCTACGCGTGGGTGGCGACGAACGCAGCCGGCGACAAGGAAGTCACCTACTCGGCGCCCAACATCCCGTCCATCCTCGCCACGCTGCTCGAAGTCGGCCGTCAGGGCATCGAGATCAAGCGATTCAAGGGCCTGGGCGAAATGGAACCGGAGCAGTTGTGGGAAACGACGATGGACCCGTCGCGGCGCCGGCTCATGCGCGTCAAGTGGGACGTCGTCTCGGAAGCAGAAGAACTCTTCTCGATTCTCATGGGCGAAGCCGTCGAGCCCCGCCGCGAGTTCATCGAAGAGCACGCGCTCGAAGTCAAAAACCTCGACGTGTAAGCCCACCGGCCGCACGGTTCAATCGAGCAGCCCGCTCATTTTG
This sequence comes from Phycisphaerales bacterium, assembly GCA_020852515.1. Classification (NCBI taxonomy): domain Bacteria; kingdom Pseudomonadati; phylum Planctomycetota; class Phycisphaerae; order Phycisphaerales; species Phycisphaerales bacterium. The sequence continues at coordinate 93,854 of JADZAS010000016.1, forward strand.
AGTGCCGAAAGCGTCAGCAGGCAGATGAACGCCAGGCGGACCCAGAACAACGGCAGGCGGTGCGCCAAGTGTGAGCCGATCAAGCCGCCGACGATCGCGCCCGGCGCCAGCGAGGCGGCCAACAGCAGCGAGTCAGTGACGGTCCGCTCTCCATGCGTGGCGGCAACCAGCGTGGCGTTCTTGGCCACGGCTCCGATCAGTCCCGTGATGAGGATGACCGCCGTCGAGGTCCCGATGGCTTCGCGCAGCGTCACTTTGCAGATCGATTGCTGGAGCGGCACCGCGATGGTGCCCCCTCCCACGCCGATCCACCCTCCAACCAGCCCCATTGCCGCACCGACGAATCCGCTGCGGCCCAGGGGCACCGGCGTGCGGGGCGATCCGGGCACACCGGCCGCGGCGGCCTTTCGGTCATGGCGCCCGATCCACTCCGTGCGGAGCCGCGCTGCATCCATGGCGATGACGTAGACGAGAAAGATCGCGAAGATGCGTCGAAGGGTGTATTCGCCGAACTGATTGCTCAGCCAGACGCCGATGAGAATGGTGATCACCGACGCGGGTACGAGCCCCTTGAGCACGTCCGCTCGCACCGCGCGGGCCCGCAGGTGACGCCGCAGCGCCGCCAGCGCGACGACGACGTAGATGATCATCAACGCAGCCTGGTAGAGGTGCTGGTCCGGCCCGCGGATCAGCGTCAGCGCGGGAATGATGACGATGCCGCCGCCCAGGCCCAGCATCCCTCCCACGCAACCGCCCAGCAGGCCCAGCGCCGAGGCAATGAGCAGTTCAGGCAGACTCACGGCATGGACACCGAGCGGTTACAAGGGCTTGGAAGGGCATGGGGCACGACCCCATCATAGCGGCGGCTCTCGCAATTGGACCGATGGGCCCCGTACACTTGTCGCGCGATGTTCGCCTCCGCCACTGAAATCGTCACCGTCACGCTCAACCCGGCCATCGACCGACTGATCGAAGTGCCCAACTTCGAGGCCGGGCGGCACATGATGGGTCGCCGCATCGACGTCTACCCAGCGGGCAAGGGCATTCGCCTCTCTCGCGTGCTGGCGCGGCTGGGCACGCGCAGCATCGCCACCGGTTTTGTCGGCGATCGCGAACTTGAACTCTTCGACGCCTTTCTGAGCGCGCCCGCCGCAGGTCGCGCCGTGCCGCAGATGCTGCGCGTCAACCAGCCGACGCGCGAGAACGTGACGATTGTCGATCCGATCAACGACCGCTCCACCTACGTGCGCGAAGAGGGTTTTCAGATCAGCCTGAAGGACCTGGAGCGCATGCAGGGCAAGATCGGCCTGATGGCCCGCGATGACGCGATCGTGTGCTTCTGCGGCTCGATCCCGCCGGGTCTCAGCCCGGATGTTTTTCGCGACATGGTGAAGCGCTCGATCGACGCCGGCGCCCGCGTGCTGCTCGACACGGCCGGCGAATCGCTCGAAGTCACGCGCGATCTTCCGGTGTGGATGATCCGGATGAACCGCACCACCGCCGGTCAGATCGCCGGTCACCCCGTCGTGTCGCGCGATGAAGCGCTCGAAATGGCGCAGTTCCTCGGGCGGCACGGCGCGATGGCGGCGGTCACCGTGGGGGCCGAAGGAGCTGCCTTCTTCACGCCGAGTCAGGCCTGGACCGGTCACGTAGGCATCCACCCGGGGCTGGTCATCAATACGGTCGGCTGCGGCGAGAGCTTCGTCGCCGGGTTGCTGCACGAATGGCGACGCACGGGCGACTGGGCCGGCGCCTTCCGCGAGGCACTGACGGTGGCGACGGTGAACGCGACCACCGTGCGCAGCGGCGAAATCGACGCGGAGAGCCGGGAGGAGTTCCGCCGCATGGCGGTGGTGGAGCCGCGCTGAGCCTCGGGCGGGATGCGGAATTGGGTTCCGCGAGCCTCAGCCACCGTTGCCGCGACGCGTCGATGGTCCTATGAATTGGGCCGTCGTTTGCCACCGTAGCTCAGTTGGTAGAGCGGCTCATTCGTAATGAGCAGGTCGCGGGTTCGAGTCCCACCGGTGGCTTTTTCTCTCCACGTGCAGCCGGCCTATCGGCGACGCCGGGGCGCCCGGCACGTCACTCGCCTGACTCGATCGCGATCGCGAAGTCCTGACGAACGTATGTGCACGCACCGTCGGGGCCAAAGCAGATGTTGTAGAGCGCATAGCCGTGGACCGTCGTGCCGTTGGCGCGGTGATTGCCTTCTGCACTCTCGATTGCCTCATTGCGCGTCGCCTCGAACTCGATCGTCCGTATCGCGCTATCGCCTGATCCGCCGGCCGTGGTCGGCGGCGCCAGCGTGAGCAGGCGATGCTCCACCGACCAGCCGTCGGGCGGATCGATCCAGACCACCGATGGCCCGGCTTCATCATTCCACTTCGCCCCGGCGACTGCAGAGGGAGTGAACAGCACGTGCACGCGCACCGCGCGCTTCGCCCTGCCCGTATCGGGAACCAACACGGGCTCGATGCCCAACAGGTGCTGCTGGTCGCGATCGATCTTCCCGTCCGGGTCTGGCTCGAGCGCTTCGACCTGGCTCAATGCATCTCGGGCGTCCGTGGCGCGCTGCGGCCGGGCGATCTCGGCGCCGGAGAGATCGACCGCAAGGGCCACTGGCTCCTCGCCGCGCGCACGGATGTCGCGCTGGGCTGATTCGACCCAGTCGTAGAATGGATAGGGCTTGTCGAGTCGCGGGCCGTACTGCTGAATTCGCCGGCGCCAGATGTACTGGTTCGGCTTCAGCGCCAGTGCGCGCCGCCAATGTTCGACTGATCTGGCAAAGTCGCCCGGCTGCCGCGCCGCCGGATCGTCGAAGCGCCGGCGAAGTGCCACGCCGAGCCGAAAGTGCGCTCGCGCGTCGTCGGGCACGTCGCCGCACCGCTGCTCGTACGTGTGAATGGCGCGATCGCGATCATCTGCATCACCCAAAAGCAGCAGCCGATTCGCCACGTCGAGTTCATCCTGCGCTGCAGGCGCAGGCATTGGACCGGATACCTGGATCGCCGGCTCCGCAACGAACGCAGCCAGCTGCTTCTCATCAGGACGAATCGCCTTGATCACGCCAGTCTCATCAATGAGCATCGTGATCGGCACGGCACTCACGTCGAGCAGGTTAAGCGAATCGACCAGCACCGGGAAATCCATCTGCTTCCACTGCATGAACAGCCGGCAACGTTCCGGATGCTGCTCCTGGATCAGCCCGACGGTTCTGATTTGGCCTGCTGTCTCGAGCGGCTTGGTTCTCTCGTACCACACGGGCACCTGTTGTCGGCAGCCCTGTCACCACGATGCGAAGATGTGCAAGATGACTTTTTCGCCGTGGAAGTCGGCGATCGAGGCGGGGCTGGAGTCCTTGAGCAACGGCAGGGAGATCAACGGAAACGCTCGACCGACCTCGATGCGAACTTCATCATCGACGTCGAGCGCGGAGTGCGCGGGCATCGCCGATGCCGCAAGGAGGAAGGCGCCCAGAACCGCCGCCCGGTTGCTCGGCATTCGGAACATGTCCACACTCACCTTCCGCGTTTGTGGTGCTCGTCCAACCCCAAGCGAGTCGGCCCCGGACCGGAGAATCACATCGCGCGATTGTCGGGGGAGACTGATTGCGTGCCGGCAAATGGTATTGATGCGAGTCATCGACTTTCTCCCGTCCGGTTCGTGCTCGCTTGCGCCCTACGGTACCCGATAGACGCCGACGCGGCCGTCCGCGCCGGCCATCCAGACGGCGTTTCCGTCGGGAGTGGTGTCCAGCGCGTGCCAGGGCGTGTCGTCGGCGCCGACCCAGCGCCGGCCCCCGTCGGCAGAGATGTCCAGTCCGTAGGGGCCCACCGCCAGCAGAACGTCCGGCCCAAGCGCCGGAAACGCGGCGATGCAACTGGAGTAGCCGCGCGGGCCGGTGTGCTCAGGCTGGCGCCACGTGCGCCCGCCGTCTTCGCTGACGGCCCAGTGACTCTGGGCGTACTCGGGCTGGAGGTAGTCGCCGCCGACCGCCACCGCCGTGTTCGCATCCACGAACGCGATCGAGAAGATGCCCGCCGACTTCGACGCGGCAAGCGGCGTCTCGATGATCTCCCACTGCCGTCCATAGCGATCGGCACGCGCAACGCGAGCCCGCCTCGTCGGACTCTCGCCGCCGAGGCCGATGAGGATGCGATCGGCCGCCAACGCCATCGCGCTGTTCGACGCCGCAAATCCCGCCTCACCCGGGGCCACGGCCGGCGAGGTGTACACATCGCGCCGCAGCCACGTCGAGCCGAAATCGCTCGACGTGATCAACTGGATCTGGCCGTCGATCGGATCGCCGAACGCGATGCCGAACCCTGCCTGATCGAACTGGAGGGCGTCGAAGAAGATCTCAGGCCGCGTGTCCTCGTAGACAAGAGTCCACTGCCGCCCGCCATCGGTCGTCCTGTACAGGCGGGCCGGAGAGCCGCTGCTAAGCACCACGGCCGCCTGCGCGTCGAACGCGTGAATGCATCGAAAGTCGAGCGATTCGGCATCGGGCACACTGACCGTTTGCCAGCGGCTTCCGCCATCGACGGTTCGCAGGACCGTTCCGGCGCTCCCGCTGGCCCAGGCGATGCGACGGTCAACACCACAGACCCCGCGCAGTGACGCGGTCGTGCCGGTGTCGAAGATGGGCCACGTCGCATCGAGCAGACGCGAGCTTCGGGCGTCACTCGTCCGCACGCTGCAGCCCGCAAGCGCGATGATGGCACAAGCGATGGCCGTGGCGATGGCGAATCGTTGCATGGCGTGTTCTACCGTCCAGGACGCCGACCTTGAACGGGAGTGGATGGGAATCGAACCCACCTGGAGCCTGATTTCCAGACACCACAACGGGTTTGAAGCCCGTGACCGCCACCAGGCGTGCTGACACTCCCATTAACAGCGCCGGCGACCAGGAAGCGCCGGCCGATGAGACTAGGTGCCGCGATGCGTACAGGCCACCGCGTCATCCGCCCAGTGCGCTTCGCACCGCCTCAATGAACCGCTCGTCGTCGTCATCGAACATCGATCGCAAATCACAGATCAGAGCATCCGACTGAACTCGCGCCACTACGGCCGGCTCACCCAGGCGTAACCTCGCTGCGATTTCACGAGGGCTGAGTTCCTCCGCGCGAAGGTGCACCGCGATGCTCTCGATGGCGTGGGCGGGCATCGAGCCTCCCCCCAGAAACGCCTGCGACGGCTCCACCTGCACATCCGCGACGCCGTCGACGGCGCTCAACTGCTCCACGAGCACGCCCGCGCGCGACCGCAGGTGGTCGGTCGAGATCTCCAGCAACCGCAGGACGGGGATCTCGCGACGAGCGCGCTCCAGGTCCTGGTGAATCTGCAGCGTGGCGCCCAGCGCCGCAAGGGTGAGTTTGTCCACGCGCAGAGCGCGCATGAGCGGATTGCCGTCGATGCGGTCGATGATGCTCTTTCGGCCGATGATGATGCCGCACTGCGGCCCGCCGAGGAGTTTGTCGCCGCTGAAGAGCACTACGTCGGCACCAGCTGCGATCGACGTCTGCGCATCGGGTTCGTGGGCCGGAAGCAGCGCTGCGTGCCGGGGCGAGAGCACTCCTGAGCCGATGTCGTGGATCACCGCCACGCCGCGCGACCGTCCGATCGCGACGAGTTCTTCGACTTCGACGGAAGCGGTGAAGCCCTCGATGCGGTAGTTTGAGGTGTGCGCCTTGAGGATCGCGGCGGCGGTGTCGTCGATGGCGCCTTCATAGTCAGCGGGCCGGGTCTTGTTGGTCGTACCCACTTCGCGCAGCGTTGCCCCGCCGGCTTCGATGACCTCGGGCAGGCGAAACGAGCCGCCGATCTCGATCAGTTCGCCGCGCGAGACAATGACGCGCCGGCCCCTGGCGAGCGTGGCCAGCGTGAGCAGCAGCGCGCCCGCGTTGTTGTTGACGACGACGGCGGCCTCGCAGCCGGTGAGGCGCTGCAGCAGGCGCTCGACGACGTGGCGGCGTCTGCCGCGCTCACCGGACTCGAGTTCGAGTTCGACGGGCGCGTAACCTCCCGCCACATCCGCGAGCGCATCGACAGCCGCCTCGGCCAGCGGCGCCCGGCCGAGGCCGGTGTGGAGCAGGATTCCGGTGGCGTTGATCGCCCGCCGCAGCGGCAGACGCTCCTCGCGCTCGAGCGCGCGCGAGACTTCGTGAACCAGCCGCTGGGCCACGATCCGCTCATCGAGAGTGGACTGACTTGCCGAAACGGACGCGCGAAAGCGGTCGACGACGTCGCGGGCCACTTCGACGATGATCGCCCGGGGCACGCGCCGAGCCCAGCCGTCCGCCACCAGCGATTCGACCAGTTCATGGATGGAAGGGATGGTGCGCAGCGCCGCAGCGCCGGACTCCGATGCAGGCGGTGCGGGACGTGTCGTTTGCTCGGTCATGAACATCTCCCTTGCCGCTCAATCGGCGGGCGGCGCGGCCACCTGACTGGACTCAATTGTTGCGCCCGCGTTCGCTGCCGGCCCGGCGGTGCGCAGATCGCCGCGCCGGCGTGTCAAGCCCAGGCGATCGAGGTATTCGCAGATGGGCAGCGCGTACTTGCGCGTCGTGTCGAGCAGATCGCGTATCTCGGCCACGGTCAGGCCCGCGCCGCCGCCCAGCGATTCGCCGATTCTGTGTCGCAATTGCTCATCCCACTTCTGGTGGAGGTACAGCCCGCCGCCAAGGTGCACGAGATGCCGGCGATGAACACATAGCGCGAGCAGCTGCCGCATCTGCTCGCCGGACAAGCCGAATTCGCCAGCCAGTTCGGCGGGATCGGGGGGCTGAAAAGCGGTCTTCTCAAAGCGCTGCACCATGCGTTCGCGGGCGGCCTCCTGCGCCGCGGTCAACCTTCCTGCGTGATCGCGCAGCGCCACGCCCGTCTCGCCGCCGACGATCTTGCCGGATCGGACCAGGCGGGCGAGCAGGCCCGCGAGCAGATCACCATCGAGGTAGCGAACGCCCTGCGCGAGCCGCTGGCGGGGCACGGTCGGCTCGATGGGATTCTCCGCATGCAGGCGGCGGAGCGATTCCAGGAGGCGCGCCTCGATCTCGTTGCACAGATCGACGTGCATCAGCGCAGCACGCCTGGCGCCTGTGGCCAGTTCGATCACGCGCTTTTGCGCGACAAGCTGCTCGACGAGGCGCTCCGCCAATTGAACCTCAACGTCGAGTTCGCACGCCAGGTCTTCCGCGCTCCATGGCCTGGCGCCGAAGAACCGGATGGCTCCATCCGCGCGCGAAAGTTCATCCGGCGAAAGCAATGCGCTGGCGCGATCGGCTGCGGCCGCGTCGCGACGGGAGAGCCGATCCGGCGCGCATTGCAGCACGATTCCGCCACCAAGCGTCACCAGCGGCGACTCGGCGCGGATGATGAGCGGTTGGCGCCCGCGCGCGATGAAAGGCTGAGAGGAGATCAGTTGCACGATGCCTGATTCGCCGGGCTCGAGGCTCGTTCCCTCGAGCAGGCGCACCCCGGCAAGCACCTCCTGCGTGCCCAGGTGCACGCGAAGGCGAGCGCGATGGCGCACCGGCAGCGGGCTCTCGGCAAGCACTCGAAGGTGCGCCGTGATGCGGCGTGAGGACCGGAGCAGCCCAGGTGACGCTAGTTCGTGGCCGCGCATGATCTCGCTGTGATGCACGCCGATGAGATTCATCGCAGCGCGCTGCCCCGCCTGCACTCGCTCGACCGACCGCCCGTGCGACTGCAACCCGCGCAGGCGCACGCGCCGGCCGAGGGGGAGCCACTCCACCTCATCGCCGGCCGAAATCGCGCCGGACCAGACCGTGCCGGTGACCACGGTGCCCAGCCCGCCGAGGACGAACGAGCGATCCACGGGCAGGCGGAAGTGGCCAGAGGCGACTGCCTCGAGAATGGTGTGCTCGTTCTCACTCGCCAGTCGGGCGAGGGTCTGCTTGAGTTCGTCAATGCCCGCGCCGGTCGCCGCCGAAGTCCGCACGATCGGCGCGCCGTCGAGAAAGGTATCGCGCACCAGAGAGCGAGCCTCATCTTCAACGAGATCGAGCCAGTCCGGCTCGACGAGATCACATTTGGTCAGCACGATCAGTCCCGCGGGTATCTGCAGAAGTTGCAGAATCGCCAGGTGTTCGCGCGTCTGCGGCATGATCGAGTCATCGGCGGCGATGACGAGCATCGCCAGATCCACCCCCGCGGCGCCGGCGAGCATGTTCCTGATGAAGCGCTCGTGCCCGGGCACATCGACGATGCCGAACTGGACATCGCCGACTTCGAGGTGGGCAAAGCCGATGTCGATCGTGATGCCCCGCTGCTTCTCCTCGGGCAGGCGGTCGGTATCGACACCCGTCAAGGCGGCGACAAGAGCTGTCTTGCCGTGGTCGATGTGTCCGGCGGTGCCGAGGATGAGTTGCCGCATGCGGACAACTGTACGAGCCTCACGGCGTGATACGCAGCCGCTTGCCGCTCGGAGGCAGCACCCGCCCCACCACCGTTGCCATGCCCGCGCCGCCGGCCCGGCAGCGCTGCACGAACTCGCCCGCCGCTCCCGGCGGCACGGCGACGAGCAGCCCGCCCGACGTCTGCGGGTCGTACATGAACGGCAGCAGGTCGCATTCAGCGGCGCCGGCGGCTGTCTCGGTGCGCTCGATCGTGAACTCGCGATTGCCCGCGACGGCGCGAGTGAAGTTTGCCGCCGTGGCCAGTTCAACGGCGCCGGGAAGCAGCGGCAGGCGCTGCAGGCTCAATTCGATGGTGACGTTGCTCGCCTCGGCCATCTCGCATGCGTGCCCCGCAAGGCCGTAGCCGGTGATGTCCGTCGCGGCGCTGGCGCCGAGGTCGACGGCCGCCTGCGATGCCGTCGCGTTGAGCGCCACCATGCTGGCGCATGCCGCCTGCAGCGTTTCAGGCGGGCAGCGATCGCCCCGATTGGCGGTGGTGATGAATCCGACACCGAGTCCCTTGGTGAGTACGAGCAGGTCGCCGGCTCGGGCTCGCTCATTGGTCAGCAGTCGCTTGGGATCCACAGTGCCCGTCACCGCCAGGCCATACTTGATCTCGCTGTCTCGCACGGAATGGCCGCCGACGATCACCGCACCGGCGGCGATGACGCGCTCGGCGCCGCCGCGCAGGATTTCGTTGAGGATCGAGAGATCGAGGTCTTTGTCCGGAAAGCCGACGATGTTCAGCGCTGTGCGCGGCTGGGCTCCCATCGCGTAGACGTCGCTGAGCGCGTTGGCGGCGGCGATCTGGCCGTAGACGAACGGATCATTCACTACCGGCGGGAAGAAATCGGTCGTCTGCACGATGGCCAAATCGTCGGCGAGGCGATACACACCCGCGTCGCTGAAATGTTCAGCGCCGATGAGCAGGTTTGGATCCTGGAACCGGGGTAATCCTTGCACAACCTGTGCAACGGCCTGAGCCGAGAGTTTGCCGGCTCAACCCGCGCAGTTGGCGTAGTCGAGCAATCGCTTCATGCGCCCGCTGGGATGATCCATCGCGCCTCCCTTCGTGGCAGGATCATACCTCCAGAAAACGAACCGCAGAGGCCGCGGGCGCCTCTGCGGGGGATTTCAATCTCAGATCGGCTCAGCGCCCGTCCGGGCCGGGGCCGATGCCCGAGCGGTCCGGATCGATCGGTCGCTGCGGCCGCTTGAAGCCGTTGGTGTCGGCGGCCTTGAGCATGAGTTCAATGGCCTTGTCGAGTTGGGGATCGCCGCCGTTCACCATGAGGGCGGGATCGTCGATGACTTCGTAGTCGGGATCGACGCCGTGGCCTTCGACATCCCACTTGCCGTCTTTGGTGTAGAAGCCGAAGGTTGGAACGGACGTGTAGCCACCGTCGATGAGGCCTGGGTTGCCCGAGATGCCCACGAGACCGCCCCAGGTGCGCGTGCCGATGAGCGGCCCGAGGCTGTTGTAGCGGAACAGCCACGGGAACATGTCGCCGCCGGAGCCGGAAGGCCCGTTGATGAGCATGCACTTGGGGCCGTGCTGCGCATCAGGCGGCCACTTCCAGTCGATCGTATCGCGCGTCGCCCAGTAGTTGGTCACGGGCCGGTTGAGCAGTTCGATGAAGCGAGTGGGAATCTGCCCGCCGCCGTTCCAGCGTTCGTCGATGATGAGCGCTTCCTTGCCGATCTGCGGGTAGAACTGGCGCACGAGTTCGTTCTGGCCATTGACGCCAGTGTCGGGCACGTGGATGTAGCCGACGCGGCCGCCGGTCTTCTCTTCGACGTACTTCCGGTTGGCCTCGACCCAGGCGCGATAGCGCAAAGCGCCGTCGTCGCCGACGGGCTCGATGACCACATCGCGAGCCTCTTCATCGCGCTGCGGTTTGGCGCTGACGGTGATGGTGATCGTCCGGCCGGCAAGGCCCTGGAATGCGGCGTAAGGATCCTGCGTCGGGTCAACGGGCACGCCGTTCACCTCCAGCAGGTAATCGCCTTCTTTCACATCAATTCCCGGCTGGCTGAGCGGGCCGCGGCCGTCGAGATCCCATGGACCCGCTTCGATGATTCTCGAGATGCGATAGGCGCCGGCCGCTTCGTCGAGTTCGAAGTCGCAGCCGAGAACGCCGACGCTGGATGTCGGCTCGCTCTCGGTGTCGCCGCCAAAGTAGTACGCGTGGCCGATGTTCAGTTCGGAGATCATCTCGCTGATGATGAAACTCACATCCTCGCGGCTGGCGGCGTCATCCACCATGGCGAGGTAGTGATCGCGGATCTTCGGCCAGTCCACGCCGTGCATATTCTCCACGTAGAAGTAGTCTCGCTGGATGCGCCAGGCGTCGAGCACGAGCTGTTTCCATTCGGTGCGCGGGTCGATGGAGGCCTGCATGCCGCCGGTGGGCACGTTTTCGCCGCTGGCGCCCGCAGCGGCGTTCTGGATGGACGCCGAGTCGCCGCGCGCGGTGAGGATCTTCTTGCCGTCGGGCGTGATGTCGAAGTTGGTCGCCCCCGCCGCGACCGACTGCTCCTGCTTTTTCTCGTCTTCAAAGTCGAAGAGTTTGATGCCGTCCGTCGCCGACGAACCGGGCGTCTTAAAGCGAACGAAGAGCAACTGGTTCTTGTCGTTGACGGCGAGTTGGCCGAAGCGGCCAGGCGGAACGGGAATCTGAATCGCCCGGCGCTCAAAGCCGTCGAAAGCGATCTCGACCGGCTTGGATTCCTCCTTCTTCTTGGCGCCATCGTCTTCTTTCGTGTCCCCGGCAGGTCCTTTGCTCGTTCGCTGCAGCGTGATCTCGACGGAATTATCGTCAGAGGTCGCCAAGCCGGTCATCGTGTCGCCTTCGACCTTGAGATCCAGGTTGATGGTGCCCATGTCGGGCGTCGAGCCAGAGAGCGTCAGGCGCTTGCCGGCGGCGTCGTACGTGCCGCTGATGGCAAACGTCGCCATCGGCGAGGTCGCCGTGCCCGTCACCGAACCGTCTGCGCCGAGTGCGAGCGTGAGCGAGACTTTCATGCCGCCTTCGACTTGCTCGACATGCACTACGCCTTCCCAGGTGCCTGTGATGCCGTCGTCGACCGCCGCGGGTTTCTCGTCGCCGTCCTTCTTCTCGCCGTCCTGCTCGTCCTTCTTTTCCTCCGCCTTTTCTTCCTCGTCCTTCTTCTTCTCGTCTTTGCTCCACTTCTCCTCATCGCTCTTGGGCAGCCAAGGGCTCTTCACATCCTCGCGAAGCGGCACGGCGACGAGCACCTGGCTTCCTGAGTAGATCCAGGTCGTGTCCAGGTCGGAATACTGCGGACTGCCGATCGAGCGGCTTGACACAAAGAAGAACCAGTCGCCCTTGCGGTCGAACGTCGGGCTTCCGTCGGCGAAGTAGCCGCTGGTGAGTTGACGCGGCTCGCCGGTCTCCATGTTGTAGACCCAGATGGCGGTGCTGCCGTTGTTGGGATCATCGTGGCTCTTGACGTAGGCGAACCACCTGCTGTCGTGCGACCACGACACCCCGCTGCCGCCGTTGCCCCACGGATCGTGATCGATCTTCCTGGTTTCGCCGGATTCGATCGTGTGCAGCCAGAGCGTGCTCGTCTTGTCGGCAAAGACGATGTGTTTGGAGTCGGGCGACCACTGCGGGCTGGTTTTGAACGGGCCGTTGTCGCTGGTGAGTTGTTTCGTCTCGCCGCGGCCGTCTGACTGGGTGATGTAGAGTTCGTATTCGCCGGTGGCGTCGCTGAAATAGGCAATCCACTGCCCGTCGGGACTCCACGACGCCGACCGCTCGGCCACGCCGCTGGTTCTCGTCAGGTTTCGAGGCGAACCGTCCTTGGCCGGCAGCGTCCAGAGATCGCCGCGCGCTTCGACCCCGACGCGCTTGGCGCTGGGCGAGATAGACCACGAGGAGATGAAGTCCGAGGCGTCCACGTCCTGGTCCATCAGTTTCGGCCGATCGCCGGGGATCGTGACCTTCACCTCGCGCGGCGCCTTTGTGCGCAGATCCAGCAGATACAGGCTCGCGCCGTTCTGATAGACGATCTCGCCCTGGCCGCGGTCGCCGGGACCGATGGACGGCCACTTCACATCCCATTCGGAATAAGTCGTGACCTGCTCTCGCTTGCCGCTCTTCGTGTCGTAGACCCAGATGTTGAGGCGATGCTCCGGCCCGGCGTCAGAGAGGAAGTAGACCTTGTCGCCGTGCCACATGGGAAGCGTGTCGCTGCCCTGCCAGTCGGTGGCTCGCTTCGACGTGTGGTCCTTGAGGTTGAACAGCCAGATATCCGAGGCCCAGCCGCCGGCGTAGCGCTTCCAGGTTCGGTTGTTGGTGTTGTACGGCGTGTAAGCGAGCCACGTGCCGTCGGCGCTGATCGCCGCATCGTCGCCGTAGGGCACGGGCAGGCGCTGTGGCTGGCCTCCCTCAGCGTCGATCGTGAAGATCTGCGCAGCTCGGCGCTGGCCGGCCAGGAAGTTGCTCGCATAAACGATGCGCCCGTCCGCGGTCCAGCCGTTGAGATTCATCGAGCCGTGGTGGTAGGTGACGCGATAGGGAACACCGCCCTGCACGGGAATGGTGTATACGTCGCGCCGACCTTCGTAATTGCCTACGAACGCGATCGTCGCGCCATCGGGCGAGAAGCGCGGCGTGACTTCGACTCCCGGCGGGCTCGCCAGCGGCGCGGCCGTACCGCCGGCGCGGCTCACGGTCCAGAGATCGTTCGCGTAGACGAAGACGATCCGGTCCTTGCTGACGGCCGGATACCGGAGCATTCCGGCGTTCGGATCGACCTGCGCCGAGGAGAACTCAGCAGCCGCCAGAATCAACGCGAGTGCCGCCACGCGAATCGTTCGCACCATTCGTCACCATTCCCTTTTTTCAGTAGTAAACGTCACCATGCCGCCGCAGCGCGCCGCCGGCGGTCCTCGCCGACTGGGCGCCATCCATTATGACCGGGCTCCGGCCTCCCACGTGTTGTTGTCGCGCTCGGCATCGGGGAACGCATCTTCCGGATCGATGACGACCTTGGTGATGCGCTGCGGCGACTGCCAGCCGTATGAGTACCGATCGGAACTGAACCACACTTCCACCGGAATTCGTTTCTGCTCGGTCGTGCCGTCTTCATAGGTGATTTCAAGAACGACGGGCATGACAAGTTCGGCGAGATTGTCGATCTCGATGGAGATGTTGAATTCCTCGTCGTCGCGCAGCTCCTGCTTGACTTCGTAGACCGCCTGGTCGAGATAGGCCGTCTCGTAGAACCAGCCGCGCCAGAACCACGCGAGGTCGGCCCCCGCCACGTCTTCGATCGTGCGGAAGAAGTCAGCCGGCTGGGGCGACTTGAACGCCCATCGATCGATGTACGCGCGGAAAGCGCGATCGAATCGTTCGGGTCCGAGGATCTGCTCGCGCAGCAGGACGAGACCCGTCGCGGGCTTGTCGTATTGCGTGAAGCCGAGCTGGTTACCGGGGAGTTGGTCGGCATGAGTCATGATGGGGACCGTGCCCCGGCTGCGCATGGTCCGGCCGTAGTTCCGCCCGCCCCCGCCGCGCCCGCTCGGCTCGCCGCCGAACCAGTCGGGGCCGGAGTAGTGGTTGATGAACGAGTTGAAGCCTTCATCCATCCAGGCATAGCGGCGCTCGTCGGTGTTCACGGTCATTGGGAACCAGTTGTGCCCGATTTCATGCGTCGTTACGCCGTAAAGCCCCGGCTCGCCGCGCCGCGCGCGGCAGAAGATGATCATGGGATACTCCATGCCGCCTTCGATGCCGTTCACGTTGGTCGCCACTGGGTATGGATATTTGTACCAGCGCTGGTTGTAGCCTTTGATCGCAGTTCGCAGCATCTGAGTGCTCTTGGACCACAGAGGCAGCGCTTCCTTGGGATAGACGGACTGAACCTGTGTGCCGTCGAGGTTGCACGCGTCGTAGATGAACGCGTCCGAACTCGTCCACGCGAAGGTGCGGACGCTCTCCGCTTTGAAATGCCAGGTGAGCGGCCCCTCTCCCTCGGGCCGGCTCGCCGGATCGGCAACTTCTTCGGCCGTGCGGATCACGACCGTGTCATCGCTGTGCCGGGCTGATTCGAGGCGCTCGAGTTGCGTTGGCGTGAACACGTCCCCGGGGTTCTGGAGCACCCCCGTGGCGGCCACGATGTGGCTGCGCGGCACGGTGAGGCGCACGTCGTAGTTGCCGAAGTTGGTGTAGAACTCACCGGTGCCGAGATAGCCCAGCGTGTTCCACCCGTCCACGTCATCGTAAACCGCCACCGCCGGGAACCACTGGGCGACTTGGTACACCGTACCCTGCTCGACTTTTTCGATGCCGAAGCGGCGGAACGCGCGGTCGGGAATGACGAACGACCACGCGATCTGGAATGTATACGTCGAACCCCCCGGGGCGATCGGCTCGGCCAGGTCGATTCGAGCCATCGTGTCGTACACGTGGTACTCGAGGTCATAGCCGCCGGAGCGAAGGGACTTGATCGTGTAACCGTCGCCGAACGCCTCCGTCACGCCGATGGCGGTGTTGCGCGAGATGTACGAGCCGATGCTGTCCTCACGGAAGATGTTCTGCTCGAGGTGGAGCCAGATGTAGTCGAGAGGACTTGGCGAATTGTTCGTGTAGGTGATCGTCGCTTCGCCGGATACTTCGTTGGTGTCCGCGTCGAGCGAGGCGTTCATGACGTAGTCCACCTGCTGCTGCCAGTAATCCGGACCCGGCGCGCCCGAGCCGAGGCGGATGGTGGTCGGGGTGGGAAGATCAAGCGGACTGAAGATGGTGCCCTGATCGCGCGTGCCGCGCTCGCGGAAACGGCTGTCGCGCCGCCGGGACTCCTCGGCAGGGGCCGGCGCCGCCGCCTGTTCGCCCTGCGCCTGCGGATCGACCACGCGCTGCGGCGGCTGGGCGGGCTGGGGCTGGGCCGGCGGCTGCGCAGATTGAGGTGACGCCGCAGCGGATTGAGGCTCTGCCGCAGCAGGATTTGTTCCCGCGCCGCCCGCCGCCTCGGGCGTGGCCTTGCCGGCACAACCGCCCGGCAGCAGCGAAGCCTGAACCGCGACGAGAAACGCACCACACATGAAGAACTTGCGCATGTGAACTCCCACCTGGATGTGAAGTTTCCAGTATAGACGCGCGCAGACCCACCACGCCGCCGGACTAGGCGCGCCAAGCGCCAGCCCGCCGCCAGCGGCAACCGAATCCTACCGCGTGAGCGGCTCAGGGTTTCGCGGAGCCGCGTGCGTCGCCACCTCGGCCGGGGTCCGCGGCGCTGCTCAGCGCGTTGGCTCGCTCGACCGCGGCCGCAATCACCTCACGCAAGGGGTCCAGATCGGGAAGTTCCGCAGCGCCTGCAGATGGATCGGCCGGCGGGCCCTCCATCGCGGCGATGGCGGCCGCGTACTGCCCGCTGACCGACTCCATCATCTGCTGCACGCGCTCAAACTCTGCGACCAGCTCACCAAGCGCGGCGCCCGCGGTGGACTCGGAGCCATCGCCCGAAAGTGCGAAGGACGGCTCACCGGCGCCCGCCGGCGCGAGATCCTTGAGCGCCTCGTCGCAGCGCTTGAGATTGAATGTCCACCACTGGCACAACTGGACGGCATCGCGACAGCGGTACACGTCCCACTCCCGCGGCTCTCCGGCGGCGGCCATTTCGCCCAGCAATGTGCCCGTCGATTCAAATTGCACCATGGCCGCTTCGTATTGGCCTGCGACCTCGCTAATTCGCGCAGCCAGACGCACTTGTGAATCCGCGTTCATCTCGCGCAGCGACTCGCGATAGGGTGAATGAGCGCAACTTAATGCACCGGCGGACCCGAGCAGCATTGCCGCGATCGGCGCAGCGACAGAACGCCGAAAGCCGAAAACGGAGTGGAATCGAATGCGTTGCGTGAAAGTGGACGGTGATGAGTCTGTCACGGCATGCGTCCAATCAATTCAAAAGTACTGGTCGAATGAATCGACGGCATGTATCCTATTCACGGACCAATCGATCGGTCATTGGATTGCACCTTGTCTTGCCGGAGGCTCGATTCCATGGGCGCCGCAACGAGTTTCGATCGTCGGAGTTGGACCCTTGTCATTCTACTCGTCGGCATCGCCGCGCTGCTGACCAGCCCGACCAGCCGAGCGAACGAAACAGACCAGTTTCTGCTCCCCATCGACCGCGAGATGGCCGACGTCGGCGCCTACCTCTCGAACGTCCACTACCGCGTGCTCGACGACTTCGTCACGCGCACCAACGTGCGCATCCGCGACACCAAGCGCGGCCCCGATGCTGAGACGCGCGAGGCGATTCTGCGGCAGCTCCAGTCGCCGCTCGCCGCGGCGAACCACGTCCGGGCGGCGTTCGGCCCAGGTTTTTTCGAGATGATCGAGATCGAGGGTGCGCTTCGGTCGCAGCAGGCCAAATCACACTTCGGCCGCAAAATGACCGCGTACAAAACATCGAAGTGGATCTACTCGTCGGTTCACCTGCCTTTCGATCCTCGGCGCATTCCGCTGTCGCTGCCGTCATCGACGATTCGGGTATTCGATCACTACATCGGCACCGACAAAATCGGACACTTTCATGATCTCGGCCACATCTACCACCGCGATTTTATCGCGCTGTGCGACGGCGGAGTCAATCGGGACGAGGCGCTGCGGCGCGTCGTGTCCAACTATTCGCGCGGCCCGATTTCGGAAGCCGCAACGATCGGCTTCTTCGCCACCGGAGTATTCTCCAACGGCGACCTGGCCGCCAACTACCTGGGTCTCAAGTTCTACCTCAACCTCACCGAACCCGTTATTCTTGAGGGTGAAGAGCAGCCCCCGATGCTCGTCCGCATCGGCGATTACTGGAGCCTGAACACACACGTGCGGCCGGACTCCAACTTCTTTCGCGTTTTCATCTCCGATCACCTCAATGAGGCGCTGAACCCGTGCGTTTACGAATGGGGCGCCGCGGGGCCGATCTCGAAAAAGCTTGCCCAGCACGCGGACCAGATCCTGACCTTCTACGCCGACGAGAACGGCAACAAGCGGAGCAGGCAGTGGTTCGCTGACAAGGCGCAATCCCTCGTGACCTACTACGGCGAGGATTACGGCCACTCCGGACTCGAAGCGGCCACCGTCAGCATTGCCCACTGCTGTTTCCCGGCCGAGAGCGATTCGGACTCAACGCCCTCCGACGAGTCGAGTTCGTAGCTGGCCGCTGATACGCTTTGCTCCGTCCGCACGCGCAAGGAGCAATCATGTCCGAGTCTGGCCAGCACGAGGCGAGCGTCGCCGGCTATGAACTTGAAGTGGAGATTGCCGGGCCTCCCGATCGCGTCTGGCGCGCCATCTTCAAAGACATCAACGCATGGTGGCTGCCGGACTTCCACATGATCGGGCCTGGATCGGTGGTCCAGTTCGAAGCGCGAGCCGGCGGCGGCCTGGTCGAGGAGCTGGAGGGCGCAGGAAGCCTGCTCTGGTGCACGGTGCACTGGATTCGCCCGGCGGAGCGCGTCGTCTACCTTGTCGGCCACCTGGCACCCGATTGGGGAGGGCCTGCGTGCAGCCACCTCAAGTTCGCCGTGGAGTCGCGCGGCCAGGGCAGCGTGCTGAAGGTGACCGATTCTCATTTCGGCCACATCAGCCAGTCGAACCTGGCCAGCCTGCAGGAAGGCTGGAACTGCCTCTTCCGCGACGGGCTCAAGCGGTTCATCGAGTGCGGCGTCCGTCACGACGGCGCGCAATGACGACCCGCCGAGCGTGGTGTTCGGCGGGTCGTGCGGATTGACCGAGGCGGGTCACTGTCGCCCCGGGTTGGCAAGCATGGCTACGGCGCTGTCATGAACGATTGAGTCCGTGCCGTCGTCCACGGGCCGCCGTGAACCCAGCGGATCCGCAGGATGAGGACATAGCTGGTGCCGGGGTTGAGCCCGCCGACGCTGTCTGCGAACCCGCTGCTTGCGTAGTGCACGTGGCGGACCGGCGTGGCGGCCACGATGCCGACGCCCGGCTGGCGCACCAGCGCGCGATAAGCGTCGGGCGCAACGTCGGTGCTGAACTGGAAGTAGACGGTGTTGCGGTCGGCGCCGTGACCCCAGCTGATGACGGCTGCGGCCTGAGCCGCGCCGGTCAGAGAAAGCGTCAGGGCGCACACCATGGCGAACAACGCGGTGGGAGACATCTTCACATTCTTCATGACTCACTCCTTTTGCTGCGGGGCGGGCGTTGCTCGCGGTTCCGCGACCGGGAGTCGGTCGTACCTCGGCTGCGACTGCTCGCCTGTCCTGCCCACTACTCGCGTTTGGCGGGCCGACTGGACAATGCAGAATCAACCGGCGCCGCACCTTGGCCCGGACGCCTGCAAGGGCGTAACCTGATTCCCGAACAACTCCGACGGCCCGTTTCGCCGTCGGCAGGAAGCGCCATGATCACCAAACACTGCGACAAATGCAACAGAACGCTCGAATTCCCGGATTCGCACGCCGGGCGGCGGGTGGAGTGCCCGGACTGCGGCGATGTCAACCTCATGCCTGGCGCGCCGGCGACGAGGCCGGGCGATCGGGCTCAGGCTGCCGGCCTGCCCCCGGACAGCGGTCCAGAAAAGGAAGTGATGGTCCTGGCGCCGGCGAACTGGCGGGCCCATCCGTTCCTGATGATCTTCACGCTTGGCATCGGCACGCTCATCCTCTGGTTCCGCAATCTCGGCAACCGGCTCTACATCACCAACAAGCGCACCGTCCTTCGCACCGGCTTCTTCAGCAAGAGCACGACCGAAGTCATGCACGACCATGTGCGAAACGTGCAGGTGGAGCAGTCGTTTCTCAACCGCATCTTCAACGTCGGCACTATCGGAATATCGAGTTCGGGCCAGGATGGCGTCGAGATCGTCGCGCACTCCGTGCCCCGGCCGATGCAGGTCAAGAAGACCATCGACCTCTACCGCCCGATGTGACGCTTCCGCCGCGCCTCTGGCGCTCCGTGCAGGATACACTGTCGCATGACCATGACGCCTCGCGCCGACCGGACCCTGCTGGCGATGCTGTTGAGCGCAGCGCTCGGCTTATGCGCGCTGTGCACGGGGTGCGCGACTTCCGCCCCTCGCGCGGGCACGCCGGATGATTTCAGCCTCGACCTGGCGGTCCTGCCGCAGAGCGGCGCGGGCCGCAGCGACGTGGCGCAGCACTACATCCTCCACGCCGACGGCACGCTGCGCGCCGCTCGCGGTCCGGCCGGCGCGCTCAATGCCTATCCCGGCCAGGCGAGGCGGCTCTCATCGGCCCAGATGACGGAACTGCTCAATCTTGCGCGGCAGACCATCGCGATGGCGGCGCAGTCGCAGTCAATCGCGCCGACGCAGTGGCTGCATGAGGAGCCGCTTGAGACCGGCCCGGCCATGCTGCTGTGGGTGCGCGATTCGGGAGACGAACACGCGGCGCGCTTCAACTCCGAAGGCGGCCAGTTCCCGGCGCCAGCGGAGATGATACGACGCCGCCTGCAGGAACTGGCGCTTCTGCGCTGACGGCGCGTTCGCCCCTACGATTCAGCAATGAATCAGTCCACCGATCCGGAACTCATCGTCGGCATCGATCTCGGCACGACGAACAGCCTCGTCGCCTTCTGCGGGGATCGCGGGCCGCGCGTTCTGCTCGATGGAGCCGGCCAGGCGCTGCTCCCGTCGATCGTGCGGATTGACGCCGACGGGCAAATGACCATCGGCCGCGAAGCGCGCGACCATGCCGTGGAGTTTCCGCGGCAGACGGTGCACAGCGTCAAGCGGCTCATGGGGCAGACGATCGATCAGGTGCGCGGCGATCTCGACTATCTCAGCTATGAAGTTACTGCCGGCGAAGGCGCCGCCGCGCGCGTTCGAGTGCACGATCGCCTGCTGAGCCCGCAGGAGATCAGCGCCGCCATTCTCGCGAGACTGCGCGAGATTGCCCAGACGGCCCTGCAGCGTCCGGTCGCGAAGGCGGTGATTACCGTTCCGGCGTACTTCGACGACGCGCAGCGGCAGGCGACGCGCGATGCCGGTCGGTTCGCGGGGCTTGATGTTGCGCGGATCATCAACGAACCGACCGCTGCGGCCCTGGCCTACGGCATCGGCCGCTCGGGCGAACCCGAAACCATCGCCGTATACGACCTTGGCGGCGGGACGTTTGACATCTCCATTCTCCAGATCATCCCGCCCAGCGGCGCCGACGCCTCGATCGACAGCGCGTTCTTCCAGGTCCGATCGACCGCGGGCGACACGCATCTTGGCGGCGACGACGTCGACCGCCTTATCGTCGAACTCGTGCAGCGCGAGATCCGCGATCAGCACGGCGTGGCGCTCGAGTTCCCGCCATCGACCCGCCAGGCGCTGCGGCGCTTTGCGGAAGCGACCAAGATCCGACTGAGCAGCGAGGATTCCGCCCCGATCCAGATCGATCTCGGCGACGGCCGCACGTACGAGCGCACCATCTCACGTGACGAGTTCGAGGCGATGATCACGCCCTGGGTTGAGCGGACGATCGAGGCGTGTCGGCGTGCCCTGCGCGACGCCAGACTCGCCCCGGGTGACATCGACCGCGTCGTGATGGTCGGCGGCTCGACGCGCATCCCGCTCGTGCGCCAGCGCGTCGGGGCCTTTTTCGAGAGCAACCCGTACACGGCGATCGATCCGGACCAGGTCGTCGCGCTGGGCGCGGCGGTGCAGGCCGCGATACTCAGCGGCGCACATCAGTCGGCGCTTCTTCTGGATGTGATCCCGCTGAGCCTGGGGATTGAAACGATGGGCGGCGCCATGGCGAAGCTCATCATGCGCAACAGCACCGTGCCGTGCCAGGCGACCGAGCGCTTCAGTACCTCCGTCGATGGACAGACCTCGATCAAGATCCACGTCCTGCAAGGCGAGCGCGAACTTGTGAGCGATTGTCGTTCGCTGGGTGAGTTTCACCTGCGCGGCATTCCGCCGATGCCGGCCGGCATCCCGCAACTCGAAGTCTCGTTCCATATCGACGTAAATGGCATTCTCGATGTGACCGCCGTCGAGCGGCGCAGCGGCAAGCGGGCGGCCGTGCAGATCGTTGCCAACCACGGCCTGACGGCTCAGGAGGTCGATCGCATCGAGCGCGACTCGATTTCCCACGCGCGCAGCGACATGAAACTGCACCGCATCATCGACTTGCGCGTCAATGCGGCGCTCGATCTCAAGTGGATCTGCGATGCCATCAAGCGAGTGGAGAGCGAGATCCCGGCGGATTACCGGCGCGAACTGGACGCCCGCATCGCGACCCTGCAACGATTCGTGGATGACAGTGAACTCGAACCGCAGTCGGTGAACGCCGACGCCTTCCACGCGGCCAAGGAAGAACTGGACCGGGCGTCGGTGCGGCTGCACGAACTGAGCATCGCCCGGTCACTGCGCGATGAGGGTTGACTCGAGCGCCTCGGCTGCGTCGAGCAGGATCTGCGCGCTGAGCGGGTCGGGCCGGCCGTTGAGCACGATGCAGTTGCTCACGAGCGTCTCAGCAAAGTGCCTCGACTCTGCGCTGCCGTGCAGCAGAAACACATGTGCCGCCCAGGGGCGGTTGGTCGCGTTGTCGGGCTGGGTGTGCTGCAGATGCCAGGACACGGCGCTGGAGACGCGGGATGCAAGTTCCGGTCGTGATCGGCGGGCGGCGTGCCAGAGCGCGTGCAGAGCGGAGAGCTCGGTTTCGGTCCAGACCTCGATGGTCTGGTAGAGATCCTGGCGAAAGAGCGGCCCGCTGCCTGCGAGGTCGATCCAGCGGTCAATGAGCCCGGCCGCTTCATCCAGCAGCCCCCACCACAGTGCGGCATCATCTCGGGCCGGCTGCAGGCGCTCTCTGGCGACGGCCTCGGCAAGCCCCGGCTGCGGGCCGCGACGCCGCGACGCCAGCCGCCACGCCAGGAATGCGGCGGCAGAGGAGTGCGGATGTCCGGTTGCCGCCTGCCACTGAGCAAGAAGATCGACGCCGCTGACGACAGGTGCGGCCAGAAGCCGCAAGTGTTCGACCCACCTCGGCAGGTTGCCGCCGACGGAGCAATCGCCTTGCTTTTCTGCCATTTCCGATCATACTCGATCTCCTGACTTCACGCACGAACCTGGCCGTTTATACTCACCTCATGGCGATCGTCGGACCCACGCACGACACGTCGATTCACCGCCGCATGTGCGTGCGCTGCGGCTACGACGGGCGCGGCGTGCGCGAGGGCGTGTTTCGGAGCGCCGATCCGTGGTGTCCGAACTGCGGGTGCGACTTCCGCCGCCGCCCGCCCCTGAGTTACGCCGAGATGGAGGGGCTGTGCGGCATCCCGTACACGTCGGTGGAGCCGGCCCTGCCCAGCCCGTCACGGAGAACCCGAAATGCGCGGGCGTGGCTGTGGCGCCTCGAACGCTGTCTCGCGGCGATCTTCGTGCTGCTCGTCAGCGCCGTCGTCCTGGGCCAACTCGTCTACATGGGCCTGTCGGTGATCGGGTGAGGCGGCTATTTCAGCGCGGCGGTGAGGCGCTTCTCGTCCCACACTTCGATGCCCAGCTCGCGCGCTTTATCGAGTTTTGAGCCCGCGCTCTCGCCGGCGATGACCAGATCCGTCTTCTTCGTCACCGAGCCTGAGACCTTGGCTCCCAGCGTCTCGAGCCGCTCCGTCAACTCCGGCCGCGTGAATGCTTCGAGCGTTCCGGTGATGACAACGGTCTTGCCGGCAAATGGCGAGTCCGGCGGCGCTTCACGCTTGCGGTACGTCGAACTCGTGAGATCGACGCCGGCCTTCTTGAGTCGCGCGAACGCATCGCGCCCCTGCCGCGACTGCAGGTAATCGTGCAGCGTCGTCGCCGTCACCTCCCCGAAGTCCGGCAGCGCGAGGAGATCCTCGCGCGACGCCTCGAGCAGTGCATCGGCGTCGGGGAAGTTCTTGGCGAGAGTCTTGGCGGTGGACACGCCGATGTGCCGGATGCCCAGCCCCGCGAGCACGCGCGCCAGGCCGCGGCTCTTGGCTTCTTCGAGACCGGCGATCAGGTTGTCCGCCGACTTCTCGCCGAGGCGCTCCAGCGCGAGCAGTTGATCGCGCTTTTCAGGCAGCGTGAACAGGTCCGCGAAATGGTGCACAAGCCCGGCGTCGACGAGTTGATCGACGAGTTTCTCGCCCAGGCCGTCGATATCCATCTGATCGCGCCCGACGAACCATTTCAGCTTCTCGCGAAACTGCTCGGGGCACTCGGGATTGACGCAGAAGACCTTGGGCCCCTCCTGCTCGACCGTGCCCCGGCACGCCGGGCAGTGCTTCGGCGGCTCAAGCGGCTTTGAGTTCTTCGGCCTCTTCTCACGCACCACGCCGACGACCTGCGGGATAATCTCCCCGGCCTTTTCGATGATGACGGTGTCACCGACGCGGATGTCCTTGCGGCGGATCTCCTCGATGTTGTGCAGCGTCGCGTGCATGACCGTGGTGCCGGCGATGAAGATGGGCTTCATCGTGGCCCGAGGCGTGAGCGTGCCCCCCTTGCCGACCATCCAGTCAACTTTCTCCAACACCGTGACGCCCTGCTCAGCGGGATACTTGAATGCAATGCACCAGCGCGGCGCGCGGCTGGTCGAGCCGAGGGTCTCCTGCTGTTCGAACCGATTCACGCGGACGACCATGCCATCTACGCCGTAGCCGAGTTCAGTCCGCGCACCTTTGAACTTCTCGATGGTCTTCTCGACCTGCGCGATGCCGTGGCAGAGTTTCACGTGCGGGCTCACCGGCACGCCCATGGACTTCACGCGATCTAGAAAGCCTATGTACGTTTCCACTTCGTCCAGGCCGTCGATCTCGCCGCGCCCGTGCGCCACGAAGTTGAGCCGGCGCGCGGCGGTGACTTTCGGATCGAGATTCTTGAGCGTTCCCGCGGTCGAGTTGCGCGCGTTGGCAAAGAGCGCCTCGCCGGCCTTCTCCTTCTCGCGGTTGAGGCGCTCGAACTCGGCATTGGGCATGAAAATCTCGCCGCGCACTTCGAGCACGTCCGGCGGCTGCTCCTTGCCGTGCGAGGCAAGTTCGAGCGGGATCGCCCGGATGGCCCGGACCTGGGCCGTTACGTCATCGCCCTTCTCGCCGTCGCCGCGCGTCACGGCGGAGACGAGCCGTCCCTGCTCGTAACGCAGGCTGATCGCCACGCCGTCAATCTTGGGGTCGCAGACGTACTCCACGTCAGGCGACTTCGCGTAAAGCGAGTCCGTCTCTTGCCCGTCGAGGCCGAGGCCTTTGAGCACTCTCGCGTGCCAGGCGCGCAGGTCATCGATCGAGTAGGTGTTGTCGATCGACTGCATCGGCACGGTGTGGCGGACGGTCTTGAAGCCCTTGATCGGCTCGCCCGCGACGCGCTGGGTCGGGCTGTTGGGGTCGGCCAGTTCGGGATGCTCCTCCTCAAGCCGCTGCAGTTCGCGCAGCAGGCGATCGTACTCGGAGTCGGCCATGATCGGCGCTGCATCAACGTAGTAGGCGCGGTCCGCCTTGCGGATGAGTTGGCGCAGTTGCTCGATTCGTTTGGCGGCGCTGGCGGTCATGTGCACTCCACCGGTGATCAGGTCGGCAATTCTTTCACAGCAGACTGGCGGGATCGACATCCACTGCCGTGTTCACATCCGAAACCGCCAGGCCAGCATTGCGCAGGTCGGTGAGCAGACGTTGCACCGTCGCGGCCGAGGGCGCGATGATTTCGATGCCCACGCGGTAATGATCGGCGATGCGCGACAGCGCGCACGGCGCCGGTCCCTTGATCCACGCGGCGGGCTTTCCATCCCCACCGCTCATCGCGTTTACAAAGCCCTGAAGAGCCTCGGCGAGTTGCTCGGCCCGGCGCGTCGCCTGCACGTGATCGGAGTCGCGCACCACGATGCGCGCCATGCGCCCGACGGGCGGGAGGCCGGCGTACTGCCGCTGCGGGATTTCCGATTGCACAAAGCCGAGGTAATCGTGCCTGGCCGCGCACTGCACGGCCGGGTGGTTGGGCTGAAAGGTCTGCACGACGACGATCCCCGGATGTTCGCCGCGACCGCACCGGCCTGCGACTTGGGAGACGAGTTGGAACGTGCGCTCGGCGCTGCGAAAGTCCGGCAGGCTGATCGCGGTGTCCGCGTTTACCACGCCCACGAGCCGCACATTGGGAAAATCGAGTCCCTTGGCGATCATCTGCGTGCCGATGAGCAAGCGGATCTGCCCAACGCGAAAGCGATCGAGCACGTCGTAGTAGTCGCGGGCGCTGTGCATCGAATCGGAGTCCATGCGCTGCATCTCATGCTCGTCGATCACGCCCGGCAGCAGGCGCAGCACTTCCTCCTCGATGCGCTGCGTGCCCATGCCGAACGTGACGATGCGCTTGCCGCAGGTCGGACAGCGCTCGGGGAGGAGTTGCTCAGCGAGGCAGTGGTGGCAGCGGACAAGTCCGCCGCGCGGCAGGTCGCGGTCGCGGTGGTAGACCATGGCCACATCGCAGTGCTCGCACTGCATGACCCAGCCGCAGGTCTGATCGGGGCAGGCGATATAGTTGGCGTAGCCGCGCCGGTTGAGCAGCAGCATCGCCTGGCCCCCGCTTTCGAGCGTGTGTCGCAGCAGCATTTCGAGCCGCGGCCCGATGAGGCGCACGCTGCGATCGCCCTCCTGCGCCGCCTGCTTCTGCTGCTTGCGGATGTCGACGATCTCGACGCGCGGCAGTTTTGCGCCCGGCACGCGCTCGGGCAGTTCGTGCCAGTGAAAGGCGCCGCGATGCGAGGAGTTGTACCACGTCTCCAGCGACGGCGTGGCCGAGCCGAGGATGACGCCGGCGTTCTCGATCTGGGCCCGGCGGATGGCCACGTCGCGCGCGTGGTAGCGCGGGGACTGATCCTGCTTGTAGGACGAGTCGTGCTCCTCGTCGACGACGATCACCCCCAGCGCCCCCGGTGGAAACGGGGCGAAGACTGCAGAGCGAGCCCCGACGGCCACTCGCGCTTCGCCGCGCGCGATCATCGCCCACTGCTCGTGGCGCTGTGCTGCCGTCAGCCCGCTGTGCAGGATCGCGATGCCGCGATCGAATCGCGCCAGAAACCGGCCGACGGTCTGCGGCGTGAGCGCTATTTCGGGCACCAGTACGATGGCAGAGCGGCCCGCCGCCAGCACGCGCTCAATGACGTTCAGGTAGACCTCGGTCTTGCCGCTTCCCGTCACGCCGTGCAGCACGTGCACGCCAAAGGAGTCTGCAACGGCCGCGGAGATCGCCTCGATGGCGCGACTTTGCCGATCCGTCACGGTGAACGAATCGGTTGGACGAATGCCGATCGCCTCCCACGCGGCGCGCACGGTGGTCTGACGCTGCTGGATGAGCATCCCGGCCTGGACGAGGCGCTTGATCGGAGCTGTCGTCTTGAGTTCAGCGAGTTCCGCGAGAGCTCTGATTTCAATCGGCCGCTGCGGCGCTTGCGCCATTGCCTGCAGCACGCGCTTCTGGCTGGCCGAGAGACGAGGCGGCTCCTCCGCCGGCGGTTCAGCCGGAAGATCGATGAGCACTCGCGTGGAGCGGCCGACACCCTTTTTGACCGCGGCCGGGAGCATGGTGGCGAAGACGGAACCGAGCGGCGCACAGTAGTAGCCCGCGATCCATTGCGCCAGTTCAATGAGCGGCTCGGTCAGCGCTCCGCCGAACGGATCGAGATCAAGAATCGTCTTGAGGCGGCGGCCGCCGATCGCGTCGGCGTCCATCTGCACATCCACGACGAACCCCGGAGCCGGCCGGTCGCCTCGCCCCAGCGGCACCACGACGCGCTGACCCACGCGCAGACCAGCCAGCGCCGGCGGGATGACGTACGTCAGACCGTGTGGATAGCGATCCATGCCGCGCTCGGGCACGACCTGCGCAACGCCCGCCGAAGCATCGACCTCATCTTCGAAGAGCGTACTCACCATTGGCTCCCGCGCGCAGCGCAACGAACATCACCACACGCGACGTGCGTGTGGTGATGCAAGTGTACCGGCTTGATCAGGCAGCGCGCGGCGCTGCGGTTCACTCGTTGCCGATTTCGCGAAGTCCCAGGCCGAGTTCCGAGAGTTTGTCGCGCACCTCGACCAGGCTCGTCGTGCCAAAGTTCTTGACGCCCAGCAGTTCCGCCTCGGTGCGGGCGCACAGGTCGCCGATGCTCTGCACGTCGAGCAGTTGCAGCGCCTTGCGGGCGCGGACGGACAGTTCGAGATCGGAGACGGGCTTGTTGAGCAGGTGCTCCTGCGGCGTGCCGCGCAGCTGTTCGTACACGGCATTGCGCAGGACGTTGTGCTGCTCGTCCAGGCCCTGGCCCAGGCGCAGGCCCTTGGCCGCGAGCATGTCCTTGATCTCCTGCAGGCTCGTCTCGCCGAAGTTTTTGTAGCCGAGCAGTTCGGCTTCGGTGATGCGAAGCAGATCGCCCAGCGAGCGGATGTTCATCTTCTTGAGGCAGTTGCGGGCTCGCACCGAGAGTTCGAAATCCGTGACCGGCGTATCGAGCAGCGCGTTGCGCTTGGTCATGTCGCGCTCGATGTCCTCATCCACTTCCATGTCAAAGGACGCTTCGACATCTTTCATGAAGCGCAGAGCCCGGGCGTGGTTGGGCTCGGTCTCAAGCACCTGGCGCAGGCACTTCTCCGCCCGGCGGTAACTGCCGCGATCTTCGTAGCAGATCGCCAGGTTCATGAGCGCGTTGATGTGGGCCGGCTGAAGTTCGACGCAGCGCTCGTAGGTCGCCATCGCCTCGTCTTCCTCGCCGACGAGATCGAGCGCGAATGCCAGTTTGAACATCGCCTCGGCGTTCTCGGGATCGTACTGCACGGCTCGGCGGAACTGCTCAATCGCGCCGTAGCGGTCGCCCGCCTTCTCGGCGTTGCTGCCGGCCACGAAATGCTCGCGACTGGCCTGCGGGTCGCGGTTGACCGCCTGTCCGGACGAGCCGATCAGAATATCCATCACATCCTGGGGCATACGCATGGTCTCCACTTGGGGCTTGGCGCCTGCCAGGGCCGCACGGCTGCGGCGTGGCGGCAGCGCTCACGACACCAATCATAGCGCGGCAGCCGCATCCGGTGAATACCCGAATCGTTCCACGGCCGACACAGGCCTGCGACGCCAGCCCCGCGGCTCTATACTGGCCCCGTCATGCCTGAGCACAACTACGACAGCCGCATTCCCTACGAGCAGCACCGTATCCACGCCGCCGCCATCTACTGCTCGGACGGCCGCGTGGGTGAGCACTTCGACGACTTTTTGCAGAACGGCCTGCAACTGCCGCGCTACGACCGGGTCGCGCTGCCCGGCGGGCCGGCGTGCCTCGCCGGCCACCCGCAGGCGATGTTTGAGGAGAAGAGCGTCATCGACGAATTGCAGTTCCTGGTGGATGTGCACGGCCTTAAGCGCGTAATCCTCATCGCCCACCAGGGGTGCGCGTTTTACTCCACGCGTCTGCAACTGCAAGACCGCCGCCTCGAACTCGTGCAGAAGGCCGATCTCGTCCGCGCCACGGCGATGGTGCAGAGCGTCACGAAGGTGAACCACATCGACGCCTACTTCGCCCGGCTCATCGACAACTGCATTCGCTTCGAGCCGGTCGAGGTGTGAGATCGCTCACGGTCTTGATTGGAGTTTGCTGCGAAACCGCGCCGCATCTTCGGGCCGATTCAGCGCTTCGTAGCAATCGACGAGTCGGGCGATGGCCTCCTGCGTCGGGGCTTTGTCGACGCCGATGGTGTTTTCGAGTCCCGTGCTGGCCAGCAGCAGTTCCGCCTCGGCGCGCTGCGTCTGACCCATGCTCAGCAGGCACATGCCGTAGCGGCCGTGGATGAACCACCGCCTCCAGAGGTCTTCGGGCAGGACGCGGTCCGCCGCCAACACCACCTGCGCGTAGATCGGCTCGGCCTCTGCGTAGCGCTGGCGGCTGCGGAAGAATGCGGCCAGGTTGTTGCCGGCAAAGATCGTCTCGGGATCATCCTCCCCCAGGGACGCTTTCGTGGCGGCGGCGACATCGGAGTACATGGCCAGCGCCTCTTCGTCCTTGCCCGCATCATCCAGGATGAATGCCAGTTCCCCCTTCACGCGCAGCGTGCGCGCATCGTCCGCACCATACACGGCGATTCGATCGGCCAGCAGCCGCTTGAACTCCTCCTCCGCCTCCTCGGGCCGCCCGCTCTGGTTGAGCAGATCGGCGTAGGTGAAGCGCGCATCCTGCACGGCCGGGTAATCGCCGCCGAGATGGTTCTGCGCATCATCGAGCACCCGCCCAAGCAGCGCCTCGGCCTGCTCGAACTCGCGCAGATCGACCATTGCCCGGGCCAGAGTGGCCGAGAACATCACCGTGTCCGCCTGGTACGGGCCAAGCACCTCGCGCACCGTCTCGAGCAGCGGGCCGAGCAGCGCCGCTGCCTGCTCGGGCTGGCGCTGAGCGACGAGCCAGGCGCCGAGGTTGTTTGCGGCCGACAAGGTGATGATCGACTTCCCACCCCACTGCGCCGCGGCGCGTTCGTAGGCCTGCCGCAACTCCGCTTCGGCTTGCGCCACCGCGCCTGACGCCGCGAGCGCCGCGGCGTAGTTGGCGGTGACAATCACCGTCTCCGAGCCGAATCCGCCCTCGATTTCCTCGTGCGCGGCAATGGTCTCCTTGAAGAGTGCGAACGCCTCGTCAAAGCGCCGCTGCAGGGTGCGCAGCTGCGCGAGGGCGTTGGCGAACTCGAGCGTGTACTGATCCGTGGCGCCGTACTCGCGTTTGTGGCGCTCGAAGGATTGCGTAAGCGGCGCGTCTGCTCCGTCGAGGTCATGCTGATCGAGGCGGATGAGGCCCAGTCCGTTCATGGCCTGAAGCGTCAGTCGCGCATCGGGGCCGTTGATCCGGCTGGACTCTTCAAAGGCGCGCGTCAGCAATTTCTCGGCTTCGTCGTGAAGCCCGGTGTAGCGGTACAGGCTTCCGAGGGCGAACTGCATCGTCGCCGCCACGTCCGCGTCGCGGCCCAGTTCCGCGTCGAGCGCGGCGACGGCGGGATCGAGCACCTGCACGATGCGCGCGTTGCGCCCGAGTTCGTTGATGCGCGCGCTCTTAAACATGTCCTGCAAGTAGGCGACTACGCGCTGGCTCTTGGCGGCCTCGTTCTGCGCCGTGCGCCGAAGATCGCGCTCGCGCAGGAAGCCCACGCCCAGTATCGCCAGCAGCACCGCCAGAACAACGAGCGCCGCGACGGACAGCCGCACAAGCCTCTGGCGGCGGGCCGCCTGCTCGAGACGCTGCAACTCCTGCGCCCGCTCGCGCCGCCGCTGGGGCAACGTTTCGAGCCGCTCGGCGAGTTCTGCAGCCGTCCGGAATCGCCGGTCCGGGTCGCCTTCGACGCACCTGGCGATGTCTTCGCGCAGCAGCGGATCATCAACATCGCGCTCCCACCCCACCGCGAGCGGTCGCTCAAGATCGCCGACGACCATCTGATAGAGCAGCACACCCAGGGCGTAGATGTCGCCCTGCACGGTAAAAGCCTTGCCCACGAGCATCTCGGGCGGAGCGTAGAGGCGCGTGCCGGTGCGGCTGGATTCGTTTTCGGTCAGCAGGCCGGTGAAGCCCGAAATCGTGATCTGGCGCGCCTCGAGTTCGGTGCGGTCGGCGAGCATGCCGATGCCGAAGTCGGACAGGCGCGGCCGGGGCTGCCCCCCCTTGATCTGGTGAATCAGAATGTTCGACGGCTTGATGTCCTTGTGCAGCACGCCGACGGAGTGCGCCGCCGCCACGGCGCGGGCCGTTCGCGCCACGAGGTCCAGGCGCGTCTCGATGGGTACTTTGTCGATGCCGCCCTGCGCCTTGGCCCAGTTGTTCAGATCGCCCGCCTCGGTGAATTCCACTTCGAGGAAGTACGGCGCTTCGTCGAGCTGCACCTCGTACAGGCGCGCGATGTCGTCCCGGTCACCGAGCACTTCGCGCAGCACGCGAAAGAGCGTGAGTTCGCGCTTGAGCGAGCGCAGCCGATCCTGATCGAAGCAGAACTTAAAAGCGCGGTGCACGCGGGTCTTCTCGTGTACGCCGAGCCAGACTTCGCCAAAGCCTCCCTCGCCGATGCGCCGCTCGAGTTTCCACCCGCCGCGCGTCGGCACCTCAAGGCCGCTGGCCGGACGCCAGCCGAGCGTCTCATCCTCGCCGGGCGCGAGCGCGCGGTGCGCTTTCTCCGAATCGCGCGGCGCGTGCAACGGCGACTGCCCCTCCGCGCCGACTTCGAAGACCTCCAGCGGTTCATCCGTGCCCTTGAACTTGTACGGCCCATGCGCCATCCAGCGGATGGTCAGCGCCGGCCCGTTCTCGATGGGCGGGTGCTGGCGCACGTACTGCCGGGCGCTGTCGAAGAGCGCCCGCGTGAGGAGGATCTGGCCGCCTTCGGCCAGGCCCATGACACGCGCGGTGAGGTCGATGGCCAGGCCCGAGAGTTTCGCGCCGCCTTCGGGATCGGGATCGAGTTCGGAGACTTCGCCAAGGTGCAGGCCAACGCGAACCCGCAGCGGCGAACCGGGCCAGCCTTCGCGCCGCATGGCATCCTGAAAGAGCAGGGAAAAGTTGACGGCGCTGCTGACGGTATTGAACCGGGCGAGAAAGCCGTCGCCCGTGTCCTTGAGGATCTCGCCGTCCCCGGCATGCTCGAACACCCGCCTGAAGATCGCATCGTGCCGACCGATGATGCGGGCCGCCTCTGCATCGCCAAGCCGGCTCTTGAGCTGCACCGATCCGACGATGTCGGAAAAGAGCAGGACGACCAGTCGAGTTGGCGAGGGCGTGGCGGGCATGGGAACAGGGCTCTCGGACCTTCCGGGACAGAAGCAGGATGAGCGTACCGGGCACAACTCCCCGCAGCAAGGCCGCCGAAATGGCCGCTTTGCCGCCCATACAGCGGTTTAAATGGCCCTTGGCCGGAATTTGCTTGCGTTTTCCGGCAATTGCAGGCATACTGATGTCGGTTTTTGCGAGGTCTGCGTGCAGTCAGTGATCGCAGCCCGTCCTGTCGACTGAAGGGAGCGAGACATGCCACGAGCCCGTTTCTCCGCCACGCCGCTGCTGCTTGCGGCGTCGGCTGCCCTGCTGTTTGCGCCGACCGCATGGGGCCAGATCTCCATCGCTTCGCTTTCGGGCGCTGAGCACGTCGAGCCTGTCGCCATTGCGCAGATTTTCAGCGACGGTTCCGTCGGACAGTGGCATCCGTACATCATCAGCGATCTCAAACGCGAGATTCAGGCGTCCGATCTCACCTTCGGCTCGGCCGAAACGACCAAGCTGCGCGGACCGGGGCCCGAGTTCGTGCCCACCGACGGCATCGAGTGCGGCGGCTTTGATCCCGTCTGCACCCAACTCTGCGCCCAGACCCGCCGCATCCTCCAGTCGTGCGCCTTCACCTACGGCGGCATGCGCATCTCCGCCACGTCGTCCATCAACAGCCGCGGCGAACGCGGCAACGTCAGCCAGGTCTTTCTCGCCTGGACGAACAAGCGCAGCGCGGGCCAACTTGACGATTTCGTCCCGCCGCGCATCATCGGCGACACCGTCATCGAGGTGCTCCTCTACGATGCGCCCTTCTCATCCAACTGCGAACCATTCGAACCCAATCTTGTGGGCGGCGTGCTCGTCAACTTCGGTCCGCTCGACGGCAAGTGCGGCTCGGATACCTACTACTACTCGACGCTCAACCTGCGCGAGTTCGCCGATGTGTGCATGACCATTCCCGGCCCCGCCGTGCAGTTCGGCTACGAAGTCGCCTTCTGGTACGACGATCAGCGCAGCGCCCGCGCCGCCAACAACCAGGCCGTGCTCTGGGGCGCCAAAGACCGGCTCGAACAGGGCTCAACGGACGCGCTCGGCTACATCGACCTCGACTACGACGGCGCCTTCACCCCGCCGGGCGAGTGCATCTCGCTTGAGAGCGGCTGCCCGTCGTCCCTCGCCGCTGCCGTGGACTTCTGGGGCGGCTCGGAGCAGGGCATCATCAACCTCTGGGACAACGGCACGTTCGTCACGCAATTCATCGCAGGGTGCAATGGCGGAGACATCAGCACGCTCGAATCGCCCGGCGTCGTGCTCGGCTTCGACGCCTCGCGCGCCATCGCGCGCCAGGCCGACGACTTCACCGTGCCCACCGGCCAGACGTGGCGACTCGACAACATGCAGTGGTATCTCTATCAGCCCGCGTCTCCGCCCAACGAGCCGATCAACGCCGGCTTCGCCCGGCTGTGGGACGGTCCGCCCGGCGCCGGCGGGCAGGTCATTGCGGGCGACCTGACGACCAATCGCCTCGTCGGCTCCGAGTTCATGGACATCTACCGCGTCACCAGCAGCAACCCGGCTGATTGCAGCCGCGCCGTGAAGCGCATCACTCTGGATATGTCGTGGGCGCCGGATCTCTCCGGCGGGACATACTGGGTCGAGCTGACAACGCAAGGCACCCCCAACTTCACCGGGCCCTTCGCGCCGCCCACCGTGCCGCGCTCGCTCAATACCGACAACTCGCGCCGCTTCCTCGTCTCGAACCAGACGTGGGCGCCCAACATGGATTCGGGCCTGCCGGTCGATTTCCCCTTCGAACTCGAAGGCTCGATCATCTCCGGCAGCGGTTGCGATGTCTCTCAGTACACGCTCTCGGTCACGGGCACGTGCCCGGGCCAGGTGGTCGTGGCGTGGGAGAATGCAGCGCCCAGCAGCCAGCAAGGCCTGGTCTTCGGGATGAACCTGGGCAACACGATCATCCCGCCCGGCTCGGCGTGCGAAGGAACGAGCCTTGGCATTAGCGGCGGCATCCGGCTTGTTCGCGTCGTGTCCACGGGCGCCAACGGCAGCGGTACACTCACCGGCAACACAAGCAGCGGCGCCTGCGGCGCCTACCTCCAACTCATCGAAGCCAACTCCTGTCGAACCAGCAACATCGCGCAGTTGCCGTAGCCTGGTTGATATCTGCCGCGCTTCCTGAGCGTCGCGGGACCCCGGCGCCGCGCCTCGGCTGATCGACGGAACCCTTCACCACCGACGCATCCAGAAAACGAACGGGAGCGAGGCGGCTGCCTCGCTCCCTTGATCACCTACTTTGCCAGCGACTCTTGCGCCGCGACTGGCGTCATTGACTTTCCTCAGTTCACCAGCCTCGTCGCAATGGTGGACACGCGGCCGGCTTCGATGGCCTGGAGTGTCAGCGTGGCGCCGCGGGCCATCTGCGGGATGACGCGGGTCATGCTGACGTTGCCGTTGCCGTCGGCCACGGCTGAGCCGCCGAGCTTGGGATTGAGAATGCCCAGCGTCACGCCCATGTTGGGCAGCAGCGTCTCTCCCTGGCCCTGCACGCTGTAGAGGAAGTAGACCGTCTGCCCCGCCGATGCCTGCGACGCCTGGAACGTGGCCTGCTGGCCAGCGAAGAGCGAGGGGGCCGTCAGCGTGAATGGAGCGCACACGCCGCGCGGGTTGGCCAGCGCGTTCTGCCAGCCGGTATGGTTGATGCCCGTGCCCTGGTTGGAACTGTTCGAGCTGCTGTCGCAGCCGGCGTGGGTATGCACGCCGATGGCCAATCCGGTATCTTCGTCAAGCACGCACGAGCCGGAGTTGCCCCCGGTCGTGTCCACGCGATAGCGGATTGTCGTCCCGCTGAACTGCCAGAACGGGCCGGTGTGGACCTTCTGCACCTGGTTCCACTCGCGCGGCACGCCACTGCCCGTCGTCCCGTAGCCGGTGATGTTGATCGTCTGTCCGTTGACCTGCGGCGGGGTTGACGCCAGAACATGGAACTCGCCCTGCGCCTGATAGGCCGAAAGGCCCGTCTCGGTGTTGCGGAACACGCCGAAGTAGCCCCAGTCCTGCCCGATGCTGCCGCTCTGGCTCTGCTTGGAGGCGATGTCAACGGAATATTGGTCTTCGGGAGCGGGGTTGCGCGGCGTGCCGTTGCCGTCTGACAAGGGCACGTTGAACTGAATCACCTGCAGGCTACTGGATGCGCAGTGCCCGGCGGTGATGAACTGGTGATTGGGATCGTTGATGATCCACGCCGAGCAGCCGATGGGCATGGCCCGGCCCGAGCGAGCGTCGGTGGAGAGCACGCGGTCGTCAGTCGTGCCGCAGATGGAGGCGGGTTCGACCGTTTCATCGACGATCCCCACGTCGACGCGGTCGAGCACGACGCGGTTGTTCCTGCTGCCGGGGCGGGCGATCAATTCCACGGAGAGCATCTCGCCGTTGAAGTAGGCGGTGCTGTTGTACCACTCTTTGATGGTCCACGCGTTGAGGTGCTGCGTGCCGCCGTCCTCAAGCGACATGATGCGGATAATGGAACTCTCGGCGGTGGCGTAGTCCGGGTCGAGATCGACGGACTCGAAGTACAGCCGCAGCCACCCGGCGCCGCGGGCTTCGATGATCTCCGACCAGACGACGCGCGGCTCGTCGCCGCCGTTGCTCAGCAGGCCCGAATCGGAGTTGAGGTCCACGGGCTTGCTCGGGACCGGCTGAGCCTGACCCAAGGCCGCAGCCGGCAGCGCCAGTATGGCGGAAAGGAAGAGACCACGGGTGAGGCCGGTCCGGCCGAGATGATGTCCGTTCATGTTCGCTCCACGTTTGAGAAAGTTACTGGATGACCGTAGTGATCACGTTGGTCGTTTCGCCCTGCTCGCCGGCCTGCAGCCAGACCCGCTGGCCGGAGGTGCCGCTGGGCACCGTGCGGCTGAGAATCGCCACGCCCGAGCCGTTGGCCTGCACGCGGCCGGCCAGCACCGGGCTCTGCAGCGCGACGGTGATGTTGAGCGGCGGGATGGGCGTCTGCCCGGTTCCGGCAAGGCTGTAGGCGAAGTAGACGTTGCCGTTGGGAGTGGCGTTGGTGACGCGAAGCGTCGCGCGCTGCCCGGCGATGAGGTCGGTCGCCTCGAGCTTCATCTTCGTCACGATCTTGTTGATCGTGCCGCCGAGGCTGAGGATGTAGAGTTCGCCGTTGGCGTCCTCACCGAACGATGCGATGGAGCTGATCGAGCCGCCGCCGAGTTCGGAGGTGCGGTCGGTAAAGTTGGTCACCTGCTGGCCGTCATAGTTGAACGAGTAGATGTTGCGACTGCAGTAGTCGGCGAAGAAGTAGGTGTTGTCGAGCAGCGGGATGGACTGCCCGCGGTAGTTGTAACCGCCGGTGATCGAACAGCGGCCGCCGGAGTGCAGGTATTCGTAGATGGGCAGCGTGAGAGTGGGCGCGTTGCAGGTGCAGCCGCTCAAGCCGGTGCAGCGCGTGCCTTCCATGCAGCGCCAGCCGTAGTTCTGGCCCCCGTCGCCGGCAAGCTCGAAATCGACTTCCTCGTTGGAGCCCTGTCCCACGTCGCCGAGGTACATGTCGCCGGTGATGCGGTCGAAACTGAACCGCCACGGATTGCGCATCCCGATGGCCCAGATCTCATCGCGGACCGCCGGGTCGTTCACGAACGGGTTGTCGGCGGGAATCGTGTAGGGGAGTTGATCGACGTTGATGCGAAGGATCTTGCCCAGCAGTTCCTGGCCGTTCTGGGCGCGGTTACCCGGGTCGTTGGCGCTGCCGCCATCACCCATGCCGATGTAGAGGTATCCATCCATCGGCGAGAACTGCAGACACCCGCCGTTGTGGTTCGAGTACGGCTGGGTGACGGTCAAAACGATCGCCTCGGAGTTGAAGTCCGCCACATCGGGATCGCCCGTGACTTCGTAACGGGCGACGACCGTGTTGCCCGAAGTGTTCGTGTAGTTGATGAAGAAGTAGCCGTTGCTGTCGTAGTCGGGATGAAACGCCAAACCCAGCAGACCGCGCTCGCCGCCGGTGCTGATGCGGGTGCGCACGTCGAGGAAGGGCGTGGTCAGCACGTTGCCGTCTTTGATGATGCGAATCTGCCCGGTGTTCTGCTGGAGAACGAACAGGCGATGCGTGTCGCCCGGGGGCGAGGTGAGGTACAGGGCGCCTGACAGGCCGCTGGCGACCTGCTCGACCGCGAGCGTCTGGGCCTGGGCTTGGGAACCGGTGAGCAAAGCAGCGGTGACGCCAAGACACGCGACGGCAGACGCCATCGCGCGGTGAATGGACTTGCGGTACATGATCTCTCCCTTCGAGGTCAGTTCGATGCAATTCGGCGACAACACAACCGCACACGCCCGGAATTTGTTCCGATTCACGTGGATAGCGCCCCGCCGCCGGGTGAAACGCGAGGCCCTTTGAAGAGCCCGCTCCGATCTGTTACCTTCCAAGATACCGCCGGATCCGCTGCTCTGCAAGCGGCAAAGCCCGGATAACGCAGCAAGTTACCGTTTTTCGGTGTCTGATCGGCGGCTTTTGCCTCGCAACTATCCGCCATCTCGCATGAGGGGGTCCCGCGGCGATCAAGCTTGTCCGAGCGGGCGCGCCTCACGGAACGGACGCGTTGTGACTGTGTTGAACGCAAAAGCGAGAATTGTCACGAGCAGGCCGGCCGCCCAGGCGGTCCGGCGCGGCCAGATGTCGAATTCTGGGCGCGAGGTGTGTCCCATCTTCTCGGACAGGACTTCCGTGTTGGCGTCATGCAGGGTGGGTGGAACAAGTTCGCTCGGCTTGCTCTTGGGCAAAGGCACCAGCCCGGACTTCACTGCCTGCTCCTGGGCCTGCACGTCTTTTTCGTAGGCCTCAAGCCGCTTGGCGTAGACTTCGTCGGCGCCGCGGACGATGAACATCTCCGCCAATTGCGAGTCGTCAGGCGGGTACATCCGGCCGACGGCGGTTGGACCGGGC
Source organism: Phycisphaerales bacterium (assembly GCA_020852515.1). Taxonomy (NCBI): domain Bacteria; kingdom Pseudomonadati; phylum Planctomycetota; class Phycisphaerae; order Phycisphaerales; species Phycisphaerales bacterium. The sequence continues at coordinate 131,973 of JADZAS010000016.1, forward strand.
AGGAACCACATCGGCGCCACAACCGCCAGGGGCATGAGGACGGCGCCAACAAGCGCGTAGCCCAGCCGCAGCCCGGCACCCATGCCGAGCCAGAAGATGACCAGCATGATCGGGATCATGTTCGGTATCTGGAAAGCGCCCGCAAAGAAGCCGACCGTCACACCGCACGCGAGAAAAGAGATGAGTCTTCCCATATGGCGGCAATGCTAGCGGCACATCCGCGAGGGACAACAACGCTCCGCCGCAAACGCCGCCTCATCGGCGCGGCTGGTCGGCCGGAGTCTCTTCGATCGTGACGCTGACGCCGCCGTTGGATGTCTCGATGCTGGATTCCGAACCGGGACCCGAGAGGCGGATGGTCCGCCGGGTCTTGCTGCCCTCTACGGCAGCGCTCGGCCCGTGGACGGTCACGCTTCCATTGGAGGTCGAGGCGGTGATGACCCCGCCGAGGCCGGCCGGGACGGTCAGTGATACCGAACCGTTGGAAGTCTTGATGCGGATGGGCCCGGCGGCGCTGCCTGCGGCGCGACAGGTGACGCGCCCGTTGGATGTTTCGACGGTCGCCGCATCTGCCATTCCGGCGATCTCGACCGAGCCGTTGGAACTGCGCGCGTCAATGGCACCCGCGGCGTCGATGACTTCGATGCGGCCGTTTGATGTGCGAATGCGCGCGCTGCCGCCCTGGTCGCGCACGCGTACGCTGCCGTTGCTCGTGTGCACGTCGGCATCGCCGCCCAGACCCGTAAGCGTCACGCCGCCGTTAGAAGTCTCGACCGTAACACCGTTCAGATCGGGCAGGCTGATCTCAAGAGCGCAGGAATCGCTCGGTCGGCGCCCGCCGGGGAAGACCGAGCGAACCGAAAGCACGCCGTCAGGCAGGCGCTCGGCGACGATTTCGACGCCCGCAAGGCGCTCGTCGGCCTCTTCCTGCGTGTCTCCCATCGCGGTGATGGAGGCGATGACGGTGACCTGTCCGGCGGCTTCATCAGCGTTTACGCTGACCGAGCCGTTTTCATTGGCGACGTGCAGCGCGGCGTCAGGAACGTGCCTCGCGGTGATGGTCTGCTGACCCTTTGATCGAAAGCCCGCCAGTTCAACGCACCCGGACATGCACAGGGCGGCCGTCATCGCCGCGGCCACAACAGCGCGCGAGGGAATGGACAACATGGATTCGTCTCCTTCAGATTGGCCGGCGTGAGCAACCGCCCGCGGACCCCGGCTGATATCATTGCCATGTTCTTGGGAGTCGGCGGGCCGCACTGTTGTTTTCCGTCGGATTTTCGCCTGATGCGCCGGGCTCGTGCGTCCCGGTGGTCTGGCGCCGGCTTTCCTGCCGCATTGCGCCCGCCCGTCCCCCCCGAATGGAGAGTCCCCATGCGTACGTTCAACTCGTTTGCACACATGGTGTTAGGTTCGGCTGCCGGTGCTCTCGTGCTGGCAGGGGCGTTTGCCGTCGCCTGCCCCGCTCCCGCGAGCGCCCAGGTCATGCGGTTCACCACGAGTTCCCGGGTTGACAACTCCGCCGGCGGCATCAACGAGGTCGATGTCCGCTCGCTCGTCGAGACGCTCAATTTGGACGGCGATCAGGAGGCGTTGGTCAAAGCGCTCTACGACGGCCACCGCGCCGCGTGGAACGATGCCACCACAGCCCACAAGGAGCGCGTGCAGGCGGCGTTCGAAGCCAGCCGCGCTTCCAATGACTGGACCGGCATGGGCAAGAAGACGCAGCAGCTCCAGAAGCAATGGGAAGCCGAGAGCGTGCGACTGGAGACCGACTTCTTCGCCAGCGTCAAGGGTCTGGTGTCCGACGATCAGATGGCCGCGTGGCCGCGCTTCGAGCGCGATCGCCGCCGCCGCACGCTGCTGGCGTCCCAGTCGCAGCTGAGCGGAGAAGGCGTTGATCTGATTGACGTGGCGGAAGCGATAGAGATTCCACATGAATCGCTCGCTCAGATTCAGCCTGTTTCTTCGCTCTATGCCGAGGAAATGGATTCGGCGCTCACCGAGCGGTCGCGAGCGATCGAATCCCTGGAGAAGGCTTCGGCCCCCAAGACCGAAGGCGACTTCGGCTCCATCGACTTTGAAGCGGTTAAAGAGCAGCAGACCCGCGTGCATGAGCGGCGCATCGCGGTGCGCGACCTCAACGGGCGATACGTGGCGCTGTTCTGCGGCCGGATGAGCGGCGATGAAGCGCAACAGTTCATGACGCTCTACAAGCAGCGCTGTTTCCCCCGCGTCTACCGCCCCACTGCGGCCGATCGATATATCAAAACCGTCGAGTCTCTGGAGACGCTGACCGGAGAGCAGTCGCAGGCGCTGGCGAACATCAAGTCCGACTACACCCGGCAGGTGAGTGGGATCAACGACCAGTTGGCCGCGGTCATCCGCCAGAGTGAAGAAGAGAGCGAAGATCAGGGCTTCTTCTTCGGCGGCGACCTCGCGATGCTTCCGCCTCCTCCTCCGCCTCCGCCGGCAGCCTCTGGAGTTTCCGGCGAAGAAGAGCACGCCGTGGCAATGTTCGTGATCGCGGGAGACGGCGGTGCCGTCGAAGGAGGCGCGGTTCATCTCGCGCCGGAGCAGACGGCCTTCTCGTTTGGCCCTTCCGAACCGGAAGATGACACGCCGCGCGGCAAGCTGAACAAGTCCAAGCGCGAACTCGTGGCCCGCACGATCGACGCCGTGGCGGCCCTGCTCACGCCTGAACAGCTGGCGCTCGCGCCGAAGCCCGATCAAGGGCAGCAACTTGCGCCCGAGGAGCGGATGCGCCGGCAGGTTGAAAAGGCGTTGGAGAATGCCGTCATCGAGGCGACGGGCGAGGGCGGCGAGTCGATCACCATCACGCTGAGTCCATCTTCCGACGACAATTGATTGCCCGCCGGGATTGCGAACCCGGCGAGAGAGAACCAGTTCCCGGATCCTGCCGTGTAGTTGGGCAATAGCGCCAACCGCTGTTCGTTGCACCGGTACAACCTGCGGGCACTCAACCCCGGGTGCGGCGGCCGGCTGTTGCCGCGTCGCCGATCGTGGTCTGGCCAGCGAAAGGAAGGCAGATGAGACGCTCTTCATGGACATCACGGCTTGGCGGATGGGGTCGCGCGGGCATCGCCGCGCTGGCGATCGCGGTGGCCACGAGCGCGGCTCGGGCTCAGTTCGGCGGTCGCGGCGGAGCCGACTTCCGCACGGCAATCAACGACGGCGAGATTGATCGCATGGTCGCGACGTTCCAACTGGATGACAGCCAGATCTCCCTTGTCGATGCTCTCTACGACGGCTTCCGCGACGCGTATGAAGCTGCGTCCGACGAGTCGCGCCAGCGCGTGCGCGATGCGTTCCAGGAGATGCGCGATTCGGGTGACTGGCAGTCCGCCGCTTCCACCGGCATTACGTTCGCCCGCGAGTGGCAGGCGCAGGGTAAGGCTCTTGAACAGTCGTTCTTTGGCGACGTCAAGGCGGTCCTCACGGAAGATCAACTCAAGCTGTGGCCCGGCTACGAACGCGACTGGCGCCGGCGCAGTTCGCTGCGGGGTGGTGGCCAGGTCGGCGCGCTCGCCGGCGAGAACATCGATCTGTTCGAACTCGTCGAAGAGTTGGAACTGGACGAAACCGCGCAGACCAACCTCAGCCCGATCCTCGACGCCTACGCCATCGAACTCGATCCGGCGCTGACCAACCGCGATCGGGCAGTCTCTGACATGACGGACCTCACCTCTTCGGTTCTCGAGGGCAAGACCGACATCGAGCAGCTCGATTCGAAGTTCAAGAACCTGCAGCGCCTCCGGGCGCAGGTGCGGGACGTCAATGACCGGTACGTTCAGGTGCTCGCGTCGAGCCTCGATCCGGACAAGGCCCGCGCGCTCGAACTCGAGTATCGACAGCGCTGTTTCCGCCGCATCTACTCGCCGACGCAGGCGGACCGCTACATTGAGACGGTGCGCGAGTCCGGCGCACTCAACGAATCGCAGCTTGGCGCCGTCGAGGCCATTGCAAGCGACTTCCAGGCGCAGTCGGAAGTGATCAATCGGCAGTTGGCCGATCTCCAGAAGAAGCAGGAACTGGAAGACCAGCAGCGGATGTACGAGCGGATCAAGATGATGGCTCAGGGCGGGTTTAACCGCGGCGGGTTCGCGCAAGGCGGCCAGGATCCGCGCGGGCGAGGCGGCTTTGGCGGCCCGGGAGGCGCCGGCGGCGAGGGTCAGGCCGATCCGCGGGTCGAACTCATGCAGCAAAAGAGCGATCTCGTGTCGCGAACGCTCGACTCGATCGCGGCCTTGCTTTCCCCCGAACAGCTGGCCGCCGCTCCCAAGCCCGAAGCGAACCCCAGTCGCGAGCGCGGCGAATTCGGCGGCCGCATGACCGACGAACAGCGCCGTGAAATGCGGGAACGCTTCCAGAGGGAGCGAGACGGCAACTGACAGCCGAGCGAGCAAGGACATCTCTCAATCCCGCGGGGCCTTGGGCGGATCCCAAGGCCCTGTCCTTTGCGACGGGGAGGGGTTCGCCCCGCGGAATTCAGGTAGCCGCCGGGCCCGAAAGGCGATCGGCAGTCTCCTCTTCGGCCACCAGGTACGGCTCCTCGGTCTCCTCGTCGATACGAGCCACACCCATCTCCAGCAGCGCGTTGAGCGCCGCTCGCTGTTCGGCCTGCTTCTTGCTCGGGCACCAGCAGGACGGGAAGCGGCGGCCATCGATCTCGACGCAGACCTCAAAGCACTTGGCGTGATCGGGCCCCTTCTCGTCGAGGAGGACGTAGGTGGCCGAGTGGCCGTAGCGCCGCTGCGCATGCTGCTGAAGCACCGATTTAAAATTCTCGTGGTGCCCGCTGTTCGCGGCGGATTCGATAGGTTCGCTCAGGTGCCGCAGGATGAAGTCTCGCGCCGGCTCCAGTCCCCCATCGAGGTAGATCGCGGCGACGAGCGTCTCGAGCACCGCCGCCGAGAGCGAGCGAGGCAGATCGCACGGCCCGCCCATGCCCTTGCCGGTGACGAGCAGCGCATCGAGCCCCAGCGCCCGCGCTACGTTGGCACAACTGCGCCGCGACACCGCCGCGGACTTGATCTTCGTCAGGTCGCCTTCCAAGTAGTCGGGGTAGCGGTGGTAGAGATACTCGCACACCACCATGCCGAGCACCGAATCGCCGAAAAACTCCATGCGTTCGTTGCTCGCCAGGCGGCAGTCGGCGACCGATGCATGGGTCAGAGCCGATTCGAGAATCGACGGGTCCTTGAAGCGATATTCGAGTATGGCCTCAGCCTGCTCGCGCACCTGCTCGTCCATGGAACTTCCCTCGGGCGGCCGCCAAGGGCGGTCGCCGGGCACCGGTTGAAACCGCCGAAGCGGCCTGGACGACCGGGCAGGTGATCGTGCCAGCCTCATAGACGTGGCAGGCTGGCATGAGCAGATGCCCCGATCGGACCAGAAAGGCTAGCCCTGTGGGGCCGGGCAGTCCCGCTGCCCCCACGGCACGCTCTAAAATGCATCGGCTGGCCTGCGGCGAGGATTGAATCTATACTGCCAGTCCCCCCGGCCGCGCCGGGTGCAGGTGGAATCGAACACTTCCGGCCCCGAGCGGGGTCGGTGCCAAGGCAGGTCGCAACGATGCATTACCCCCACAAGACAAGCCGGATTAAGAAGCTGCGCAAGGTCGGATTTCGCGCACGGATGAAGACCAGCGCCGGTCGCCGCATCATCAATTCCAAGCGCCGCAACGGCCGCTGCATCAACACCTATTGACGCGCGACTCGCGCTCTTTGAGCGCCTCCAGTCGCAGGGCCCCGATTTCCTTCGGCGACCAGACGAGGCGGTGCACGCGCCCTTGCTGCAGCGTCGGGAAACCGAGAGCAAACGATCTCACATCGAGCAGTTGGGCTCCCGTCAACTCGACGTCGTCGAGAGCGCGGTCGAAGCGCGCGATGGCGCGGTCCTGTTGAGCCCCGAGCTGGGCGATGTGCTCGGCAAACACAGCGCAGCGAAGCAGCCGGTGGCATTCCATCGCGGCCTGAAACGCGCCGTGCATTTCCTCGACGACCGGGCGCAGAAAGACCAGAGCCGCCAGCGCCTCATCGTGGCTGAACCAGCGGCGCGGCTCGAAGGCGGCGGAGACCTGCCTCGCACGAACCAGTTCCGCGCCCCAAGGCGCGCGGTGACGTCTTGTCGATCTGCGCCCCATGCCAACCTCTCTCCCGCGCGACATTATGCCGCAAGACAGCCCAGCGCGTCAATGGCAAAGGCTCGAATCGCTTGCTTTTTCGCGCGTTTGCCGCAGATTCCAATCTGGGCAAGATCGAAGGTCTGGCTAAACGTTGAAGAGGAAGTGGCACACGTCGCCATCGCGCATGATGTATGACTTGCCTTCCGAGCGCATCTTGCCGGCTGCGCGAATCGCCTGCTCCGATTCGTACTTCACGAGGTCGTCGATGCTGTAGGTCTCCGAGCGGATGAAGCCCCGCTGGATGTCGCTGTGCACGGCGCCGGCAGCTTCGGGCGCCGTCTCGCCCTTGCGGATGGTCCAGGCCCTGATTTCCGGCTCGCCGGCGGTGTAAAAGCTCTGAAGCCCGAGCAGGTCGTAGAGCGCCCGCGCCAGGACCGCCAGCGCCGGCTCGGTCAGACCCAGGCCCTCGAGCATCTCCTGTCTCTCACCGGCATCCAGTTCGGCGATCTCCGCTTCCAGTTTCGCGCAGATGAGCACCATCCGCGTCTGCCCGCCCTGCCGCGCATCGACCCACTTGCGCAACGCGGCCACCGCTTCGCTCTCGCCTCTCAGATCGTCTTCGCCCACGTTGGCCACGTACAGCACCGGCCGCAACGTGATCATGCCCAGCGAGCGCAGATCAGTGAGCTCTTCCGCGGACCACTCAGCGGTACGCAGCGGCCGCTCGTCTTCGAGCACCTTGACCGCCTTGGCGGCGATCTCCACGCGCCTCTTTCCAGCCGCATCGCCGGTCCGCGCCCGCCGCTGGGCCTTGTCCATTGCGCCTTCGAGCACCTGCAGATCGGCCAGGAGCAGTTCGGTCTCGACCGCCTGGACGTCGCGCACCGGATCGAGCGTGTCAAAGACGTGCGAGACATCGGGGTCGTCAAAGCACCGCACGACGTGGGCGAGCGCATCGACCTGGCGCACGTTTTCCAGGAACGCGTTGCCCATGCCCTCGCCCTGTGCCGAGCCCGCGACGATGGCCGGGATGTCCACGAGATCGATCGTCGCGGGAACGAACTTGCGCGTCTTGATGTACCGGCCGATGAGCGCCAGGCGCGGATCAGGCACGGGCGCTGTGCCGTGGACGGCCTTGGTCGTTGTGAACGGATAGTTGGCCACTTCGACGTGCATGCCCGTCATGGCCTTGAACAGGGCGCTCTTGCCGACATTGGGCAGTCCCACGATCCCGATTTCCATGGCGAAGCGCGCTCCCCGCTGCTCAAGAGTTGTAAAGCGGCAATCGTAGGCGTCCGGGCAAGGACGCCCCGCAAGGGCGATCGCCGGATTCACCTGATTCAGCGGCGCTCGGAGGCGATGAGGCGCACGGGAATGCGGATGTACGGCTCGGTCGCCGAGCGGGCTACGGCAGCACGCGCCTCGTCGAATCGATTCGCAGGATCGAGCCACCAGAACATGACGTGATCCCACTGCGTCTCGCCGGGCAGGTTCGGCGCGACGAGATCGACCAGCAGCCTGCCGGCGCCTCGGCGCGACCAGGAAATGCGCAGCGAGCGGTCGGCACCGAGTTCGCGCAGAACGTTGAGGATGTCAGTGGGCGTGCCCAGGAGGGTGAACTGGTAGCCGCGCGCCGCATACTGCGACTGCTCTTCGATCGGCACGCGATCATCAGGCACGGCGACCACGCCGGCGCTGGGCGGCAGCGGCACGAGGATATTCCCGGCCGGCCCGACCCCGGTCGGGGCGGCGGGATCGCGACCAGCGAATTGATCAGGGCCGCGCCCCGAACCGAACGAGCCGGGAATGTTCAAGGTCGCGTTGACAATCAGATCGCCACCGCGCTCGCGCAGCCGCGAGGCAAGAGTTTCCAGCGCAGCGGAGGGATCGGCAGTCACCACGTCGGCCGCGAGGTCAATGTCAGTCGGCCAATCGCGCGCCATGGCGGCGATCACGGCAGGCTCGGCTGCGGCGGCCAGCGCCTGCTCAAACTCCACGGCAGACGACTCGATCGCGTGCGAGTCCGCTTGGGCATCCGGCGCGGCCGCGAGCAACTCCTCACCATCGGTAGAGCCGCCAGGCGCCGTCGTCGATTCCGCCGGAATGGGCAGGTCATCCGGATCATCCATGACCAGAGGGGCCGGCGCGAAATCGTTGTCTCTTGAGTTGAACTGCAGCGTGTTGAAGAGCATGAACCCGCCGCCGCTCAGCAGAAGAACGAAGCCCGCCGCCGCGGCATAGCGCTGCCAGTGCGAAGCGCGGTATCGGCGCATGTCGACTGGCGGTGCGATGAGATCGGTTTCGATCAGCATCGAGCGCTCGACCCCGGCGAGGACGTCGGCGACCAGCGACTCCGGCGACTGCTCCTCTGGCAGAGAGCGCAGTCCCTGGCAATCCGCCTGCATCAGCCGAAGCGAGGCGAGCAGCCGCGTGTCAGACGCCAGCTCCGCTTCGAACTCCGCTCGCTGCTCAGGCGGCATGGTCTGCTCGACGTAGGCGAGCAGCGTGGCTTCATCGAATTGTCCGGCGCTGGGACGTTGCATTTTGGGCACTTCAGTTCGCGGCGGATCTCACGGCGGGCTTCTCCAGTTCGTGCAGGGCCTTGCGCAGCGCCACGCGGGCGCGAAACAGTCGACTCTTCACCGTGCCGATCCGCAGATCGAGCACGTCGGCGATGGTCTCGTAGTCGAGACCCCGGCCGTCTCGCAGCACGAGCAGGGCGCGGGCTTCGTCGCCCAAGTTCTGCAGGGCTTCGACGAGCAGTCGCCGCTGCTCATTGGTTTGGACGCTCTGATCGGCCCTTGGTTCCAGGTCGACGGGAGATTTGGGCCAGGCATCGCCGGAATCGGGGGAATCCAGCCCGCCCTGCACGACGGAGCCGCCGCCGGCGCGGGCGGTTCGGCGCTTGCGCAGGTGCGAGATGCTCGTGTTCATCGCCAGGCGGTAGATCCAGGTGGAGAGCGACGAGCGGCCGTCGAACCCGCTCAGGCCGGTAATGACCTTGGTCAGCACTTCCTGGGTCAGGTCGGCTGCGTCTTCGCGATGATTCACCATGCGGCTGCACAGGCTGAAGACCCGCTGCTGGTACGACTCGAGAAGCCGACCCATGGCTGCGGCGTCGCCGGCGCGTGCGCGCTCGACCAGGCGGGCTTCATCTGCTTCGGGATCGGGTTGGGCCTTGTTCTCCGGACTCACCTGTCTCCCGCCGACGCCCTACCATGGCCTGACCGATCGCGAACGGTCTCTGACTCACCGCAGGTGCTGAATCGATTCATGAACTCACCCTCAAGCGAATCATACACGACCTACGTCTCGCCGCTTGGTTCACGCAATGCCTCGGCGGAAATGCAGGCGATCTGGAGCCCTCAGCGCAAACATTCCACCTGGCGGCGGCTCTGGCTCGCCCTGGCCGAAGCCCAGCAGCAACTCGGCCTGCCGATCACCGACGAGCAGGTTTCGGAGTTGCGGGCCCACCTCAATGACATCGACTTCGCCCGGGCGGCCGAACACGAAGCCAGGCTGCGGCACGACGTCATGGCCCACATCCACACCCTGGGGGAGGTCGCGCCCACGGCGCGGCCGATCATCCACCTCGGCGCCACGAGCCAGTTCGTCAACTGCAACACCGAGATCATTCTCCTGCGCGATGCGCTGCGACTGACCGCCGGGAAGATCGCGTGCATCATCGACGCGCTGGGGAGCTTCGCGCTGCGCTACCGCGCGCTGCCGACGCTGGGTTTTACCCACTACCAGCCGGCGCAGCCGACCACTGTCGGCAAGCGCGCCACGCTGTGGGCCAACGACCTGGCCCTGGCACTGGATGAGATCGAAGTGCGCATCGACCGGCTGCGCCTTCGAGGCGCCAAAGGCGCCACGGGAACCCAGGCGTCATTTCTGTCGCTCTTCGATGGTGATGCCGGAAAAGTCGAAGAGCTTGATCGGCTCGTGATCAGCAAGATGGGATTCGCCGACAAGGGAGCGTATGCCGTCACGGGCCAGACCTATCCGCGCCTGGTGGATGCGCAGGTGCTCAACGCCGCAGCCGTGGTCGCCGCGGCGCTGCACAAGATCGCCACCGACCTGCGGCTGCTGGCCAACCGCAAGGAACTCGAAGAACCATTCGGCGCTTCGCAGGTGGGGTCGAGCGCCATGCCCTACAAGCGCAATCCGATGCGCTGCGAACGCATCTGCGCCTTGTCGCGCTTCGTCATGTCGATGCCCGCCAACGCCCTGCAGACGGCCGCGACGCAGTGGATGGAGCGCACGCTCGATGATTCTGCCAATCGGCGGCTGACATTGCCCGAGACCTTTCTCGCCCTCGATGGCGCGCTCGATCTCATGCACAACGTTGCCGCGGGGCTGGTCGTGCACGAACCGGTGATCGCGGCAAACCTGCTGGCCGAACTGCCCTTCATGGCGACTGAGAACCTGCTCATGGCCGCGGTCCGCAACGGCGCCGACCGGCAGGAAGTGCACGAACTCATTCGAACCCATAGCCAGGCCGCCGGGCAGCGGGTCAAGGCTGAGGGCAAGGCCAACGACCTGATCGACCGCCTTCGGGCCGAGCCGGCGTTTGCGGGGGTGGATTTCGACCGCGTCATGCAGCCGGGGCAGTACGTCGGCCTGGCCCCGCAGCAAACGGATCGGTTCATCGAGCAGGTGGTGGAGCCGATCCGCCGGCGATACGCCGACAGCCTGCACGGGCCGGCCGAGCCTCGCGTCTGACCGGATTTCAGGCCACTCCCATCGTTCGATAACCGTCGTTCACCAGATCGGGTGCTTTGACGCCCGGTGCGGTCAAGTCGGGCGGCGGTGGTGCCGATATCGCAGGGTGTACGAATCCTGAACGTCAGAGTGAGGCCCAAGCCAGGGAGGGCGTGATGTCGATCATCACCCAGGAGAGTCGCGAAGCCGTCGTCAACAAGGCCGTCACGGAAATCAGCCACATCGCGACGCTGCCGGAAGTCACGCTCCGCATCATCGACCTCGTGGAAGACCCGAGTTCGACGGCGCAGGACCTCAACAAACTGATCACGAACGATCCGGCGCTGTGCAGCCGTATCCTCAAGGTCGTGAACTCGGCGTTCTACGGCCTGCCGGGGCAGATCGGCTCGATCAATCGGGCCGTCGTGCTCCTGGGCCTTAACGCCGTCAAGAACATCGCCATCGCCACGAGCCTGGCAAAGTTGTTCCGAGGCGGAGAACTCTGTCCGACCTTCTCGGCTCGCGATCTGTGGATTCACTCCACCGCCGTTGCCGCGGCGTCGAAACTGCTCGCGGACACCGCCTCGATCGGCCTGTCCGACGAGGCTTTCCTCGCCGGCCTGCTGCACGACGTGGGCATCATGGTCGAGATGCAGGCGGGCCGCCACAAACTCATCGAGGTTTTCGAGCGCATGGGGCAGGCCAACGCGCCGTTCATCGGCCTCGAAGACGAAGTGCTCGGCGCCAACCATCAGGACTTCGGCCGCGCGCTGTGCGAGCGTTGGAAGTTCCCCAAGAGTTTTTCCTACGTCACCGGCTATCACCACCGCCCGCTCGAACTCGACCCGTCTTCGCGCACGCTCACCAACGTGGTTTACGTCGCGGACTGGCTGGCCAAGAAGTCGCAGGTCGGCTTCACCGCCGACGTGACGACCGAGCAGGTGGAAGCGGCGATCCTCGACGAACTGCGCCTGACTGAATCCGAACTCGAGAACGTCGAAGAGCAACTGCCCGACGCGATCGACCAGGTCAACGCGTTCCTCGGCGGGTGATCGGAAGCCGGACCCTCGCCGGGCCGGATTGACGGCGATCTATGAGTCGGCCAGGCGGCCGCTCTTGAGTTCAACGACGCGATCGGCGCGGCCGGCGATGGCGCGGTCGTGCGTGACCATGACAATGGTCTGACCCTTGCGGTGCGTTTCGGCGATCACGTCGAGAATCTGCCCGCCAGTGACGGCATCGAGATTGCCGGTGGGTTCATCGGCCAGCAGCAGCGCGGGTTCGTTCATCAGGGCCCGCGCGATGGCGACGCGCTGGCGCTCGCCTCCGGAAAGTTCGCCGGGCTTATGGCGGGCGCGGCTGCTCAGGCCGAAAGCGTCGAGCAGTTGCGTCGCTCGCCTCATCAGCTCGCTGCGCCGGCTGAGGTAGCCGAGATGGCCGTAACGCACCATCGACGCGAGCGCCGTGTTCTGCAGTACGTTCATCTCTGGCAGCAGGTGATAAAACTGAAAGACGAATCCCACGGCGGTGTTGCGGTAGCGGTCTTTCGCCTTGGCCGACCACTTGTTGATGTCCTGCTCCCGGTAGAGCACGGTGCCGCCGTCGCGATCGGGCCGGTCGAGGGCGCCGCACAGGTGCAGCAGCGTGGATTTGCCCGAGCCTGAAGCGCCCAGCACGGCGACCCACTCGCCTTCGTGCACGTCGAAATCGAGGCCCTTGAGCACCGGCACATCCACCCGGCCCAGCCGGTAGGTCTTGCGAAGCGAGCGGACTTCGAGCAGGTGCGTCATGGAACGGATCTCACTCGTAGCGGAGCGCGGAAACAGGATCGATCATCGCAGCGCGCACCGAAGGCAGCAGCCCGCCCAGGACTGCAAACAGCACGCCCGCGGCCATGATCATCGCAGCGAAGACGGGATTCACGTCGTTGGGCACCTCGTCGAACATGTAGACCTTCGGATCCCAGATGACGATGCCGAACTGCTCGCCGAGGAAGTGATGAATGGGGTTGATGTTGTGCACGATCAGCACCGCGAGCCCGCAGCCGATCGCGGCGCCGAGAATGCCGAGGATGAGGGCATAGAGCAGAAAGAGCCACGTGATTCCCAGGCGCGAAGCGCCCACGGCCCGGAGGATGCCGATGTCGCGCGTCTTCTGCTGCACTACCGTCCAGAAGATCGAGAGCACAAGAATCACCGCCACCAGGCTGATGATTGAAAACAGCGTCATCACCAGCGCCGTCTCGTTCTTGACCGCGCCGATGAACAGCGCGATCTGCTCTTCCCACGTGCGGATGACCATCTGCGAGGGCGGCGGCATCTCGCCGACGTGTCGCTCGAAAACCCTCGCGTACACCTCCTGCACCTGCTCGCGCAGTTGCACCGGCGCCACGCCGGGTTTGGCCCTGACGACGATGCGCGTCACGCGACCGGGCGTCATGCGGCCGGTGGGCAGCGGGTCGCCGAATTCGTCGAACTCGGTCGTGCTCGTTTCCCGAACCGGCTGCATGCCGAGCATCTTCTGCACGACATCAACCGGAGCGAAGACGTAGGCCGAATCCACATCGTATCTCTCGACGGCAAATTCGTTCACGATGGGAAAGACGCGGCTCTCGGGGTTGCGCACGCCGCCCTCATCCGTCAGCGGCAGGACCGTCAGCGTCACCTCGCGCGTGGGCATGAACCACGTGCCCCTGAAGTCGTACGATCGGCCGGCGACGCGCTCGTTGACGACGCTGACTCGAATGCCCGGCACAAGTCCGGGCGATCCCGCCGGCGTCTTGAGGCTCCGTCCCGCCTGTTGCAGGCGTTTGAGCAGCGCCTCGTTGGCGCCTTGCGGATTCTGCCACTCGGCGGTGTGGTTGCGCAGCCCTTCGGGGCCGATGGGTCCGAGGCTCTCGAATTCAGGGTTGAGCAGCGAGCCGTGCAGAATCCGCCGCCATTCGAGGAGCGAATCCGCCGGCTCCCACTGCTCTTGGCGGATGTCGGTGACGGGCAGCCGCTTCTGCTCCGCTTCGGTCAGCGGCCGCCAGTAGAGCGTCGAGGCGTAGCCGGTGACGGCGTCGTAGGACTCGGGATCGATGCCGACGACCTGGACCTGGGCGATCTGGTTGTAGGGCATCTTGAGCAGGCCGTAGGTCTCGATCATCGGCGAGGCGGCCTCGACGGACTTCAGCCGCCGCAGTTCGTCGAGGACTTCTTCGTACCACGCAAACCCGGTGACGGGGCCGTCGATGGCCACGTCGCCGATGAGTTTGCGGCCGGCCTGGGTAACCAGATCCAGAAAGCCGTTCATCACCGAAAAGACGATGATGACCATGGCGGTGCACAGCGCCACGGAGAGCATCGCCAGAAGGGGGATGATCTTGCGCAGCAGGTAGCGGCTTGTGAGCGAGGCCTGATACAAGGCGGCGGAGACTCCCGGGACAGGCCCCATAAACGCGTCTGACCGGTCCGAACGCAATCCTACGGCAGGCGGGGGTAGCGATCCTCATCCGGCACGCGCGGGGCGTCGATGACGGTATCGGGCCGCGCCGCCAGTCGGCTACACTGGGAGTCGCATCCCCCCTACTGTTTCGGATTCATTCCACAATCTGCTGCCGGAAGCACTTGGCCGGCCGCGTCATAGCGAGTTGACGGAGGAACAGGAATTGATCACCAACACTACCCGATGTGGACGTTTTGCCGCGCCCCTGCTGGCAGCGGTCCTGTGCGCGACCGCGGCGCCGGCGCTCGCCCAGCCGCAAGGTCGCGACGCCTACCAGATCGACATGAAGGGCTTCATCCCGCCGGTCATGACCATGCACCGGCCCCAGGATGAGGTGGACCTTGGCGGCGGCCTCAAGTACGTCGTGCTTCGACCCGGCAACGGAACCGACGTCATCGACGGCACCGACATCGCCTTCGAACTCAACTGCTTCACGACCAAGGGCGAACTGCTCTACTCGTCGCGCGAGCCGGGCAACAAGCCCGCCGGGGTGAAAATCCCGGGCACGCAGATGTGGCCGGCGCTCGAAAAGGCGATGATGGGGATGAAGCGCAGCGAGTTTCGCAAGATCCTCATGCCCAAGGAACTCATGCCCGAAGGCGGGATGGGTCCGCTGCCCGGCGACAAGGACATCGTCCTCGAGGTCGGCCTGTTTGCCGTCGCCCCTCCGGTCGATCCGATCATCGCCAAGCGCGGCAAAGATGGCAGCACGTGGATGGATCTCAAACTCGGCGAAGGGGAAGCCTTTGATGAAAACGGGTTTGCCACCTGCCACATCAACGTCTTCAACCACCTCGGCGAACTGATGGGTTCGACCTCCATCACCCGCGTGCCGCTCCAGGTCGCCGGCGACGCGGACCGCTACTGGGTGCGCTACGCCCACGGCATGCAGCCCGGCGGCACGCGCATCATCGAATTCGACGAGCCCGAGGCGTATCGCAAGATGCGGCTGCAGAACGCCGGCCTCGACGCCGTTGACGTGAACAGGAAACACCGCTGGCGGATGATGGTGGACTGCCTCATCGTCACGCCGCCCATCAAGATGACCGAGCACGATCCTACCAAGGAAGTGGATATCGGCGACGGCATCAGGATCGTCGATCTCGTGATCGGCGACGGCGAGGTCTATCCTCCCGCCACGCCGCCCGGCGAGGAGAAGAAGTCGTGGACGCCGCGGCTGAACTTTGCCTCGTGGAACGCCGACGACGGCACGCTCTTTGACAGCAGCCTGAAACCCGGCGGCCAGCCCATCGACTATTCGCCCGGCCTCTATCCCAGCGTCTGGCAGCGCGGCCTGGTGGGTATGCGCAAGGGTGGCAAGCGCAAGATGATCGTCCCCCCCAACATCGACAAGGGCCAGGACTTCCGCCAGATTCCCGACGATCGCGGCTTCATCTACGAACTCGAACTGCTCGACTGGACGCCGTCGCTCTTTGATTTCACAAACGAAGAGGGCGTGCTCGACATCGGCACGGAGCAGCCTGCGGATATTGGAGGCGGCACGGCCGCCGATCAGGGTGGCGGGAAATAAGCCCGCGTTCGGTCTCAATCAACAGTCAATTCAAAGCCCCGCACCGTCGTGCCGGGCTTTTCAATTGGGGGATTCCACCGCGATTGGCTTCACCTCTCCGGACCAGGCCCGCTCCCGCGGATACGCTGTAGAGTTCAGACGTCGTCGGCTCGAGGCACGCGAGGGCAAGGCCGTTGACCGAACGCGACATCAGCGATGAACTGCGCCGGCTGTCGGAGCGGCTCGACCGCCTTGAGCGCCTGCTCGACCTTGACCCGATTGAGGTAGAGCGAAAGGCCGACATCGCAGCGCCAAACGAGCCGCTGCGTCCTGCGCCGGCGCCGCCGGCGATCGTCGCTCCCGCCCCGCCATCTCCCAAGCCCCCACCACCGCCGCCGACGCGGCCGGCGGTGACGTTCGAGCCCGTGGCGACGGCAAGCCTGGGCGCCCCTCCGCAGCGTACGGCGACCAACAAGCCGGCCGCGTACGCCGCCAAGGTCCAGCAGCGGCCGCATCGCGAGCCGACCAACAAGCGGGGCTCACTCGAAGTGGCGATCGGCGCAAAAGGGGCGGCGTGGATCGGCGCCCTGGTCATCGTGGTAGCCTGCGCGCTGTTCATCAAGGTCGCCTACGACGCAGGATGGTTCACCGCCGTCAGCATCGCGACGCGTTGCGCCATCTCAGCGCTGTTCGGCGCCATCCTACTCGGCTGCGGCGAGTTCGCGCTGCGCAAGATCGGTCGCGCCGCGTCCGTCGGCCTCTTCGGCGCAGGGCTCGGCACGCTCTACGTGACCACGCTTGTCGCGTTTCGCCTCGAAGTGCTCGGCTCGGCGGGGCTGACGCTCGTGCTGCTGGCCATGGTGGCGGCCATCGGGATCGGCACCGCGCTCCGCGCGCAAATGCTCAGCATCGGCGTGATCGCCATGATTGCCGGCTACGCAGCGCCGCTGCTCGTTCCCGGCGCGGGAGAGTTCCGCGCGGCTCTGCCCGGCTATCTCACGATGATGCTGCTCATCGGTTTGGGCTTGTCGGCGCTTCGACCGCGGCCGTTCCGTCCGCTGCGCATCGTGACCGTCGCCGCGCACGGCGCGCTGGCCACGCTCTGGCTCTTCAACGCGGGCTGGACCGGCGCCATTCTCGAACTCTCGTTCATCACGGGCTGGTGGATGATGATCACCGGCGAGGCGGTCTGGGCCGCCATCCGCCGACAGTCGTCGCTGGGCAATCCCATCATCAGCCTGTTCACCACGGCGTGGTACGCGATCTTCGGCTGCGTTCTTCTCACGACGACCACGACGCTGCCGGCTGGACTCACGGGCGCGTTCGCGGCAGGGGTGGGCGTGCTGGCCGCGGCCATCGCCATGCAGTTCGGACCAGGGATCGAGACGCTGCGCCGCCGGCCCGAGATTGCCATCGAAAAACTTGCCGCATCGCTGTGGGTCCAGGCAGGCAGCCTGCTGGTCGTCGCTGCGGCCCTGCAGTTCCGCGACTTCGGCATGACGATCGCCTGGCTGGTCATGGGCCTGGCGGCGATCGAAGTCGGCCGGCACGTTCGGTCCGTCGCGCTGGATCGCTTCGGCCTGATCGTGGGCGCGCTGGGCGTGCTGCGCCTCATGTCCATCGACCTCTTTCGCGGCGCGGGCGTCCTGGCGTTCAACCTGGGCCCGATCGACGTTTCTCAATGGGGCCTGCTGGTGCTCGGCGCGCTGGCCGCGCTTCACCTCGCGGCGTGGCGGCTGCGGGAGACCGGAAGCCCGATGCGCCGGTGGACGTCGGGGGCACTGGTCGTCATCTCGGCCACGGTTTGGGTGCTGGCCATGCAGATCGATTATTTTGACGACGGCCTGATCGCGGCGGGCGCGTGGCTGCTCGGCGCCGCGGCACTCATCGCAGCCGGCGCTGCGGTGATTCGCCTGCCCTATCTCAGCACGGGCGTGTGCCTGGCTCTGCTGACGGTGCTGCGGCTGACGGCGGTGGACCTGCTGCAGAGCGGCAGCGGTGACAGCGCCTTCTCCGTGGGCAGCTTTGCCGTTTCGCAGTGGTCGGTTGTGGCGCTGTGCGCCATCGTCGTGCTCAACTTCGCCGCCTGGCTCGTGGAGCGGCGCGGCACGGTGCTGCCCTTTGCGGCGCCGACGGTGCTCATTGCCATTGCCGCAGCGCTCTGGTTCATGGCCACCCAACTCGATCTGCGCGATTACGGCGTGCTCGTCACAGCAGCCTGGCTGGCCGGGGCGGTGGCGCTGCTTTGCGCTGGAGCCGCCGTCACGCGCTTGCCCTATCTCCAGGTGGGCGGCGTGATGGTCGCGGGCGCAGCGCTGCACTGGCTCGGCGTCGATCTCATCGACCGCCGCTCGGAGTCGCTCGAAGACTGGATCGCCGTGTGGCCGGTGCTCAACGCCACCGCGGGAGTGGGCGTTCTCATCATGGCGGCCGGCGGCCTGCTCGCGTGGATCGATCGGCGCCGCCCGGGCGGCGCGCCCGGCGGCGGCCGCGGAATCTCGGAGCCGGTCCTGTATGGGATCGGTCTGATGCTGATGATCCTGCTCAGTTTCGAGATTGACCGCGCCGTGGCCATCTATGAGCACGGCCAAGGGGAAGCGATGCGTGAGCGATGGGCGCCCGGGCAGTTGCTCGCACTGTGGCTGACGCTGCTTTGGGGTTTGACGGGAGTGTTCACGGCGGTATTCGGCGCGCGCAGCCGGCGGGCGGGCGTGATGTGGACCGGCGCCTGGGCGGCGGCGCTGTGCTGCGCGGCGTGGCTCGTGGTGGACACTCTCTACTTCCGCTTTGCCGTTGGCGGGGGGCGCGCGGCCGTCGTGTTCAACCTGCAGTTCTTCGTGGGCCTGCTGCTGGCGATCAGCCTTGGCGTCGGCGTGCGCCTCATGGGCTACCGCCGCGGCGAGGGCCGATTCAGCAATGCCATCGATGCGCGCGGTGATTTTCTCAACGTGGCGCTGGCGCTCATTGCCGCGATCGGCTTGTGGCTGGGCTCGCTGGAGATTGACCGCTTCTTCAATCCAGAGACCTCGGCTCTGGCCAATGCCGCCATGGCGCGGCTGACCGGACTGAGCATCTACTGGGGCGTGTATGGCATCGCACTCGTCGTGAACGGCTTTGCCTGGCGCATCGCCGAGAGTCGATACGCCGGCCTGGCGCTGCTGGTCATCACGCTCATCAAGGTCGTGGCGGTTGACATGAGCGACGTGCAGTACATCTACCGCGTCGCGTCGTTCATGAGCATTGGCGTGCTTTTCGTGCTCACTTCGATCGCCTATGCCAAGATGTCCCCCCGCCTGCTCGGGAACGCGGCAGGCGACGCCAAGCCGGACCCGGAAGCGCCGTGAACCGTTCCATCCGGGACGGATTCTCCGATCCTTTGTGCCGCAAAGTGTCGAAGTAAGCGGGGCTGGGGAGATTCTGCTCGCGTGGAGAGCGATCGTTGTCCCCTTGCCCGCGTACCCACTTTCGCTTCAGACGCATCGGCCAGCTGCTGGTGGCGGCGATGCTGCCCTTGCCGATGCGCGCGGGCCTCGGTCAGTCGCTTGAACTCGGAAGCGACATCCCCTCGTCATTGAAGGGCCAAGTCAGCATCGAGCACCCGCAGGGCGAGCCGTCTCGACTGCACGTCAACGCGCGCCTGCGCGGCTCGGCGCCGCATGGCGTGGCGTCGTTGCCGTTCGAGTGGCGCGACGGGCGCATCGTGTTGACGAATGTGACTGTTCTGGAGCCGACAGCGCCCGGCGCCGAGCACTCCCTCGATTTGCTGCTCGACACGACCGCCCAGGGCTCGCTGCTGCTGTCCGAAGGCAACGCCGCCGCGTGCCGGGCGTGGATGTCGGCCGAGATCGGGCTGCAGCGCACCTGCAGTGTGCTGGGGCCCGCCGAGTTCCTCTCCGGCGCGCTTGGGGGGCTGCGTCTGGGTGGAGTGTCGATGGAGCCGGTGCCGATCCGCGCCGTCACGGGTGAGACCATGCCGCGACTGGGCATCGACGCGATCGCGGCGTTCGAAGGCATGATCATCGACTGGCCGCGCCGCCGGTTGCTGCTGGTGGTCCGCCGCACACTCTACTCGGCTGATTCACCGCCTTCGCGGGCCGCGATCGATACGCTGGCGGCGAGTGCGCACTGGACGAGCACGCCGCTGCGCCTGGGCGCCACTGCGGATTCGATCGAGAGTCTGCGGCACGTGTTCATCATCTCGCGCGGCATGTGGCCGCGCATCACTATCCGAGTTGGCGACCGGGAGTACTCCGCTCTGGTGAGCACGGGCTACGCCGGCGACGTGTGGCTGAGCCAAGGCGTGCAGTGGCCGCTTGTCGGCGGCGAAGCACTGACGTCACCGCCGGAAAGCGCAGAGCCGACACCGCTGCAAAGGCGGAAGCTCGCAGCGCCTCTCGCCATCGGTGATCGATCATTCCACGATGTGCAAGTCGAGATGAACTGGCAGCCGCCTGTTGAGATGGCCGATGTGCGCGTGGATGCGATCATTGGCGTGGGGCTGCTCAGCCGCGCGCCGGTCTGGCTCGACTTCGACGCCGAAGTGCTGCGGGTATGGACCGGCGGAGAAACGGTGGCGGCCTTCGCCGGCGCTCGCCCCTCAGAATGATCGGCTGGAAGAAAGAGCGGCCCCGCATCGAACGTGCGGGGCCGCGACTGTTGGAACGAGATGGAACCGACTCGATGCGTTACGGGATCTGCGCGACGTTGCTCGTGTTGCAGGATCCCGCTTCAACCAGTTGCAGGTAGTGGCCGCAGGCGGCCGTTCCGGCGCGTCCGTTGACGGAGCCCGACCCGCTGCCTGTGCCGACGGTGTTGACGAGTTGCACGCTGCCCTGCACGCCCAGCATCGTGCCCGCGCACGGCCCGCCGGGGATGATGGTGCTGCCTTGGTTCTGTCCGAAGACGATACCCTGCTGCACGCTGGGCGTTGCGTTGTTCCAGGAGAGGGTCAGGGTGCCGGGGCAGGCCCCGGAAATGCGGAGCGTGTAGCGACCCGCGCCGCCGGTGACGGCTGCGAGGCCGTCGTGCGCGCCCAGGCCCGAAAGGCGGAGCGTGCGCGCGTAGCCGTTGTTGGGATCGATGCTGTAGAGGTTGCCGCTCCAGTCGATGAGCCAGTACAGGCCGGTGTCATCGTCGTAGGCCATTCCGCAGTTGTTGAAGAAGGCGCCGTCGTGGAGCAGCGTGGTGCTTGCGTTGCTCGGGTTGACGGAATAGAGATCCCCGGGGCCAGCGAACGCGGCGACGATCAACTGCTGATTCGGGTCGTACGTCATCGCGTCCATGCCGATGCTGGTGGGCCCGATGACCGAGAGTTGAGCCGTGCTGAGGTTGATCTCGCAGAATCGGAAGTTGCGAGTGGATTCGCCGCAGTACATCTTGCCGCCATTGGGGTCGTAGACGAGGCTGAACATGTCGGGCGAGCCG
This sequence comes from Phycisphaerales bacterium, assembly GCA_020852515.1. Classification (NCBI taxonomy): domain Bacteria; kingdom Pseudomonadati; phylum Planctomycetota; class Phycisphaerae; order Phycisphaerales; species Phycisphaerales bacterium. Next base: position 153,245 of record JADZAS010000016.1, read on the forward strand.
TGCGTGCCGACGAACGCGGCGCTGCCGTTGTTGAGATCGACCGTGTACAGCCCGGTGCCGGCGAAGCCCTGCACCATGTACATCTTGCCCGAATTCGGGTCGTAGCCGAGATCGCCGAAGTCGAACGCCACGCCCAGCGGACCGATGTCCGTGAACGTCAGCGACTGCGTGTCGAGCGCGCGAAGCATGTCATCGCCGGTGCGGATCGTGTACAGCGTGCCGGCCTGCGCGATGCCGGCTGCGAGCCCGAGACAAGCCGAAGCCAATCCCATTCTGAGTTTCATGTCTTCCTCCACTTCGTTGAATGATGCGACCGCACGGCCTGTGACGCCACAGTGGCCGTGCGCCAGGTTCAGCGGGCCGCGCCCGATGGCCAGGTTCAGCAGTATGACGCGCCGGGGCGGACTTGTCAATGGCTCAACCACCCTGAATCGACCTGAATGCGGATATCAGCCGGTCGGCATGAGCGGCTGGGGCTTGTCTACCTCCAGCCGCAGCGGCAGCAGCAAGCTGAACGTCGAGCCCGCGCCCAGTTCGCTGGCGACCGACACCGAGCCGCCCAGCAGCGCCGCCAGCTCGCGGCAGATGGCTAGTCCCAGCCCCGTGCCCGCATGACGGCGGGTGTGGCTCGCGTCCACCTGGCGGAATTTCTCGAAGATGATCTGCTGATCCTCCGGGCTGATGCCCGGTCCGGTGTCGCTCACCGACACCCGCACCTGGTCGCCGGCTTCGGCGGTGCGCAGCCGCTCGGCGCTCAGCGTGATGCGCCCGCCGGGTGGCGTGAACTTCACCGCGTTGGAAAGAAAGTTGAAGATGATCTGCTGGAACCGGCCGGGGTCGGTTTCAACCGGCGGAAGCAGCGCGCTGACCTGCACGACGAGTTCGATGCCCTTGCGCTCCGCTTGCGGCCGCACGAGCGTCATCAGCCCTTCGCAGACGTCGGCTACGCTGGTCTGCTCAACCGCGACTTCGAGCCGGCCGGCTTCGATCTTGGCCAGGTCAAGCAGGTCGTTGATGAGTTCGAGCAGGCTGCGCCCGGAGGTCATGATGTTGTGCACGTAGCGCAGGCGCTTCTCGCGCCGCGGCGCCTCATCGGGCTGCTCAGACTCGTCGTCGAGTTCCTTGATCACCTCGGCAAAGCCGAGGATCGAACTGAGCGGCGTGCGCAACTCGTGCGAGACGTTGGCGAGGAACTCCGACTTGAGGCGGTTGGACTGCTCAAGGAAGACGTTGGACGCGGCCAGTTCGTTGAGTTTGAGATCCAGGCTCTTGTTGATCTGGCGCAACTGGTCCTGGCTGCTCTTGAGATTGGCGAGCATCAGGTTGAACGTCTCGGAGAGTTCCTCGAATTCGTCGCCGGTGCGGATGTCCGAGCGGATGTTGAGTTCGCCCTTGGAAACGCGCTCGGCCGTCTCGCGCAGTACGCGTACGGGCGAGAGGATGATGCGCGTCGTGATGAGGTAGAACACGCCAAAGGCCAGCGCGCCGGCCATCACGCCCGAGCCGAGGATGTAGGCGCGGTTAACGAACACTTCGCGCACCGCCGAGTGGGCATCGCGATCGATGACCAGCAGCCCGACGGGCGGGTTGGGCTCTGGCGCGGCGGCGACCGTTTGCGCCACGGCCGATGTGGCCGCTTCAGGCAGCGCGACATTCTGCACATCCTCGGCGCGCAGCACTCGCGCGTATCGATAGCGGATCGGGCCGTCGCTCTGCCGGTCCACGCGCTTGTACTCATCTGATTCGGCAGCGGCTGCGGCCGCATTGGCCAGGAACGCGTCGCCCTGCACGGCTCCCGTCTCGATGTCACCCAGCGGCACGAAGCGGATGCTCAGCGCCGCGTCGGGCGGCTCGCTGGCCTGCCCGGCAGTTTGCGGCGGCAGCAGCGGCGCATCCAGCGGCGGTGCGACCACTTCAGCCAGTTGCAAGAGGCCGTCGCTCCAGCCGTCGGCGAGTTGGCTGGCCACTTCGAACTGCCCCTCATCCACCATCTCCTGCATGCGGATCCACGGCACGCTCAGCGCCGCGGTGAGAATGAGCACCACCGCCAGGCCGAAGAGCAGTTGGCACTTGTTCGCAAGCGAGAGTCCGGAGGATCGGAAGGTGGCCATCAGTAGTTCAGCCCGAATCGCCTCCGGCCGGGGCCTTGCCATTGCGCTTCCACGGCACAGCCTGGGCGTCCATCCAGAGGTGATCGAGATCGTAGAACGCCCGGGCGTTGGGCTCGAAGAGATGGATTGTCACATCTACGAAATCCACCACCGTCCAGGTGGACGACCGCTCCCGATTCATGCGAAAGAGCGGGTGGCCCGAGGATTCGCCCAGTTCGACGACATCTTCGCTGACGGACGCCATCTGCCGGTCAGAGGTGCCGGTGGCGATGACCACGAAACTCGTCACCTGACTCAGACCCCGCACATCCAGGGCCACGACATCTTCGCACTTCGTGTCTGCGAGCAGCCGGGCCGCCTCGATGGCAAAGTGGCGGGCGTCGGTGGCTGCTGCGTTGGTTGGACTACTCATTCGGCTCTCATTGCTCCCAGATTCTCCTCTCCGCATCAGCGGCAATCAGCAAACGATACCACCATTTGCCGGATGGGGCAGCACTTCATTACCGATTCCCCGGCGAGATTCTTGCCCGCAGGCCGCGAGCGTACGATCCATCGCCATTTTTGCCGCCAATGCACGCCATCCTGTCTCACGGGAACATCGGCTCAGGACCGCCGCGGGCTGGATCATCGCCATCCTCGCGGGCCTGGCCGGCTGCTCGCGCTCCAATCCGCCTGCCCCGACTCCCCGGCAGATGTGCATCGTCTGTCTCAGCCCGGCGGTGACGGACCTGCTGCTGGCTCTGGATCTGGGCGACCGCATCGTGGGCCGAGATTCGTGGGAGGAGCAGTTGCCCGATTCGGTGCCGCGCGTCGGCGATCTGACGAGCATCGATCTCGAGGCCCTGATTGAGTTGCAGCCGACCGACGTGGTGCTGCAGGCGGCGCGCCAGGGCGCACCGGCGCGAATCGAGGAGATCGCCCGGCAGCGCGGCTGGAATCTCATCAACCTCCAGATTGACGGCGTGGCCGATATCGAGCACGCCGTTCGCGACCTCGCGGCCGGACTCTCGTTCACCGCTGAGCGCGACTCGCGCGCGGCCGTCGCCGCGCGCGGCGAGGCGCTCATTGCGGAGATGCGCGCAGCGCTCGAGCCCATGCCGCGCGAGGTGGCCGACCGCCTCGGGCCGATCATGGTGCTCTACTTCACGGATCCGCCGTCCGCGTACGGGCCGGGGAGCTACATCGGCGACATTCTCGAATCGCTCGGCGCGCAAAACGCGCTGTCGGGCGGCGCCTGGCAGGAAATCGATCTCGAGCGCGTCGTCGCGGCTCAGCCCTGGGCGCTGATCATTGCCAAGCCGGGCGCGGACGATTGGACAGCCGCCCATCCGGAGAGTGCGCTGGGTTCGGTCGCTCGACTGAATCTCGATTGCGTTCGCGCAGGTCGCCTGGCGGTGCTGCGCCATCCGCACTCGCAGTTGCCGGGGGCATCGGTCATCGGAGTGGCCGGCGAAATGCGCGGCATTCTTACGCGCCTCGCGGGACACCCGGACCAGCCGGAGCCGCCCGAGCCATGAGCAGGCGAGCGGCGAGTCGAATCGTTATTCTCGCGGCCCTGCTTGCGGCCCTGGCGCTGCTGCGCGTGCTCGTGGGTCGCACGCTCGGCTGGCCAGCGGACAGTCTCATCCGCGAACTGCGTTTCGTCAGCGTCGCCAGTGCCATTGCCGTGGGCATCTGCCTCTCGGTGAGCGGCGTGATGCTGCAGTCGCTGCTGCGCAACGCGCTGGCGAGCCCGTACATTCTCGGCCTGGCTGCGGGCGCGTCGCTGGGGGTGGGCATGGTCGAACTCGATCTCGTACCCGACGTCGCGGGCGCGTGGCTGAGCGCGCCGATCGCGGCGGTGCTCGGCTCGTGTGCGGCGCTGCTGCTGGTCTACCGACTGAGTCTGCGGCGAGGCGTGATCGACCCGATGTCGATGCTGCTGGTGGGCGTGATGATCAGCGTAATCGCCTCGGCGCTGCTCATGCTCGTGCAGTTCATGCTCGGCCGCGATGCCGATCTGCTGCTGCGCTGGATGATGGGACGCATCGCGCCCGAGTCGCCGCCGGCGATGGCCGTCGGCGGCGTGGTCGTGGCGCTCATGGGACTCGCGGCCGGCCTGCTGTGGGCCAGGGCGCTTGACGCCGCGGCGCTGAGCGACGACGAAGCGGCGAGCGTCGGCGTCAATCTCCGCAGGCTGCGCCTGGGGATGTTCGCGGTCGCCGGGGTGCTCACAGCCATGTCGGTGCTCCTGGCCGGACCGATTGGTTTCGTCGGCCTCATTGCCCCGCATCTGGCGCGGCTGCTCGTCGGGCCGCGACATGCGGCGCTGCTGGCGGGCGCGGCGATCATCGGCGCCTCCCTGCTGCTCGCCGCCGACACCGCCGTCCAGCTCATCCCGCATGCAAAGTGGCTGCCGCAGCCGCGCGGCCTGCTGCCCATCGGCATCCTTACGAGCGCCATCGGCGGACCGGTGTTCATCTACCTCCTCCGCCGACGCCAGTCGGACTGGATTCAGTGATGCTCAAAGTTGAACACGTCTCGTTCGCCTACGAGCCGCACCGGCCGCCCGCTGTTGACGACTGCACGGCAGAGGCCCCGCGCGGTCGCGTTACTGCGATCATTGGACCGAACTCGGCAGGCAAATCCACGCTGCTGCGCCTCATGGCCGGCGTGCTGGCGCCAGCGCGCGGCGGTGTCTCGCTCAACGGGGAGAGCCTTTCCGCCATGCCGGCGCGGCAGCGGGCGTCGCGCCTGGCGTACGTCCCCCAGCGGCCGCGCGTCGATGCGCCGTTCACCGTGCGCGAGGTCGTGCAACTTGGCCGTTTCGCGCTTCCGCACTCGGACCGGGCGATCAGCGAAGCACTGCAACGCTGCGAACTGGCGAGCGAGGCGGATCGCCTCTTCAACGCGCTGAGCGTCGGCCAGCAGCAGCGGGCGTCGCTGGCGAGGGCCCTGGCGCAGGTGCACGGCGGCGCTGCGGCCGCCGTGCTGCTCGACGAGCCCACCGCGGCGCTGGACCCGCGCCACGTGCAGCAGACGAGCCGGATCCTGCGCGACCTCGCGGACGCCGGCCGAACGGTGGTCGTGATCGTGCACGACCTCGTCCTGGCCCGGCGGCTCAGCGACGATCTCTGGGTCATGCACGAAGGCCGCATCGTCGCGGCCGGCCCCACGGCGGACGTACTCGAGCCGGCACTGCTCGAACGCGTGTACGGGGTCGGCTTCGAAGCGGCGCACGACGTGCTGCTGCCTTCGGTGAAGTCGGCCGATGAGAGGTGAGCCGACTCGCTATACTTGAAGAGCAACTCAGACCTTCAGGATGATCCATGCCTAACTGGCTGCAGAACAATCTTGCCACGCTGATCTACGTCCTCGCGGTGCTCATTCCTGCCGTCGCGCAAGGGCTCAAAGTCCTCGCGGAGAAGAAGCGCGAAGCGGATGCGAAGCGCCTCCGCGAGTCGGCCGGCCAGTCGCATTCGGCGCCGGGCCAGCCGGTGATGGTCAGCGGCGCAGAGAGCACGGCCGGTCCGTCGGCCGCCAGCCGTCAGGATCAACTCGCCGCCCAGCGCCAGGCGCAGATCGAGATGTGGAAAGCCCGCGAGGCGGCGATGCGCCGCACCAACCAGCCTGCGGAGTCGGTGCGTTCGGCGGAGGATGAGCTTGCTCGACGACGGCGCGTGGCGATGGAGGAACTTCGCCGCCGGCAGGTTGAAGCCGATCGTGCGCGAGCCTCGCAGAGCCAGTCGCGCAGCCGTCAGGCGCCGCAGCAGGCGACTTCGCGCCGCCAGCAGGCGGCGGTGGAACTTGAGAGGCGGCGGCAGGCGAGTCAGCGCTCCTCCCGTTCCGCCCGCCAGCAGCAGGCCGCGCCGGTCGTCGAGCAGATCGTGGCGTCCCTGGCGCCTCCGCGGGCCGCGGAATCGATAGCTCGCCGGGCGCCGGCGCAACGTGGCATAGGGCCGGCGCCGCTGGTGCTCGACGCCAAGTCGCTCCGCCAGGCATTCATCATGAAGGAACTGCTCGATCCGCCGGTGGGCCTGCGCGACGGCACGGCCGGCTCTTCGTCCGGCTATCATCTGCCCTTCTGATTTCCGCCCCATTCACACGATTCTGACCCGCTGACGGAGCCTTCTTCCGCCATGAGCAAGTTGAGCATCGAAGACGTCGATGTTGCCGGCCGCCGCGTGCTGACCCGCGTTGATTTCAACGTCCCGCTGGATGACAGCGGCCGCATCACCGACGATCGCCGCATCCGCGCTGCCCTTCCCACCATTCAGTCGATCATCACGCGGCGCGGCAAAGTCGTGCTCATGTCGCACCTCGGCCGGCCCGCCGAAAATGGATTCGAGGCGAAGTACTCGCTCGAGCCCGCGGCGGAAGCGCTCAGCCGCATGCTCGGCCAGCCGGTCGGCTTCCCCAGCCAGGATTGCGTCGATGCAGCGGCGGCGGCGGCAGTAGAGTCGCTGGGCGAGGGGCAGGTGCTGCTGCTTGAGAACCTGCGGTTTCACGCCGGCGAGACGGAGAATGACGCGGCGTTTGCAGCCGAACTGGCCAAGTACGGGCAGGTGTACTGCAACGACGCATTCGGCACGGCTCACCGGGCGCACGCCTCCATCGTGGCCGTGCCGCGCGCCATGGGGGGCGCCAGGCGCGCCGCCGGGCTGCTGCTGCTGGCCGAGGTCAAGTACCTTGGAGACATTCTCGACAACCCGCAGCGCCCGTTCGTCGCCGTGCTGGGCGGAGCCAAGGTGAGCGATAAACTCGGCGCCATCCGGCGGCTGCTCGACGTCGTCGACGATGTGCTCGTCGGCGGCGCGATGGCCTACACGTTCCTCGAAGTGCTCGGCCGGCGCATGGGAAAGAGCCGCGTCGAACACGACCGCCTCGACGACGCGAAAGAGATCATCGAACTGGCGGCGGAGAAGAAGGCGGATCTTTTCTTCCCCAATGATCACGTCTGCGGTAAGGAGATCTCGGACGGGACGCCGATTCAGGTCTTCGAGGATCACATCGAAGACGGGTGGATCGGGCTGGACATCGGTCCGCAGACGCAGCATCGCTACGCCGAGCGAATCAGCAAGGCCCGGACGATCATCTGGAACGGCCCGATGGGCGTGTTCGAGGTCGGCCCGTTCAGCGTCGGAACCAAGGCGATCGCCGACGCGATGGCGGCGGCGACGAGCAAAGGCGCCACGACCGTGATCGGCGGCGGGGATTCGGCCGCGGCCGTCGAGGCCCTGGGCATGGACGACGAGTTTTCACACGTCTCCACGGGCGGCGGTGCGAGTCTGCGGCTGCTGGAGGGGCGTGACATGCCCGGCCTGGACGCCTTAGACGACGCCTGAGCGAACCGCGGAAACCACCCTCAATTGATCCGCCCGCCCTCGCGGAGGTGGTCTGCCGGCCCGCGCGCTGTATGATGCTCCAGCCACGCGAAGCGCGTTCGCGCAGGGAGGTGACATGTTCACCGGTCCACTGTCGATCCAGCGTCTGCTCTTGGGCATGAAGCAACATGATGCGTCGGACCTGCACGTGAAGGTCGGCTTGCCGCCCACCTATCGCGTCGGCGGGCTGCTGCGCACCATCGACTGCCCGCCCTTGTCTGCCGAGGAGGCTGACCACCTGCTCGACCCGATCGTGCCCGAGCGGCTGCGGCCGCGCTACGAGCAGTCGGGCGATCTCGACTTCGCGACGTTCAACGAGATCGGGGACCGGTTTCGCGTGAACATGTTTCGCGCGGGCGGACACGCGAGCGCAGCCATCCGCCGCGTCAAGGGAGAGATCCCGACGTACAAGTCGCTGCATCTCCCCCAGGTCTACGAGCGCCTCATCACCGAGACCAACGAGGGCCTGATCCTCGTCGTCGGCGTGACAGGCAGCGGCAAATCGAGCACGCTGGCGGCGATGATCGAGCACATCAACCACATCCGCGCCGAGCACATCATCACGATCGAAGACCCGGTCGAGTACCAGTTCAAGCCGAAACTCTCGATCATCTCGCAGCGCGAATTGGGCATCGACGTGCCCGATTACAAGAGCGCGCTGCGCTACCTCGTGCGCCAGGATCCGGATGTCGTGTTCATCGGCGAGATGCGCGACCATGACACGGTGCTGGCGGCGATCCAGGCGGCCGAGACCGGGCACCTCGTGTTCGGCTCCATGCACACCGCCGATACGATGCAGTCGATGAGCCGCGTCCTCGAGTTCTTCCCGCAGGCGGAGCACGGCTTCATCCGCAGCGCGCTGGCGAACACACTCAAAGCGATCTGCGCCCAGCGCCTGCTGCCGGCGATGGAGGGCTTTGAGACCTCCTCCGTGCCCGCGACTGAAGTGCTGCTCACGTCGTCGATCGTCAAGGAGAAGATCCGCGAGGGCGAAGAAGAAGACCTGCCGGCCATCATCGCGCAGAACACCGAAGATGGCATGCGCAGTTTTACCTACTCGCTCACCGAACTTGTCGAGAAAGAGTGGGTCCGCAAGAGCGTCGCCATGGAGTATGCACCGAACCGCAACGCGCTCGAGAGTTCGCTCAAGGGCGTCGAAGTCAAAACCCAGACGCTGGTTAACCGCATTCGCGGATAGCGATAGAAGCCCGATCAACGTTACAGCAGCGAGGGCGCACGACCGGGAACTGTTGTTCCTGGTGATGCGCCCTCGCTTTGTTTGAACGTCGACTCGTTCGCGGGCGTCAGCGCTTGAAGGTCGCGTCGGCGCGGGCGGCCTGCCCCGCTTCGATCGTGATGTTCTGCACCTGCTCGCCGAGTTCCGGATGATGGAAAACCAGTTCGTACTGGCCCGGCGGGAGACCGGCGATCTTGAACGTGCCGCGCTCGCCCGTCGTGGCGTGGTACGGGTGGCTAAAGGCATAGATGTACGCCTGCATCCAGGCATGAACACTGCAGCCCAGGTGCATCTGCATCTCCGGATTGGCGAACTCCACGTCCTTGACCATCCCGGCAACCGGCTGGCCCTCATTGAACTGGCCGTTGTTCTGGCTCGTGAACTTGAGATTGTGAGCCGTGTTGTCCGTGTTCTTCATGCTCAGCGTCTTGCCCGTCGTCACGGTGACCACATGAGGCGTGTAGACGCAGCCGATCTGGTCGATCTCCTTGTCGCCGTCGAGCGGATTACCCGCGCCCGCGGGCGCGTTGCGGATGAACACGACGACGTCGCGCAGCGAGCCGTTGCCGTTGCGGACGATGTCTTCCTTGTACACCGGAGTGCCGCGGTTGGCCTGCGCACAGAAGGCGTCCGCGTTGACGTTGATGCGACTGGGGCGCGGCAGTGGACCCTCAACGAGCGCGATGCCGGCCACGGCGCCCGTCGCTGCGTCGGGGCTCGAGAGCACCTCGGTCACCGCCGCTTCGCGGTCCGCCGTCTGCTCCTCGGGAGTGAGACGTTTGGTCTCGATCTTCTTCGGCTCAGGCTCGGCTTTGGGTTCCTCAGGCGCGCCGACCTCGCCCCCTTCGCCGGGCGCCGCAACTTCGCCGTTACCCGCCGCGGCCGGCTCGGCTTCGCCGGCGGCTACGGCGGCCTCGCGCCGCTGCCGGAGCACTTCATCAAGATCCACGGCCGGCGCGGCGGTTGAATCGCCGCTCAGCGCGCTCTCCCCCACTGTGTAGTGCCGGCTGCCGGCGACCATGATCCACTTCGTGATCAGGTCGATCTGCTCTTCAGCCGTAGCGCCATAGAGCAGTTCCATTCGCTCGCGGCTCATCGGTCCGGTGTCTGGATAGCCCGCAAACGCGCTGGTGCGCCCATCAGCGCCGAAGAGGCTGGGCATCTTCGTGCCGGGCATGATCGCCTGTGGCTTGCGCAGCCACTGCTTGATGTAGTCTTCCTGCAGCCGCTCATAGGAGATGCCAAGGTTCGGTGCGCTGATCTGGTCGTAGATGGTCGGTTTTTTCTCAACGGGCGCTTCGCTCGAGCCGTACGGGTCCTGCTCGTCGCCTCCGTAGGCATCCTCTTCGCCGCCGTATGGGTCCTGCTCCTCGGCCCCGCCGTACGGATCTTCTTCCGCGCCGCCATATGGATCTTCCTCGGCATATGGGTCCGCTTCATCGGCGCCGCCGAAGTCGCCCATCATCTCAGCCTGCTGGAGGTCGAAGATCTTCTCGAGTTTCGTCCAGTCGCCAAGCCGATGGCAGGCGAAGCAGCCCAGGTCGGTCACGATGCCTTCGCCCAGTGCAAACTCTTCGGGCGCCATGTCATCCACAGGCGGGGCCTGGAACGGATAGTCCACGCCGTTGTATGTGTCGCGCAGGAAACGCAGGTCGTACCAGATGCGACCGGCTTTGGCGGCGAACTCGTCGGCCGGATCATGGCGAGTGGGATAGGCGCTTTCGGAATAGAGCCCGAATTCGCGTGCGGTCTGGATCAACTGCTCGCGCGTTTTGTCGAACTGCTCGGGCATGAGCATGCGCCCGACGGCCTTGGACGCCGCGTCCTTGGCGATCTCACCCGCCTTGGCGCCGTTGTTGCCGGCCTGCCGCGCTGCCTCGAAGGCCGCGTTGTACTGCTTCTCGAACTCGTCGAAAAGCGCCGCGTCGACCGGTTTGAGATGGCTGGCGATCATCCGCGCATCCATCGTCGTCTGCCCCGCGAAGTACTCGACGAGCCACTGCGTTTCCTGCGGCTGGAGATCGAAGCTGGGCATGCGGATCTTCAGCCAGGGCCGCAGCATTTCCACGTTGTTGAGGAAGGAGTAGAACCAGTCGTGCTGGGCCTTGGCGCCGTTGCCGACGATCCGCGGCGGCGCGTTGGGCAGGTTTTCCTGGGTTTGCTGGAAATCGATGCTGCCATCTCTGCGACGGACCTCGTAATACTGCCGGATGTTGGGCACGTTGTTGTGCACGTCGTGGCAGCCGACGCAGTTGAGCGATTCGGCCATGAGCCGCCCCTTGGCGCGCATCATGCCCATGTCGTCGGTGGTCTTCTGCAGGTTGCCGCGCACCAGCGGCGTCTTGAGGCTGGTGACGTAGGTTACCAGTGCCGTGATGTCCGAATCGCGCAGGAAGAATCGCGGCATGCGCAACTTGAGGTAGGGTTCGCCCACGGAGCGGATCTCAACCTCGTCGGCGCTCAGGCCGGAATCCTCGCGCGTCTCGACTTCGAGGTACCGGCCATCGACTTCGATCAGCCGCAGCGAGCGATCGTTCCTGCTCGTATAGACGATCTCGCCGGACTCGGTCATCTCGCCTTCGATGGTGAGCTTGTCGCGATCGAAGATGCGGCTGTTGTGCAGTTTGGCGTAGAGGTAGCCGCGGCGATCGTTTTCGACGTGCTCCCACTCCAGCACTCGCTCGCTGAGCAGCGGGTCGTCCGGATCGCCGTGAACCTTGACGGCGTCCTCGGTCAGCCCTTCGCGCTCCACGAACCAGACGTCCACGGTGGAGGGCCGCTGGTGGTCGAAGATATGCTCGAAGTAGCCGAAGTCGAGTTTGTGCGGGTCCTTGCGCCCGTAAGCGGAGAGGTTCGCCGACACGGCCAGCGACGAGTCGAAGCCGGGAATCTGGTGGCAGCCGAAGCAGCCGTAGTGCTGGATCATGCGGTTGCCCAGGTCGAACTGCTTTTCTTCGAGGCTCATCGCGGCGACTTTTTCGCGCGCGGCGCCTTCGGAAATCGCGTTCTTCTGCAGATTGACCAGCAGCGCGTCGACCATCGTCTCATCGACGTCAAAGTGCTGGGGCTCATAGGTCGGGTGCTTTTGCGAGAGCAGATACGCCGCGAGGTCGATCGCTTCCTGTTCGGTCAGGCGCAGACTGGGCATGCGCGTGTAGTCGGAGTAGTGCGACGGGTTGCGGACCCAGTCGTAGAGCCAGGCTCGCGCCTCGTCGGGCGTGCGGTCGTGGAGCAGTTTGGTCGCCACTCCCGAGAGTTCCGGAGCAAAGTTCGAATAGCGATCCGGCTGGTAGTGCATGAGGTACCAGTGCAGCCGGGTGTACTGTTCGGGCTTGATGCGCGGCGTCGGATTGCCCGAGCCATCGAGCGCGAAGAAGCCGACGTTGTCTTCGGAGGTCTCGACTCCGCTGTGGCCCTCGTTCGCCTGCGAATCTTCAGCGATGCGCTGGAGGGCGTCGTCGCGATCAAGTCCAAACCGCTCCTGCAGGTCGATGGCGACCCATTCGAGACCAGTCTCATTCACGTTGCTGTGGCACGCAAGGCAGCCGACTTCCTTGAACAGCGTACGGCCGGCTTCGACGTCGCCGGCGATGTTGATGCCCTCGGCGTCGGCCGGCGGGAGGGCTTCTGGCTGATAGGCCGACTTGCCTGGGTCAGGAGGGGCGACGACGAGGTACTTCGCCATCGCCGCTACTTCGGCGCGCGTGCGGCGGATATCCAGCGGCGACGAATTGTTCTCCGTCATGAAGAAGTGCGGCATGCGCGTGTTGGGGCGAAACGCCTTGGGCGCCCACGTCCACGACGCGATCATGTCTTCGCTCAGTTTGTCCTTCACGTGCACCAGACTCGGGCCCACCTGGCGCACGTCGGGCATGCCCGGCTGGTTCGGCAACGGGCTGCCCAGTGAATCGACGGCGTGGCAATTGACGCAACCCATTTCCGAGAACAGCAGGCGGCCGCTTGCCAGCACTGGCGCGGTGTCGGCAATCTCCATCTCCTGCGCGTGGCAGCGATTGCACGACGACTCGATGTAGCGCAGCGCGTGCATCGGCCGTTCCCAGTAGTGAAACGCAACCGGCTCCCAGCCATAGCGATCTTCCCAGAGGCGCTGCTGCTTGACGGCCCGCGACAGTTCACCCGTGCGCGGGTTGAGATACGCGGCAGATGTCACGTCATGCGCTTCGCTCGGGAAGCCGAACGCATCGTCGTACTTCTCGTTGTCAGCGTACCAGTGATCGTCGTGGAACATCTCGGCGTGGGCATCGCCGGCCGCGTCGGAACCGTGTTCGGTTGACCCGTGCTCAGGAGCCGCGCCCTGCTCGCCCTCGGGGCTGAAGCCGGCGAGCACGACCTGCGGCTGGTCGTCGGCCGGCGCCGCCTGCACCGAGCGGCTCGCCGCAGATGACTCGCGGATGAGTTTCATGATCTCGCTGTCGGTGCCCTCTTCGCGCACGAGGAAATCGGCCACGAGCATACCGGTGCGCGCATCGACCCAGCGATCTTCAGGAGTGTGGGCGGTGTGCACGAACTGCGTTTCTTCACCCGAGCCCTCGTGGCAACTCGTGCAGCCCATTGTGGCGATCGGATGCTTCGAATCCGGATCGGCAAAGAGATCCAGGCGCGGGTGGGCGAGGATGAGCCGGCTGGCGCTCAGGCGGTGGCGCCCGCGGGACGCGGCGCCCTCGTTGTACTGGTCCACGAGCGCGTGGCGGTATTCGTCGAGGAAAGCGCGGCGATCCGGCTTGGACAGCGTCTGGTTGACGATGTCACCCAGCGCCAGGCGATACTCGATGAGCGGCGCGTACCACGTCTGCCAGTCAGCCGGCCACGCCGCAAGCAGCACCTTGCGAATCGCGCGCACATCGGCCATGCTGGTGACGCCGGTCTGGCCCGAGGGCGGCGTCCAGCCCGTGCGGATCGGACCCTGCGGCTCAGCCGCGTCGTAGAGCCCGGCAAAGACGGCGACGAGCGCTTCCTGCGCCGCGGCGAGGCGCTCCTGCGGCTCGCCGCTCTGCGACGGCAGATTCGCCACGGCCTGCTCCCAGAAGCCCAGCACCGCGGCGGGCTCGAGGTCGTACCGGACCAGATCGAGCGTGCGGCTTTCCTTGCCGCCGGGGAACTCCTCGCCAAGCGCCTGGAACTCGAGGAAGCGCAGGACGGCGTCCTCAGCGTACAGCGGATTGTCAATGGTCACATGGCAGGACATGCAGCGATCGAGCGTTGGCACCTGCGCGAGATTGACGTCGGTGAGGACGTTCTCGACCTTCTGCTGTCTGATCTTGATCGACGGGTTGAACGCGTCCAGAATCGGTTTGTCGCGCAGCCAGCCGCCGAGTGCTCCGGCGAGTCCGGGTTCAAGTTCTTCGAGATGGTCAGTGGCCTTCTCGAGATCCGCTCGGCGGTTCTTGATCTCGAGTTGAAGCGAAGTGATCTCGGTTTCCATCTCGCGGCGCCGGGCCTTCAGATCCTCGATCTGAGCAGTTGCGGCCTGCACCTCATTTTCACCGCTGCGCTTCTCGGCCAGCAGCGCCTCGAGCTTCTCGCGCTCGCGCTCGAGCTGTGCGGCGTGTTCAGGCGTTCCGTGGTTCACCTGCACCAGCGTCTTGAGGCGCTCCACGAGTTGCTGCTGCGGCGCGATGTTGCCGTCGGTGAACAGCTGCAGCTGCTTGATGCGCTTGTCGCGGTCGTACTGGATGCGGTCGATCTCCTGACCGATGCGCTGGTACTCCGGGTCGGCCTCGAGTGCGCTCTTTGCGGCGCTGAGTTGCGATTCGAGGGCATCCACGTTGGCCATCTGCACGCGCAGGTCCGCCACGGACTTGGTCCACCGCGTCATCTCGGTGTCCCAGCGGACCACTTCGACCTGCGGGGCGCGGTACTCGTTGGCCCAGTCCTGAAGCACCGCCGCGATGAAGCAGATCGCCAGCAGCAGCGACGAGACGGCAAAGATGACGTGGAGTTTGTTCTGGTCGCGGAACGTCTTGGTGGTCACAGGCACGAGGCGGCTCCTCTGGCGCTTCGCTTCAACTCATCAACCCGTAAGCCGCGCTGAGGGAATCCCACCCTGTTTTTGGAGCGAGCCCTGCCTGCGCGGACCGGAAGCCCGGCGGCAAGTATATTGAGTGGCTGGAATCGCTCCAAAGAAGCGACCCGTGAAATCGTGAAAAAAAGTACGAATACGCGGCGCGTCGATTCCGGCCGCATCCGGACCCTTCCCCACCCCAGCGAGGCCTCATGATCCAGACACCCCCGATGATCCTCTACCGCCCCTACGAGCCGCCCGGCGAGCCGCTCGCCGCCGCTCGCGCGTTTCTGGACACGATGAGCCGGCGGCGCTCCGTCCGCACTTTCAGTGATCGACCGGTGCCGCGGGAACTCGTCGAGACCCTCATCGCCGCGGCGGGAACGGCTCCCAGCGGCGCCAACAAGCAGCCCTGGCGCTTCGTCGCGGTGCAGGAGGCTTCGCTCAAACGGGAGATCCGCGTCGCCGCCGAGGCTGAGGAGCGCGAGTTCTACCAGCACCGGGCCAGCCGCCGCTGGCTGGAGGACCTGCACGCGCTGGGTACGGATGAACACAAGGAGTTCCTCGAGACGGCCCCTTGGCTCATCGCTGTCTTCAAACTGATGCACACCGATGAGGGCGGGCAGGTGTACTACGTCGATGAGTCCATCGGCATCGCGGTGGGCATGCTGCTCACAGCCGCACACCTGGCCGGGCTTTCCACGCTCACGCACACGCCCAGTCCGATGAAGTTTCTCAGCCGCATCCTCGGCCGGCCGGCGCATGAGCGACCATTCCTGCTCATCCCGCTCGGATACGCTGCGGAAGACTGCACTGTCCCCGATATTCAGCGCAAGCCGTTGTCAGCCATCATGGCGGTGGACCGGGTTCAGTAGTCCGCCGGACGCGTATCGCGCCGTAGTCCCAGCCGGTATGATGCTCTGCAGCGCGGCCGGCCGGTCGACTCACATGGCGCGCCCGGGCAACGGCGGCGAAGGGGGCGAGAGTGGCAGATCAGAACCTGCGGCTGAGCGAGCCCCGGCTGCGCGTCGGTTTCGTCTCACCGGTCGATCCATTCGATCCGGATGCCCTTTCGGGGATGCCGTTTCAGATGCGCCGGGCGCTCGAATGCCGCGGCCTGGAGGTCGTGTGCTGCAGCGCGCCGCCAGCGCGATCGAGAGCCCGCATGGTGCCCGCGCCGCTGGGGCAGCGCGCGCCGTGGGCGTTGCGGCTGGCGTGGCGCACCGCGCGCGGCCGCATCGACGGTGCTATGGAGCGGCTCCAATCACGCCGCCGCGAACGGGAGCGACTGCACGCCGCAGCGCATCGCGCCGCGCTGCTCTGCGAGCGCATCCGGGCCGTCGAGCCCGACGTGATCTTCGGCTGCTGCATCAGCAGCATGCTCTTCGGGCTCGAGACGGATGTGCCGATCGTGTACTTCAGCGACGCCACGGCTCGAATCATCAACGAGACCTATCCCGCATACATCCGGCGCGGCGCGGGCTACAAGCGAGTCTGCGATGCCTACGAACACGCCACGATGCAGCGCGTTCATCTGGCCGGCTTCGCCACGGAACTCGCGAGACAGTCTGCCATTCGCGACTACGGCCTCGACCACCGCCGGTCGCGCGTGGTTCCGATGGGCGCCAGCATCACGGCTGCACAGTTGCCTGCGTGGCGCCAAAATGACGCCCAGCCGCCGGTCCGCGGCGATCTGCAACTGTGCCTCGTCGCCTCCGATCCGGCGCGCAAGCGGGCCGACCTTGCGGTGGCGGTTGTGGAACGCCTGGCGCGTCGCGGCTGGAACGCGAGGCTCAATCACATCGGACAGATCAACGCGTCGCTGCGGCGCTCCCCGCTGGTCCGCTCCAGCGGGCCCCGGAGGCTGTCCTCGCCGCAGGACCGGGCGCGCATCGCCGAGACGATGGCGCGGAGTCACCTCATGATTCTGCCCTCGGTCGGCGAGGCGTTTGGAATCGCGCCGTGCGAAGCCTCGCAGTTTGGTCGGCCAAGCGTCGTCAGCGCGGCAGGCGGCCTGCGCGAGGTGGTTGTGGACGGTGAGACGGGGCTGGTGCTTCCGCTGAGCGCGGCGGCGGAGGAATACGCCGATGCCATCGAAGCCCTCGCGGACGATCCGCAGCGCTACCGCGCGATGTCGGCGGCCGCAATGTCACGGGCCCGCACACGGCTTAACTGGAGCGCCTGGGCCGCTGAGATGGCGCCGATGCTGGCTCACGCGGCGGCGGGCCGGGTGACCGGCCCCCGGGAGCGCAGGATCGCACCGGTCCTGGTGGAGCCTCGGAAGCCTGAACTGGCGCGATTCTAAAAGTAATGACCCAAAAACGGAAGGAACCCGATCCGTGGCAAATCGGGCCCTCGTTCCGTACCGTCTTTATCCCCACCGCCCTGTTTGGCGATGCTCGTGGGTGACACCCCCAGACAGTGTCCCGTGCGGCGGGAACGGATTTTCGGCATCGGCACTGCGTGTGGCTGCCCTCAGGTGAAGGGGGATTACAGTGCCGGACTGCCGAAGACACATTCGCGGTCTCCCCCCCGCTGGTTCCCCACGGCTGACATTTTCTTTTGATTTCGCTTCCTATCTGGCGCGGATTCTGCTTTGGACGCCCTCGGCGGGCCGATTCCGTGGTAAACTGGCGAGGACGGTTGGCCGGGCCAGCCGCGTCGGGGGTGACAATTCAACGGGCTTGACGGCTGGCCGCCCCCGGTCTCGGTCGCATTTAGCGACCGCGCAGCGCACCTCGCACTTCTCAGGAGGCTTCACTCCATGCGAGAGAAACGCAATGCCCTGCTCGTCATTCTCATTTTTGCGTTCTTCGGGTGGGGCTTCTGGGCCTGGTTCATGGCCGCGCCAGAGACGCCGCAGCTCTTCTACCAGCGGGTCGCCTCGCTCGTGCTGTTCATCGCAACTGGAATGGCCCTCTTCTGGGCTCTGTGCTGTGAAGACAAACTCCCTGATGCGCTGGGCAAATACGCCGGCGGACTGTTTTACGAACAGGGTGGCCTGTGCTTCATACCCGTCATGCGTAAGGACGGCGAGCAGGCGTATATCCACATCTACTTTGCCAACCGCTATGAGAACAACTGCAACGCCATCGTGCACCTGCGCCCGCCTCCCGATTCGATGCAGCACCGGCCCGACGCCTCCGACATCCACTTCTCGTTCTCCTGCCCGGGCGGCGGGGTGGGCGTGATTCAGCAGCCCGTGGCGGTTCACCCGCGGCTGCAGGGCTCGGTCGTCGACGTGCAACTCGCCGCGGCCGTGAACTACCCGCACAGCCAGGGCGACCGGCTGCGCTCGCAGAAGGGACTGCCCTGCGGCACGTTCCACGTGGACTGGGGTGAGAATTTCCGAACCGGTATGCACGAACTCTCGGGCGAGATCGAGTTACTGCATCCGGTCACGATTCACCTGCCGGTGCCGCGCAACGTGACCAACCGCATCCGACGGGGCCAGCAGTGGCGCCAGCAGATCTTTTCGAAGTACGAGAAGTAGCCGCACTCGCCGCGCGGTCCGGCGACGAATCGGCGGGCCCGCACTTGCCAATCGCGCGCGGATGGCCGACACTTTGCCCATGAACAGGGATCACCGCTCCACGTGGCCCGGCCTGCGCCTGGCGCTTCTCTCGGCTGTGGCGATGATGGCTTCGTGCCGGCAATCTTCGCTGCCGCCGCTCGCCGACGACGCCGAGGTTGCGGAATCGACGCCGCAGCAGGGCGAGCCGCTGACGATCGCCGAACTCTCCCCACAGCGCGTGCCGAGCCGCACGATCGCGATCGACGGCAAGTTCGACGACTGGGAGAATCTCAGCGCAGTGGCGGTGGGCAACTCGACCTACGAAGGAAGCCGGTACGTTCGGCTCGGGCGGATCTGGACCACCTTCGATCGCCACTGGGTCTATTTCCGGATTGAACTGGGACGCGTCGTCAACGTGCAGGGACTCACCGGAACGCTCTCGCTGCAACTTGATGCAGACGGCAACCAGCTGACCGGCGACATCCGGACCGGAGGGAGCGGCGAAACGGGCATCGCGGGCATCGACTTTGAACTGAACTTCTCGCCGCGCGGCGTCAACGGAGACTTCGGCGGCGTGGGAGCGGAAGTGATCGAAGCCGGTCTGCCCACGGCGCCGGTCAATCCCTACTGGCTCGGCGCTTCATTCGCGCCCACTTACGCCAGTGACGAAATCGAATTGCGATTGGCGCGCGGCGATCTGGTGCCCGGAGCCACAATTACGCCGCTGAGCGGATCGAGTTTCGCCGCCAGGCTGACGTTTACCGACGAAGTCGGGTCAATCGTCGATCGCACGCAGCCGTTCTCGATTGCGCTGCCGCCGCTTCCACGGGAGGAGTACGTGATCCCGGACGCCTCGCCCGATCAACCCGAGGCAAACCCGCCGGCGGGTGAGACGAGCGAACCCGCAGCGCCGGCCGAGCAGTTGGCTGCACCCGAAGCGGAGGCCAGCGCCGCCGCAGCCGAGCCGGAATCGGGCGAGGCGCTTGCTCCGGCTGCAGTCGGCCAGCATGTTGAGCCGCCGCCAGGGCGCATCGCCCGGAGCGCCCCAACGGATGTGCGGGCCCTGACCTGGAACGTGCTCAACGGCGCCATGTTCCGCAACCCCGAACCCTTCGTTCGCGTGGCGCGGGCCATCGATGCGGACATCATCTGCTTTCAGGAACTCGGCGAGAACGCCGACGGCGGGCAACTCGAATCATGGCTGAATCAGCACCTGCCGACGAACTTTGGCTGGGAGGTGCGCGTTACGCCCGAGCAGGGCGTCGGAGTCGCCAGTCGGCTCAGCGCCGTGCCGGTTGACTCGCTCTCGGGCATGGCCGGGCCTGAGGCCCCGCACGTTCGAGCCGCGTCGCTGCTCGTCGCCGCTGCGGATCGGCGGGTGCTCGTCACGAGCGTACACCTGAAGTGCTGCGGCCGCGCGGGCGATTCGAGCGACCAGAAGCGCATCAGGGAAGCGGACGCGATCCGTCGGCTGCTGCGCTCGGCGCAGTACGATCTGCAGCCGTCGGGGCTTCTGATCATGGGCGATCTCAACCTGGTCGGCTCCTACGAGCCGATGCAGATCGTGACGTTCCAGAACGATCTGGACGCGACTGATCTGTTGATTGCCGAACCGTACGTGCGCGGCGACGCGACGAACACGACGTGGCGCGATCCGCAGCAGCCGTTCCTGCCTGCGCGTCTCGATTACGCGGTCATCTCCGATTCGGTCCTTCGCGTCACCCAGTCTTTTCTACTCGATACCGAGCGGCTCAGCGAAGTCGAACTGCAACGCCTCGGCCTGCACGCGGACGACTCGCGCGCTTCGGACCACCTGCCGCTCGTTGTTGATTTCCGCTGAACGGCAGGCAATGCCGCGACGAATGAAAAGACCGCCGGCCATTCACGGCCGGCGGTCTCTCCTTCTATCGACCTGCGTCGAAGATCAGCGGTCGTTGACCTTCTTCATGAGCTCCGCGTCGGCCTCGTAGGCGGTGAGGATCGTCTGAGCCTCGGTCGCCGCCGCGGTGCCGGGGTATTTCTCGACGATGTTCTTGAGACGGAGGTAGGCCATGACCTTGTCGCCGTCCTCGGCCTGGGACTTGGCGCGACGGAGCATGTTGTCCGCCTGACGCTCAATCGCGTCACTGCGCTTGGCCTTGAGCACTTCGGGATCGCCGTCGAGCCGCTTGAGTTCGGCAGCGGCCTTGTCGGCGATGGGCAGGCCACGGTACTCGCTGGCGACCCGGCTGAGCGTCGCCAGTGCGTCGGCGTACTGCTTGTTCTTCACGTTGCTCATGGCGCGGTTGAAGTCTGCCTCGGCCATCGGAGTGATCCGATTGACGATGCCGTCGTAGCGGGCGCGATGGCCTTCGCGGGCGTCGAGCGACTTGCGATCGACACGGCGGAGCAGCGAGATGGCGCCGGGGTTGTCGCCCTTGAGCAGCGAGGCTTCGATGGAGGCAAAGAGTTTTTCGTTGTAGTCCGGGCCGCTGCCCAGCGGGCGCGCGTTGGGATATTTGCCCACCGCCTTCTCGAGCTGCGCATCCAGTTCCGCGGGATGGCCCTTCCATTCGGCGATGCCCTCAGGGTTGAACAGCACGGCGTGCGGGATCGCGCGAACGCCGAACACCTCGTCCATCTTCGAATCAGAAGCGACGAGATACTGCATGTTCTGCTGCTTGACGAACGGCGCCACCAGCGACTCGGATTCATCGCTGATGCTCAGGATGAGCACGCCCTTTTCCTTGAACTTCTTGTTCAGCTCGTTGAGATGCGGAATCTGGGCGCGGCAGGGTCCGCACCAGGTGGCCCAGAACTCGACGACTACGATGTGGCCCTTCAAGTCGCTCACATCGATGTTGTGCTCGTTGTTGTAGAGCTGGCCGACTTTCATCTCCGGCATCTTGTCGCCGACGTTGACGTCGGCCTGAGTTGCGGGGGCGATCGCGGCCATCATGGCCAAGGCCGCAACACCTGACATCAGTCGCTTCATGTTGATCTCCTTGCTTCGGGGGGGGCTCTGGTTCGATTCGGACAAGCGGGCCGCCAACGCCCATATCATACCGGAGTATACTGATGAGCGGCGCACCGGATTGGGTTGAATCCCGAAAGTCTTTGGCCGATTTGTGTAGGTAGCATGACTCCAAGCGGCGCAGAACCCATCATCCGGGTCCAGAATCTCGTCAAGCGGTTCGAGGGCCGAACCGTGCTCGCGGGCATCAACCTCGATGTCCTGCCCGGCGAAATCGTGGTCATTATGGGCGGTTCAGGCAGCGGCAAGTCCACTCTGCTGCGCCACATGATCGGCTCGCTCCGACCCGACGAAGGCTCGGTAGCGCTTTTCGGGCAGGATCTCGCCTCGCTCGACGACGAGGGGCTCAATAAAGTTCGGAAAAAGTTTGGAATTCTTTTCCAGTCCGGCGCCCTCTTCCAGTCGATGACGGTGGCCGAAAACGTGGCCCTGCCCCTGCAGGAGCACACCACCCTCGACCAGAACATCATCAATATCCAGGTGAAGATCAAGCTCGAACTCGTCGGGCTGCGCGAGCACGCGGAGAAGTACCCGGCTCAGATCTCGGGCGGCATGAAGAAGCGGGCCGGGCTGGCCCGCGCCCTGGCGCTGGATCCGAAGATCCTCTTCTACGACGAGCCGTCGGCCGGACTCGACCCGGTAACGTCGGCGGGCATTGACCGGCTCATCATCGACCTGACGAAAAAACTGGGCGTGACAAGCGTGGTCGTCACCCATGAAATGGACTCGGCGTTCGCGATTGCAGATCGCATGGCGATGCTCGACAAGGGCAAGATGATGGTCGTGGCCGACCGCGCGTGGTTCGAGGAGTTGCGCGGGCACGACGTGGGCGATCTCACGCCCGAGCAGGCGCTGGTGCGGCAGTTCATCCGCGGAGATGCGGAAGGGCCGATCACCCAGCGCCGCACCGCCACGAATTACGAAGAGGACCTCCTGGGCGCGCCGGATGTGCCTCGCATGGCGCCCGGCCCCAGCATCGAATCGACTCGCATCGTGAAGTGACATGGATCAAACACGACCGGATGGATGGGCAAGTCGAACATGAGCAGCAGCCACACGCGCCAGCGTAACAACACGATCGCCGGGTTCTTCGTCATCGCCGCGATCGTCGGATTCGTCGCGACGATCGTGACCCTTTCCGATCTGGACAACTTCGCCAGCACGCAGCAGATCCGCATCGCCTTTCCGCTCGACGTCGGCGTGCCGGGCGTCAAGGTCGGCTCGGACGTCATGGTCGGCGGCATGAGCGTCGGCAAGGTGACGGACATGGCCGCGGAACTCAACCAGACCGAGAATCCGCGCTTCATCGTGACCGTGTCGATCCCCGAGGAATTCGAGATCCGCGAGGATGCATTCGCAGGGATGGTCGTCCCGCTCATCGGCGGCGCCACGGCCATCGACATCGCCCCGCTGGGAGAGCACGGCCCGCCGCTCACCGAGGTTTTCTTCGAACAGGGCGGGACCATCCGGGGCGGCTACGCGCCGTCGGTGCTGCTCAAGACCGCCGGCATCGGCCCGGAAGACCTGGCGCGCGTCAAGCAGATCATTCAGCGGGTGGATGGCATCACCGCCGACGTGCAGGAGGTGTCGAGTTTCGCGAGCAGGACCGTCAAGGAAGAGGGGCCTGAAATCGTGGGCAACATCCGCTCTTCGACGCAGGACGTCCGGGCGCTCATCGCGTCGATCCAGGAGAAGTGGCCGCAGTGGAGCGAGCGCATCGCGCAGATTATCGAGGACATCCGCGCCACGACCGAGCGCGGCCCGGGCCTGGCCGAAAAGGCCGACGCCATCTTCGC
The DNA here is from genome assembly GCA_020852515.1 of Phycisphaerales bacterium. Lineage (NCBI taxonomy): Bacteria > Pseudomonadati > Planctomycetota > Phycisphaerae > Phycisphaerales > Phycisphaerales bacterium. The sequence continues at coordinate 176,301 of JADZAS010000016.1, forward strand.
CAACGTGGATGAAGGTGTGAGCGACGTGCGCACGCTGGTGAACGACGTGTCGCCCAACGTCCGGGAAACGGCCGAGAACGTGAAGGAAGTGACGCGCTGGACGCGCGAGGAAGGCATCGCCCGCATCGAGCAGATGTTCGACCGGGCCGACAAGGGCCTGGCCGCGGCGACCGAGACGTTCACGATCCTCAACGAAAGCCTGACGACGGAGATGCCGCAGATCTCGCGCATTCTGGCGAACCTGCGGCTGAGTTCGGACAACCTGAAACTGGCGACGATCGAAGTCCGGTCGGAGCCGTGGCGACTCCTCTACACTCCCTCAAAGGAGGAGGCGAAACAGTCGCTGCTGCATGACGCCGTGCGGACCTACGCATCGGCGGTGAGCGACCTGGAGGCGGCCGTGGCGAGTCTGCGATCGCTGCACGAGCGCTACGGCGAAAACCTCGATCCGGAGAGCGAGATCGTCCAGCAGGCACTAAGCGAGTTCGAGACGCGGTATGAAAAATACAAACAGGAAGACAAACGCTGGGGAGAAATTCTCTTTGGCGCCGGACTCAAGCCCTGATCGACGGTCGGCGTCGCGGTCACGGGTGCACCGACGGCGGGGCGGCCCGAAGTACTCTTGGCTCGCGCTGCTGTGGGCGCTCGCATCGGCCCTCGGCTTCACCGCGGCCCACGCCCGGCAGGCCGTCGAGGGCCCGCAGCCGCCCGAGACCGAGTGGCGCGTTTCCATTCCACTTCGCGACGGCGAACTCCAACTCGGGGAGGTCGTCGGCAAACTTGCAGATGAGGTCGGCATGGATGGCCAGGCCCTCCGCCGCATGTGCGACTACTCCGTCCCCGTGCGCACGCCCGTGGGATCGAGCACGATGCGGCTGATCAGTTCGATCACCGACGGCATCGTCAAATTTAACGTCAGCGGAGATGAAGTGGCGCTGACGATCGATCGCGTGCGCCTGCGCCGCGAACAGACGCAGTTCAATGGCTACCTGCGCGAACTGGTTGAGACGTTCTTTCCCGAGGCGGCTGCGGCTGCGAAGGCGAAGTTCGGCGTTTCGGTTCACCTCGCCGGCGGATCGACTCAGCCGCTTTCGGCTGAGAACGCACCCAGCGATGCCGTGGTGCTCATCCACGGCCTGGACGATCCGGGCCGGCTTTGGACGGCGCTGATTCCTGAGCTGCTCGCAGCCGGCTACGGCGTGTGCGAAGTCACCTACCCAAACGATCAAGCGATTTCCGAATCGTCCGCATTCGTCGCGTCGGTGCTCGAACAGATGCGCGCCAGCGGGGTGGAGCGCATCTCCATCGTCGCCCACTCGATGGGCTCACTCATCAGTCGCGACCTGCTCACCGGGCCGGAGTTCTATGCCGGTACGAGCGACGGGGGCGAGCGCTTCCCGCGGGTGCAGCGGCTGATCATGCTCGGCCCGCCGAACCACGGCTCGCGCATGGCGCTGCTACGCATCGGCTCGGAGGCGCGCGACCAGGTGGTGCGGGCCCTCAGCGGCGACGGCCTGCTCGTGGGCGGGTTCTTCGACGGCGCCGGCGAAGCCCAGGACGACCTCGTGCCGGGCAGCACTTTTCTGGCCAGCCTCAACGCCCGGCCCCTGCCGGCCGGGCTGGCCGTCACGATCATCGCCGGCTCAGCGAGCCCGATCAGCGCCGAAGAACTGCAGGCCATGGCCGAGCGCCTCGACACGCTGGGCACTTCCAAGTACGGCAAACTCTTTGACGGCAGCAACCTCCATGACGCCGCCGACGATCTCATCGACGGTCTCGGCGACGGCTGCGTATCGCTCGAATCGACTCGGCTGGACGGGGTGACGGATCACATCATCCTCCCGGCGAATCACCTCTCCATGATCCGCAACGTCACCTCGCACAGCCAGCGCGTGCCACCCGCCGTGCCCATCATTCTCGACCGCCTCAGGCAAGACCGCAGCGCGGAGGCCGAAGAAGGCGGCTAGCGTGGAGCGCCGGCCCCGGTGGGGGCCGCGTGGGGGAAGCGAGTGTTTCGGACTGAGTTCATTGCCGATGAAGACTGAGCGGCGCCCGGCAGCGCCGATGGAGTACGCGTCCACATGCGAGTTCTGGTTACCGGCAGCAGCGGCCTGATCGGATCGGAGGCGGTGACGTTCTTCGACCGGATGGGCTTTGACATCACCGGCGTTGACAACAACATGCGCGCCGACTTCTTCGGGCCCAAAGGCGATACGACCTGGAACCGCCAGCGGCTCGAATCAACCTGTCGGCGCTTCCGGCACCGCGAACTGGACATCCGCGACCGCGCCGGCGTCGAGGGGCTCTTCAAGGAGAACGCGTTTGATCTGGTGATTCACGCCGCAGCCCAGCCGAGTCACGATCTCGCCGCCTCGCGCCCGTTTGACGACTTCGACGTAAACGCGGTGGGAACGTTGAACCTGCTCGAGGCGTGCCGGCGGCATCGCCCGGAGGCGGTGTTCATTCACATGAGCACGAACAAGGTGTACGGCGACGGGCCGAACCATGTGCCGCTCAAGGAACTCGACACGCGCTGGGACTACGCCGACCCGGCGTACGAGCACGGCATCGCCGAGGACTTCTCGATCGACCAAACGCTGCACTCGCTCTTTGGTGCTTCCAAAGTGGCCGGCGACGTGCTGGCGCAGGAGTACGGGCGGTACTTCGGGCTCAAGACCGGCATCTTCCGCGGCGGCTGCCTGACGGGGCCGCAGCACAGCGGCGTGGAACTGCACGGCTTTCTCAACTATCTCGTGCTCGTCGCCCTGCGCCAGGGGCCGTACACGATTTTCGGCTACAAGGGAAAGCAGGTGCGCGACCAGATCCATTGCCACGACGTCATCAACGCCTTCTGGCACTTCGCGCAGCATCCGCGGCCGGGCGAGGTCTACAACCTCGGCGGCGGCAAGGGCAACGCGGCGAGCCTGCTCGAGTGCGTGGAGATGATTCGCCAGCGCACCGGCAAAAAGCCCGAACTGACCTACAGCGCCACCAACCGCATCGGCGATCACATCTGCTATTACAGCGATCTGCGCAAACTGCAGTCCCACTATCCGACCTGGCGCCTCACGTACAGCCTCGACCGGATCGTGGATGAGATGATCCAGGTCATCTCGGATCAGCGCCGCGCGTAACCTCGGGCATGGCTGCTTTGGAGCGACGGTCGATGCGTCTGACGATCATCAATCAGTTCTACAAGCCCGACATCAGCCCGACGGCTCAGCTCGCCGCTTCGCTGGCCGAACACCGGGTGAAACTCAAGGACGAAGTGCGCATCATCGCCAGCGCCGGCGGGTACGTGCCGCAGGAAGGCGCCCCCGAGCCGACGATGTTCGACAATCCTCGCATCCATCGCATCTGGTCGCCGAACCTGGGCAAGTCGAGCAAGATCCGCCGCTGCATCGACTACGGCGTGTTCTACCTTCTGGCGGCATGGAACACAGCCATCCTGCCGCGGCAGGACATCATCATCGCGCTGACGACTCCGCCCTTCATCGTCTGGGCTGCCTTGCTGCACAAGTTCCTGCACCCCTGGACTCGCGTCATCCTCTGGAACATGGACTGCTACCCCGAGGCGGCCGAGCGCACGGGCGTCCTCCGCGAAGGCAGCCGGGCCAGCCGCATCATGCGCGGGATGAACCGCAAACTCTTTGGCAAGATCGATCATCTCATCGTGCTCGACTCGGCGATGCGCGACCTGCTGCTCACGCAGTACGCGCCGCCCCGACGGCCCGTGCCTTGCACCATCATTCCGAACTGGGAGCCGGCGGCCATGTTTCCGCTCGTGCGCGAAAAGCGCAAGTGGGCCCAGGCGGAGGGGCTCGGGCTGAGCGACCAGTTCGTCGTGCTCTACCTGGGCAACACCGGCTACGGCCACCAGTTCGAGACCGTGCTCGACGCCGCCGAGCAGTTGCGCGATGAGAAGGTGACATTCTTCTTCGTCGGCGGCGGCTCGCGGTGGGATGACATCAGGCGCGACGCCGAGAAGCGCGGCCTGAGCAACGTCCTCATGCACGACTACGTGCCCAAGGAAGAGACGCCGACCGTGATGGCGGGCGCAGACTGCGCTCTGATCACCCTGCGCGATATCGTTCTGGGCGTCATGAGCCCGAGCAAACTGCACGCCAATCTCGCGGCCGGCCTGCCGATTCTCTACGTCGGCCCGCGCGGCAGCAACGTGGACGACGCGATTGCGCAATTCAACTGCGGGGCTGGTTTCCGCCATGGCGACGTGGATGGCGTCGTGAAGTTCGTGCGCGAACTCAAGGCCGATCGGGCCCGGCACCTGGCGCTGCGGCAGGCGGCGCGGGCGGCGTTTGATGCGGCCTACTGCGACACGCACACGCTTCCGGCGTTCGACCGCGTGATCGACGAGGTCCTGCGCCGCCGCAGCGAGCCGCCGACCGCGAGGCATGAGCCATCGCAGAGGGGAGAGGTCGGCCCGATGCGCGTGACGCCGGATGCGACCGCCCCTTCCGGCCGCGCAGCGAGTGACGTCGCGTGAGCGCCGTCTCCCCCACCGTTGCGCCGGCTTCCGAGGCGGCCCCGCCGCGCCCCATGCCGCGCGACCCGCGCGCCGATGAACTGGCGGTCCAACTCCACCCCGATCGTTATCCGCCCGGCCGCTGGCCGGCGGTGGGCAGCGTTCCAGTAAGCGTGCTCATTCCCGTGCGCAACGAGCAGCGCAACATCGTCGAGTGCATCCGGCACGTCCGCTGGGCGCAGCACATCGCCGTGATCGACTCGCAGTCCAGCGACGACACCATCGCGCTGGCGCAGGCGATGGGCGCGGAGGTGTACCAGTTTCACTATTCCAAGGCCGGCTGGCCGAAGAAGAAGAACTGGGCGCTCGAGCACGTGCCCTGGCCGACGCCGTGGGTGCTTATCATGGACGCCGACGAGCACATGACGCCCGAACTCACCGAAGAAGTGCGCCAGGTGGTGACGGGGCAGTATCCGCAGGGCAACGGCTGCGGCGACGGCTACTGGCTCAACCGCCGGTTCATCTTCATGAACCGCTGGATCAGGCACTGCGGCTACTACCCGTCGTGGAACATCCGGCTCTTCAAGCACGCGCGGGGCCGCTACGAGCGCATCGGCGCTCTTGGCGACACCGGCTCGGGCGACAACGAGGTGCACGAGCACATCGTTCTCTCCACCGGCCAGGCCGGCTATCTCAAGAACGACTTCCTGCACTACGCCTATCCCGACATCGCCACCTGGGTCGAAAAGCATAACCGCTACTCGACGTGGGAAGCGCATGCGATGGACGCCGGCGACGCAGGCGAAGTGGAGCCGTCGCTGCTGGGCGGGCCGATCGCGCGGCGGCGGTGGATCAAGTCGCGCTCGCGCCATCTGCCCTTGCGACCGGCGCTGCGGTTTCTCTACTCGTACATTCTCAAGGGCGGCATTCTCGACGGCTATGCGGGGTTCGTCTTCTGCCGCCTGCTGGCGTTTTACGAGTTTCTCTCGGTCGCCAAGTACCGGGAGATGCAGGTGCACCGGCGCGAGGACCCGACGCGGCGATGACCACGGCGACCAATGAAACTTCCGCATCACCTCCCGCCGAGCACCGTCACGTGAGCACGTGGACGACGCGCGAGAAGATCGGCCGCACGCTGTGGTACTGGGTGCAGGCGACGCTGTTTCGCCTGAGTCCCCGGCCGATGTACCGCTGGCGGGGCTGGCTGCTGCGCCTGTTCGGCGCGGACATCCACTCCACGGCGCGCATCCGTCCGACGGTGCGCATCGAAGTACCGTGGCATCTGAGCATCGGCGCAAGTTCATCTGTCGGCGACTTTGCGATCCTGTACTGCCTCGGGACCATCCGCATCGGGCGCAACGTGACCGTCAGCCAGTATGCGCATCTGTGCGCGGGAACGCACGATTTCACACGGCGCGACATGCCGCTGCTGCGGCCGCCGATCGCCATCGAAGACGAGGCGTGGATCGCCGCCGATGTCTTCGTCGGGCCGGAAGTGACCATCGGCGCCGGGTGCGTGGTGGGCGCTCGCTCAAGCGTGTTTGCGGACCTGCCGGCGTGGAGCATCTGCGTGGGCAACCCGGCGCGGCGCGTCAGAGAGCGGCCGCGCTTCGCGGGCGACTGACCCGCCCCCGCGGCTATGCTTGAGTGGCATGGCTCAGCGGCGATTCCACTACGAGCAGGCCTTCGAGCACTACCTCCGCGCCAATCGCGTGCCCTACGTCGCCGTGGACGAAGCGCGCAAGGCCCTTACGCAACCCCACATGCATCCGTCTGCCGTGAGCGGCGACGCGCTCAAGTCGTTCGACTTCGTGGTGTACAGCCCGTCTGGCAACCTGCTGCTCGACGTCAAGGGCCGCAAATGCGCCCTGCGCGGCTCGCCCGCGTCCGGGCGCACGGTCGGCCGGCTCGAGTCTTGGGTGACCGACGATGACGTCGAGTCGCTCGCGGCCTGGCAGCATCTTTTCGGCGATGCTTTTCGGGCCGTGTTCGTTTTTCTCTACTGGTGCGAGGCCCAGCCGCCCGATTCACTTTTTCAGGAGGTCTTCACCTTCCACGACCGCTGGTACGTGCTCCGCTGCGTCGATCTCGCCGATTTCAGGGAGCACATGGTGCGTCGAAGCGAGCGCTGGCGAACGTGGGCGGTGCCGACGGAGGCGTTCCGGCGAATCAGCAGGCCCTTCGAGGTGCACCGGCTCATCAATGACCGCGCTCTGGCCGCGGCAGGTTCGATCTAGAATTCGATGACAGAAACCTGACCGGAAGGGCCGTTTGCGGCATCCGGAAAACCAAGGAGGCTCCACATGAAGAAGCGGAATCCGATCAGCGGCCTGATCGCGCTCAACATCGTCCTGCTGGCCGTGCTGGCGCTCATTCAGTTCGCGCCAGCGGTCAGAGCGGAAGGCTCGAGCGTCGCGGGCGACTACGTGATCGTCGGCGGCAGCCTGAACGGCGCGACGAGCAACGCCGTCTACGTGCTCGACCAGCGCAGCGGTGCGCTGCTGAGTTTCCTCTACGACCGCTCGTCCAAGAGGCTCAACGGCATTGCCGTGCGCAGCGTCGTCAACGACGGCAAGCGGGCCGCGCCCTCGCGCTGAGCGCCGCCCCACCGTCCAGTCGCATTCCCGAACACCTGAAGAACACCCGATCGGACAGAACACGCCATGTCAGACCAGTTGAACAAGAATGAAACGCGGACCGCGGTTGCCTCGCTCTGGGCCGCGGCGTTTATCGTCGGAGCCCTCATTCTCACCAGCGCGGGCCGGCTTGCAGGCAATACAGCCCGGGCGGAGATGGCCATCGATGGCGGCGAGTACGCCCTCGTCACCACCAAGGGCGGCAACCAGGAAATGCTCTACGTCCTCGAGAAGCGCACCGGGCGCATTTTCGTCTACGAGGCCCGGTCCGGCGGCGGAATGGACCTGCTCGACTTCCAGGACGTCGGCGAGTGGGTCAGCCGCATGACCAAACAGGACGACAACTGAGCCGCGACGACCTCCACCTGACGCGCGGATCCCGCCAGCGCGCTATAGTCCGTACTTGTCGGCTCAGCCCGACAATGCCCGCGTCTAAAACCGGCGCCCCCGTCAGGGAGGGCGCCGCGTCTGATACCCTTCCCTGACGTCATTTCGATGATTTTCGACGCAAGAGACGGTGCGCGCCTGCCGGCGCGCCGCTGCGATCGTGATCACTTCCGAGACGCGCGGAAGGAATCGTGTTCATGCCCATCGTTCCCCTCCCCCGCTTCGAGGCCGAAGCCGACCCCAAGGCGCGCGGCCTGAGCGATGAAGAAATCAGCGCCTACCAGCGCCTCGCGCCTCCCGACACCGTCGTCGTCAAGTACGGCCAGATGGGCTTCATTGGGGAGTTTCCCGCGCGGCTCGATCGCGTGCCCGGCTGCGGCACGAAGTTCGTCCTCAAGACGCCGCGCGGCACCGAGATCGGCGAGATGCTCACCACCACCTGCTCCAACGGCGGGTGCGGCAAGAGTCTGACCCGCCGGGAGATGCTCGAGTACATCGAAAACTCCGGCGGTCGGCAGTATCCCTTCACGACCAGCGGTCGCGTGCTGCGCATCGCCGCCGTCGAAGATCTCCAGCACATGGAGCAGTTGCGCGACCTCAAGCGGCCGATGCTCAAGCGGGTCCGCGAGATTGTCGCCGAGTTTTCGCTGCCGATGAAGATCGTCGATATCGAACCGATCCTCGGCGAGGAAGTGCTCACCGTGTACTTCATGTCGGAGAACCGCATCGACTTTCGCGACCTCGTGCACCGGCTCTCCGAAGAGTTTCACTCGCGGGTCGAAATGCGCCAGGTCGGCGCGCGCGAGGAGGCCCGCCTCACGGCCGACTACGAGCGCTGCGGCCAGCACTGCTGCTGCCAGCAGTTCCTTAAGGTGCTCAAGCCGGTGTCGATGAAGTCGGCCAAGGTGCAGAAGGGCACGCTCGATCCGCTCAAGATCTCCGGGCGATGCGGCCGGCTCATGTGCTGCCTGCGCTACGAAGACCAGACCTATGCTGAGCTGAAGAAGAACCTCCCCCACCGCAAGACGCGCGTGGGCACGCCCGACGGCCCGGGCATCGTGATGGATTCGCAGATCCTCACGCAACTCGTACTCGTGCAACTCGAGTCCGATGGCAGCCGCGTCGCGGTGCCGGTCGAACAACTCTGCGATCCAGATGCCATCCCCGTTCGCCCCCCCGAGCCGCGCGAGGCCGAGGTGCAGCGCCGCCCGCGCGGGCCGCGCGAGCGCACCGACTCGGCCGACGAGGCGTTGCGCGGCCTGGGCGCCGACGAGGTGGCCCGGCGGCTCTCGGCCGGGTCCGACGAGTCCGGCGGCGACCAGCCCCTGCCGCGCCAGCGCAAGCACCGGGCCCGCGACCAGCGTGGGCGAGGCGCGGAGCGGCCGCCGGCCAGCGCCGCCGATGCGCCGGCTCAGCCGGGCCAAACCCCGCCGCCGGGCGAGGTCTTCGGCGAGACGCCCGGCCGCCGCCGCAGACGCGGGAGACGGCGCTCCAGTCAGGGCGAGCCCGCCGCGCCCCAGGGTGCGGCGCCCGAAGGCGCACAACGCCCTGAAGGCTCCGCCGGCAACGATGCGGGCGACGCCGGCGGTCAAAAGAGAAAGCGGCGGCGGCGCGGCGGCCGCAAGCGCAAGCGCCGCGGCAGCGAGGGCGATGCGCCTCCGCCTGCCGATCCCGGCTGAAACAGCGCACACTCAGTTCGCCGCTGAGTTGCCCTGGCGCGTAATCGTCCCCAGGTCGATCACCACGTCGCCTTCTGTGTAGAAGTCGGCGTTGAGTTGCCCTTCGCGCACGCTCGTGAAGACCAGCCCGTTGATGGCCATCGCCGCCGCGTACTCGCGATCGCCGCCGCCCGGACCGGCGTAGTCGGCGTTGCTCACTTCCTGCACGTGGAAGTGATAGTGAAACGGCGCGAAGTGCCCGGCCTGCACCATCGTGCCCGGCGCGTAGAACTTCTTGTCGTGAGCCCGCTGGAGCGGCGGATAGAGAATCGGCCGCGGCCGGCCGTCAACGTAATCCACCAGCCCGCCAAACTCGGTGCTCGTGTCCTCGCGGTCGCGCTGCGCCTGCGGGAACAGTTCACTGGCCATCGCCGGGTCGAAGACCATGGCGTCGGCCAGGCGCACGCACAGCAGATCGGCCCACGTCAGTTTCGGCCCCCACTCGCTCAGGCTCTGGGGCCCGTCGTTCAACGACCGCCCCGACATGACCGCCTCGGGATGAACGTGCCCACGCCCCGCCCAGCGAGAGTCGAGGTCCGCCAGCAGCGCCGCCGGCGAAAGCGCGAGCCACTGCGGGTGATGCTCAGCGATGCGCTGGAGAACCGCCAAGTGGCGCAGCCGCAAGCCGCGCCGATTTTCGCTCGGCAGCCCGGCGACAATGTCGCGGCACCTGGCCCACCAGGCTTCGTGTTCCGGCCGGCTCAGATCCTGCAGCCAGAGCACCTCTTCGCGCGTGCGTGCGATGACGCCCAGCTCGACGTAGCCGCGCCTCAGGTCGCTGAGGAAGGCGTCTTCCGTCTGCAGCGACGCGAGCCGGTCCTGCCACACATCCGGCTCACCGAGGCGATTGAGCAGTTCCCACGCCGCAAGGCGCCACTGCGCGTGAACGACGTTCTCCGGCTCGGTCGCCACCACGTCGAAAACGATCTCACGGATGTCGTGGCCCGGGTGCAGCGCCTGCAGCGCCAGCCGCTCGGGCCGCGTCTCGTCGTCGTAGAGCGCGCATGGCCGATAGAGCGATCGCACGAGCGAAGGCGTCATGTCCACCCAGCCGCGATCGGCGATGAGTTCGCAGGCCCACTCGACAAAGCCCCACGTCGGGTGCGTGGGCATGCGGTATTCGATGACGGCCTTGGCTTCGGCCGGGTCGTGCTCTTCGAGTTGCTGCCAGGCGGAGGCGCGGTACGCAACGGAATACGACGGGCCGCTGATGATCTCTTTGAGTTGTTCGACGCGGCGGGGATCGTCGGGCGACACGGCGCGGGCCTGCTCCATCGCCGCGTCGCGCTCGCGCGCCGTGAGGCGAGGATCGACCATCGCGGCGACCGGATCGTCGAATTCGCGCGGTTCGGCGCAACTCACCAGCGCCGCCGCAACGCCACCGTACAGCAGCAGCAAAAGCGCGCGACAGCGTCCTTTCAGGTGTCGGCTGGAGTTCATCGCTGATTCTAGGAGCCGCCTGCCGCGAGCCTCTCTGGAACCGCGGGCCGCACTCGTTTACCATTGACTGCGGCCGCGAGGAGCCGCCTGACTTCACTTTCCTGACACGGTTGCACGATGGCGCAGACTGCCGAACCTTCCCTCTTCGAACAGGTGGAGCGCGTGATCCAGCTCATCCGCCCGGCGATGCAGGCCGACGGCGGAGATGTGGAACTCGTCGAAGTCACCGAGCAGGGCGTCGTGCGCATCCGCTTCCACGGCGCCTGCTTCGGCTGTCCGTCGAGCACGCTCACGCTCCAGTCGGGCATCGAGCGCAATCTCAAGCAGCGCCTGCCCGTGATCAAGAGCGTCGAGTCCGTCGCCTGAGCAACCCCTTCACGGACGCCGCCGCCCACGCACGAATTGACTTGCGGCCGGTTGCGGCGAAGGTATGGGCATGCTCACCACCATTGCCGCCGCCGCCTTGTTCACGCTCCAGCCCGTTCCCCCCGCCGACGTCGTCATCCAGAACGCGCGGATCTGGAGCGACGGCCTGCCCGGCTTCGCGGCTTTCGCCGCCGTGCGCGACGGCGAATTCGTCTACGTCGGCGATGCGGCCCCCGAGTGGATCGGCCCGCAGACGGTGGTCCTCGACGCCCGGCAGCGCCTCGTGCTGCCCGGGCTCATCGACTCGCACGTACACATGCTCGGCGGCGGCACGGGCCTGGCCCAACTCCAACTGCGCGACGCGGCCGACAAGGACGAATTTATCGCACGCATCGCCCGGTGGTCGGACCAGTTGCGCCCCGGTAAGTGGATCCTTGGCGGCCGGTGGTCGGTGGAGAGCTGGACGAGCCCGGAAGCGCCGCGCAAGGAGTGGATCGACGAAGTCACCGCCGGACATCCCCTCTACCTGCCGCGCATGGATGGTCACTCGGCGCTGGTCAACTCCGCCGCGCTGGAACTGGCCGGCATCACGCGCGACGGCCCCGACGACCCCGAAGGCGGCGTGATCGATCGCGACCCGCAGACGCGCGAGCCAACCGGCATCCTCCGCGAGTCGGCGATGCGCCTCGTGTCGCGCTTCATCCCCGAGCCGACCGTTGATGACAAAGTCGATGCCCTCCGCGCCGCCATGCACCACGCCCTGGCGCACGGCATCACCAGCGTCTCAGACGTTGCCTCCATCGGCGACCTGCCCGCGTATGAACTTCTGGCCGCGGATGAGAACCTGCCCATGCGGCTGTTCGTTTACGCGACCGCCGACGACTGGGCCGATGCCGCCGAGATCATCAAGTCTTTTCAGGGTCGCGAAGACTGGATCGAAGTCAATGGTCTCAAGACGTACCTCGACGGCAGCCTCGGCTCGCGCACGGCGATGATGCGCGATCCCTACCTGGGCAACCGGCCCGATCAGCCGCAGTGGCGCGGCCTGTTTCGCGAGGGCGTAGAGGACGGCCGCTTCGACGCCAACCTTGCCGCGGCGCAGCGCGCGGGCCTTCAGCCCATCGTGCACGCCATCGGCGACCAGGCGAATCGCTTCCTGCTCAGCACGTATGCGGCGCACTTCGACCATCTCCGCGCCGCCCGCTGCCGCAGCGAACACGCGCAGCACCTGCTGCCCGATGACATCCAGCGCTTCGGCGATCTCGGCGTGATCGCTTCAATGCAACCTTATCACAAGGCCGACGACGGCCGCTACGCCGAAGCCATCATCGGCCCCTATCGCGCGCGATCCAGTTACGCCTACAAGTCGCTGCTCGACGCCGGCGCCGTGCTCGCGTTCGGCTCCGACTGGCCGGTGGTGTCGATCAACCCGATGCTCGGCGTCGAAGCGGCGGTCACGGGCCGCACCCTGGCGGGCGAAATCTGGCAGCCGCAGGAGAATCTCACCGTGGGCGAAGCCCTGCGCTGCTACACGACGCGGGCCGCGTACGCCATGTTCGAAGACGACCGCCTCGGCCGCATCGCCCCCGGCTACCGCGCCGACTTTGTCATCCTGAGCGCCTCCCCCTTCGACGCCGAGCCGAAGTGGAGCGAGATTCATCCCGTCGCGGTGTATGTGGATGGGGTGATGAGGTATGAGGCGGGGGAATGAAAGACTTCGCAGTTCGCTCCTAAGCATTTTGCTTATCCCCGTTCGCTGCGGATGGGGTGTAGAGTCTCAAATCGTCGGTTTGTCCGACACAGGGGCCATGATGCCGTCGATTTCGCTCCACGAGGAAATGCCGGGGGCCGAGCTTGTCACGCTCATCGAAGCGCGCGACGCGCCACATCTGCGCGAACTGCTCAAATCGCGGGGCCTGGGCGCCATACGCCTCCATGAGCGAGGCGACGGCGACACGCTGCACCGATCGCTGACGGTCTGCGCTATCACGGACGCCGACTTCGAGTGGCTCATCGGCAGCGGACCAGATGGCTACCGCTGGGCCGCCGCATCGCTCTACGCCGGCAAGACTCCCGGAGTGACCGACGGGTCGCATCAACCATCGGCCTCCCCGGAGTCCTGCTCGGGCGGTGGTGGCTGACCTCCACCGTGGGTCACCGTATTCAAGAGGTCGATCAGCATCCCCTGCACTTCCGCCAGTCTGCGGCACCGGTCCGGCTGCTCGCCACCGCGTTGGGCGTCGGCCAGGTTGCGCCGATGCTCGACGTAAAGCAGTTGAGACAAACCGCGCTGCACGGCTCCGCGCAGGTGAGCCATTTCGCGCTCGCTCGCGAGAGTTCCCGCGCCCGGCGGCGGAAAATCGCTCAGCGCTTCGAGGATCGCATCGAGCGTGAGCGCGGAATCGACTCGCGCCTCGGCAAGCCGATTCCTCGCTACACGCGCCAGGTCGAACGTCATGGTTCAACTCCTTAGGCGGGCGGAAACTCCCAGTCTATATCGTCATCGACGCGCCCGCCCGATCGCTTTATGAGGCTTTTGCTCGAATTATTGCCCGGCGGGTTTGCGATTGTCGCCCGGGAGACTCAGGCTTCCGTCTCTTCAGGCGGCTTGTTCGTGCGCCGGATCGCGGTGTCTGCAACGGGAGGCGGGGCAGTCACGTTCGCAGCCCGGTAGCCGCTTCCGCCGGAGAAAATCGCTCCCACGATCAGAAAGGAGGCAACCAGCCACACCAGAGCGACGAAGCCGCCTGCGACCTGAATCAGCCGCCCCCAAAGGGACTCACGCCACTCCGCGCCGATGGCGAGCAACCCGTACGCCGCCAATGGAGAACCGACGAGCAGCATTAACCTGCCGATCCAACGCTTCATTTCAGACTCCAGAAAAGAGATTTCGCGCTTGCCCTCTGCCGCCAGGCACAGGCGCAAGCGTGATCCAATGCTACACCTCACTCCGCGTTTCGTCGCCCGCCCGGGAGGTAGCGTGCAACCGAATCCGCTCCGGTCAAGCGACGGCAACAAGCGACTACCCCGCCCGCAGCATCCGCACCTCTTCCGCCCTCACCCGCACATCCCCCTCAATCAACCGGCTCACGTTGTACTTCGGCTGCTGCAAAGAACCCGGACACAGCGAGAGAGCAGGATGAGCGCCGCCTTGGAATCGCGCCGCGCCGCGCGGGTGCAGACCGGAGGAAGTTGGAATCGAACCGCGCTGCCAACGCGCAGGCGTTTTCGGACGTCAATCGGGTCGCTTTGCGAGGTCTGCGGACCTGATGGCGCGCTGTTCCCGCAGCGCCGGCCATCGACCGTTCACGGGCGTGAGTCGGCGATTGCGGCGGCATAATGGCGATGGACCATTGCCGCCGGCCGGCGCGTTGTTCCAGAGAGGCGTTCAAAGAGTTCTTTGGAGCGTTCATTTGACTCGTTGGAGGCTCCATTTGCGCACGGCGGACCCAGTTATACGTTAATGGAACTTCCGCTTGAAGAAGAGAACGCACTGCGCATGCAAGCGGATCTTCCGCTTGGCTTTTTCCCTCCTCCATCTATGCAAGCGGGCCCTCGAAGGTGTCCCGCGAAGGTTCCAAGGATCCATCGAAATCTTCCGCTTGAAGATCGCAGCGCACTTCCCGGACCCAGGGCGCCTCGCCAACGTCCGGGCCTCATCCAGTCGTGATCGGACGGCTCCGCGAGCCCACCACGAAATCACATACACCAGCCCCGATCGCGCCCACTGGTCGGCCCACTGACCCCTCACCCCGGGCCGGACCCGCCCACAAGCCACCTTGACCAAACAGGCTCCTGACAATAGACTGCGCCACGATGGCCAAACGGAAAAGCGGCCCGAAATCGGCTTCGCGCGGCAAGGCGGCCGCTGAGGAGGCTGAGTCCTCCTGCTCAGCCGACGCCGACCGCGAAGCGACTGCGTTCCACAAACGAACGGGTAGAATCATCAAACTCCTCACTGTTCAAGAGATTCTCGATGAGGAGTGGGTGCAGAAGATGTGAGGCAAGTAAGGAATCGCGATGAGCGTTACCGACTGGTTTCGATCTTTCAATAGTGAACTGCAAGTGACGCGAGCCGACACCATCTCGGATCGGTATAAGGCAATCACGCGACGCCTGAATACGGATTATTGGGCGACGACCTCCGATACCTCGCACAGTTTGTATGTCGGCTCCTACGGCCGGAACACAGCCATTCGAGGCTTTAGCGACCTTGACATGCTCATGCAGCTGCCTTATGCAGTATACGAGCAATATAATAATCATAGCGGCAACGGCCAGTCCGCCCTTCTGCAGGCGGTAAAGGCGTCGATCGAAAAGACCTATTCGACGACCAGCATCAGGGCTGACGGGCAAGTCATCCTTGTACCGTTTACAGATGGAATCACGTTTGAAGTTGTGCCTGCGTTCGAGAACAAGAACAGCAGCTTCACCTACCCGAACGCGAACGGCGGCGGAAGTTGGGAGACCACAGATCCACGGCGGGAGATCGAGGCAATTCGACTGCGGAATGCTGCCTGTAACTCTAATCTCGTACCTCTATGCAAGATGATGCGCGCATGGAAGGGCTGCTGGGGCGTTCCGATCGGTGGATTGCTGATCGATACGCTTGCATATCAGTTCATTGAGAACTACGAGCACCGAGACAAGTCGTACCTGTACTATGACTTCATGTGCAGGGACTTCTTTCACTGGATGGCTAATCAAAGCGAGGCGCAAGAGTGGTGGCGAGCGCCGGGCAGCGGTGCGTATGTCTACGGGAAGGGGCTGTTTCAATACAAGGCCAAGCGTTGCTACAATATCGCGCTGGAAGCAATAGCGCACGAGCAGGCCGATCCCAAACGGGAGTGGTCAGCGAAGCAGAAGTGGAGAGAAATCTTTGGATCATCCTTCCCCTCCTGAGCCCATCGAGAGCGCCCGAGGCGCGCTTGAGGATCAGATTCGAGAGTGTTTCGGGCGAGTGGTTTACTCACATAAGACGCACGAGAAGTGTGCCGACATTCTGCTCGATCGGCTCGGTAAGATCAAACTGGCGCAAATTGTACTCTCGGCGCTAGCTGCTGGAGGCTTCCTTGTTATTCTATTTGGGGAGGGGCGGCCAACCGCGATCATTGGTGCCATTATCACCACGTCGCTGCTCGTCTTGAACGCGTATACCAAGGATTACGATCTAGGTGAGATAGCTCAAAGACATCGACAGGCAGCGGCTGATTTGTGGCTCGTTCGTGAAGGGTACTTGTCGCTGCTGACCGATATTCGTGGGCAGGCCGCGGGTCTCGATGTTTGTCGTACGCGACGCGATGATCTCCTGGCTCAATTGCACTCAGTGTATTCAGGCGCACCGAGCACGATGTGCAAGGCGTATAAAGCTGCGCAAACCGCGCTTCAAGAACTTGACGAACTCACGTTTGACGACGGCGAGATCGATAAGTTTCTTCCTCAGTGCCTGAGAAAGGCCAAAGGCTAGCAAACCGGCAGCAGTTGCTCGCGTCGGCATCGCGCGCGGCAGCAGCGCGCTGGTGCTCAGCCCGGGTGACTTCAGCGTGGTCGTGCGCGCCCTCGAGACGGTCAACGATGGCCGATCGCTCAATGTGCCGCGCGTGCTGGTGAACAACAACCAGCAGGCGTCGCTCAACTCCGTGCTCCAGCAGCCCTTTGTGAGCATCAACGCCTTTGACACGATTGCGACGACTTCGTTCGGCGGGAGGCTGGAAGCCTCGCTTGACTACGGCACCCGCACCATCAAAGCACAGCTCGTTGGATTCCTTCGTGCGCGCTTCGTGTTCTTTGTGTCCTTCGTGGAAAACGTTGCGGTGTACAGCACTGCACGCGCCGAGCGGCGATCAGGCGGAGTGCGACACGTCGATGAGCGATTGCAGCGCGGCATTTGCCTTGCCGCTGGCGATCGAGTCGCGCGACATGGCAACGCCCACTGCAAACTCGGGCGCGAGGTCAGCCACGACCAGCGCCGCCGCTGCGTTGAGCACGGCCATTTCCGCGTGCGGCCCCGGCCGGCCTGAGAGAACTTCTGTGATGATCCGGGCTGCGTCGGCCACGTCGGCGGCTGGGGGCGGAGCATCGCTGGGCGCCATGCCCAGCGACGCCGGGTCGCACCTGCCGGCGTGAACAGCGCCGGCCCGACAGTCGGCGAGTTGATTGGGGCCGGCGGTGGAGAGTTCGTCGAGCCCGCCGCAGCCGTGCACGATCATCGCGCGATGGGCGCCCAGCCGCGTGAGCGCCTGCGCGAGCAGATCGACAAACTGCGGCGCGTAGACGCCGATGACCTGACGCCGGGCGCCGGCTGGGTTGGTCAGCGGGCCGAGGAGATTGAAGATGGTGGGAAAGCCCAGCGAGCGGCGGGCGGGCATGGCGTGGCGCGTGGCGGGGTGGTGATGGATCGCAAACGAAAAGCTCAGCCCGGCCGTCTGCAGGCAGCGGGCCTGGACGTCGGGCGGAGCATTGACGTTGACGCCGAGATGCTCGAGGACTTCGGCCGAGCCGCGGCCGGTGCGCGAGCGGTTGCCGTGTTTGGCGACGACGGCGCCGGCGCCGGCGGCGACGACGGCCGCGGCGGTGGAGACGTTGAAAGTCTTGGGCGCGCCGCCGGTGCCGCAGGTGTCGATGAGCCGATCGCGGAGATCGTCGGGCACGGGCACGCGGGTCACGTGCTCGCGCATGACGCGTGCCGCGCCGACGAGTTCATCCACGCCCGGGCCGCGCTGCGCGAGCACGGTGAGGAGCTGGGCGATCCGCTCCGTCTGGGCCCGGCCGGTCATGATGAGCGAAAACGCCTGATGCGCCTCGTCTTCGCTCAGCGAAGGGCGGCTTTGCGCAAGGGCAATGAGCGGCTCAAGATCGGCGGCGGGTGCGGCGGACATGATCCGGCCATTCTAGGTGTGCGACCCGAGGAGCACGGGCGGAGGGTGATGCAACAGGTCGGCGCCGCGGTTCGTATGATCTGACACCCGCCCAGCGGCCGATGTTGTGCAGTGCACCCGGAGAAATGCCATGCAGCAGCGAATTCGAATGATCGCGCTTTGCTTCGCGTCCTGTGTGCTTGTGCTGGCAGGCGGCTGCCTCGAGCGCAAGGAGCGCATCATCGTCAACGCAGACGGTTCGAGCGAGATCCGGCTGATCGTCGAGGGAGAGGATGAGACTGATCTCAACGAGGGCGACCGACTGCCTCGCAACGGCGGCCAGTGGCTCGTCGAGCGCTCCAAACGGCAGACGCCTGACGGCGAAACGGTGCATCGGCTCGCGGCGGTGGCGCGCTACCCGGCCGGGTTCGATCTGCCATCCAACTTCGCCGATGTCAGCGACCAGATGGCCAAGGCGTATCTGCAGTTTCCGACGCAGGTCACGATGGAGGAGCGGCCCGACGGGTGGTACTACCACTTTCACCGCACCTACGAGCCGCGCGCTTACGCGCAGGTCGGCTTTCTGCAGGATGCGGCCGGCGAACAGGCGAGCAGTTTCGCCGCCAAGCAGCAGGCGGGCGAGGAGATCGGCCTGGTCGATTTCAAGGGCGTATCAGAAGTGCTCGTGAAGGTGGCCATCGGCAAGATCGAGATCTTCGCGCGCGAGGCGTTTCTTGAGACCAACCCGAACACGCCACAGGACACGTGGCTCGATGTGCACGACGCCCTCGAGGAGTTGCGCAAGGGCGCGAACTACGACCGCATGGCGGTGATTCTCCAGAACGCCGACAAGCAGGACAACTCGCAACTCATGGAGCAACTGGCCGAGGAGTTCGATAAGGTGACGACGGACACGATCATCTCGGCGCTGAGCGGCAGCCCCTACGTGCGCGACACCGGCGCGTTCCGTCAGCGCTTCGCGTTCCACAAGAAGGCGTTCGAGATCACCGAAGACCTCGGGGACGAGCGGTTCGAAGTTTCAGTGCAGATGCCCGGCACGATCGTCTCGCACAACGGCGACAGCAAGACGAACAACGTCGTGACCTGGACGTTCGCCGGCAAGATGCTCTACGACCGCACGGTGGAACTGCTCGTCACGTCGCGCATCGAGCGGTGAAGGTCGACGCCTCAGCCGGCTTTCTGGCCGGCGGACACGCGCGGGCCCGACGCGCCGGGCTGGATCGTCTGGTGCCGCACGATCTGGCCTTCCTGCATGTAGATGATGTCCTCGGCGACGTTGGTGGTGTGATCGGCGATGCGCTCAAGCGCTCGCGACACGCCGAGCATGTGAATGAGGCGCTCGAGTTCATCGGGCGACTGCCGTATGCCCGACTCGACGCGGGTGTACATCTCGCGGTTGATGGCATCGACTTCGTCGTCGGCGGCGAGCACCTGGTAGGCCAGAGACTTGTCTTCTTTCACCATGGCGTCGAGCGTGGTCTTGAGCATCCACTCGACCTTGCCGGACATGGCGAAGAAGTCAAAGGGCATCTTCGTGGGCGGCTGGTTCGAAAGATAAAACGCCCGGCTGGCGATGTTCGTGGCGAGGTCGCCGATGCGCTCGAGGTCGTTGTTGATTTTGAGCACCGCTACGACGAAGCGCAGATCATGGGCCACGGGCTGATGCAGCGCGAGCACCTTGAGGCATTCTTCTTCGAGTTCGACCTCGGCCCGGTCGATCTCGGCGTCGGACTTGATGACCTGCGTGGCGAGGCGCGAGTCGCGGTTCTGCACCGACAACACGGCCCGGTGGACGCTCTCTTCGACGAGCGCCCCGAGGGCCAGCAGGCGCTTCTTGAGGCGTTCGATCTCATGAACAAAGTGCTGCGACATAAGATGACCTCTCGCCCGGCGGGGGCGGCTCAGCCAAAGCGGCCCGTCACGTAGTCGGACGTCTCGGGCACATGCGGGTTCGTAAAGATATCGACGGTCGGCCCATACTCGATCACGTGGCCGAGATACATGAAGGCGGTGTAGTCGCTCACGCGGGCGGCCTGCTGCATGTTGTGCGTCACGATGAGGACCGTGTACTCGCCTTTGAGTTCGTGAATGAGGTCTTCGACCTTGCCCGTGGCGATCGGATCGAGCGCCGAGCACGGCTCATCCATGAGCAGCACCTCGGGCTCGGCGGCGATGGCGCGCGCGATGCACAGCCGCTGCTGCTGCCCGCCCGAGAGGCCAAGGGCCGTCTCGTGCAGCCGGTCTTTCACTTCGTCCCACAGCGCCGCGCCGCGCAGGCTGCGCTCGCACACTTCGGCCAGCACGCGCCGGTCGCGCTCGCCGTCGATGCGCAGCGAGTAGATGACGTTCTCGAAGATGCTCATGGGAAACGGATTGGACTTCTGGAAGACCATGCCCAGGCGCTTGCGAAGTTCGATCACATTCACATCGCGTCCGTAGATATCGACGCCGCGATAGGACATGGAGCCTTCGATGCGGATGTTGTCGATGAGGTCGTTGAGACGGTTCACAGAGCGGATCAGCGTACTCTTGCCGCAGCCGGACGGACCGATGAGCGACGTGACCTTTCCCTCGGGGACCTTCATCGTCACGTCGAAGAGCGCCTGCTTGGCGCCGTAAAAGAGCGAAAAGGCGTTGATGCCCACGACTTCGCTCTCGGTCTGCAACTGCTCGTGCGTGTCCGTCTGCACCGCCTCGCCGCGGGCGATGGCTGCGAGAAGCCCCAAGTTCGACGGCTCGGCAGCCGCGCCGGCGGCGCGCTGAACGCCGCCTGGCTCGGGAACTGCGCGGGATCTCGTGACGTGACTCATGTCAACGGATTGCGGCCGACGTTCTTCCGGGATGAGCAGCGGTTGTTTCATCTTGCTCCATGACGCATCCTACGCCGTGGCGAAGCGCTTCGCCTGCAGGCGGTGCACGGCGAGCCGGATGGTGAGATTGACGATGAAGATGAGAACGATGAGAATGACGATCCCCGCCCACGCCAGCTCCTGCTGGTCGCGGAACGGGCCGGTGGCGAACTGGAACACCGCGACCGTGAGCGACGGAAACGGCTCGCTCGGATCGAGCGTCATCAGGCGGCTGGCGCCCGCCGTGAAGAGCAGCGGCGCCGTCTCGCCGGCGACACGGGCCACGGCGAGCATAATGCCCGTGATGACGCTGCCCGACGCGGCCGGCAGCACCACCTTGAAGATCGTTCGCGCCTTGGTGGCCCCAAGCGCGATCGACGCTTCGCGATAACTGCCCGGCACGAGCCGCAGCATCTCTTCGGTCGTGCGGGCCACGATGGGCACCATGATGAACGCCAGCGCCATGGCGCCGGCGAACCCGTTGGCGTTGCCGATGGGCACCACGAGCAGTTCGTAGCCGAGAATGCCCACGACGATGCTCGGCACGCCCGAGAGCACGTCGGCGATGAATCGCGTGGGCGCGCCCAGCCACGAATTGCTGCTGTATTCGGAGAGGTAGATGCCCGCGAGCATGCCCAGCGGAATGCCGACGCCGCTGGCCAGCGCGATGAGAATGCCGGTGCCGACCAGCGCGTGCGCCATGCCGCCGGGCGATCCTTCCATGCCTTCGGCGATCTCAACCTCGGTAAAGAAGGCGAGGCTGATGTGACTGAAACCCTTGGAGAGCAGGTAGAGCGTCACGAGCGCGAGCACGCCGAGAATGAGCACCGTAAACAGAACGCACAGGCTCATAAACACGCGATTGCTCACGCGCAGGTACGCCTGGTAGAGCGGCCTGGCGTTGCGTTCGTACTTGATGCGACCGGTTGCAGGCATGATGATCCCACCGGGCTGAGAGCGGTCAAAACGCCGCCGCGGTTCTCGATCCCTTTCCAACGACGAGCCAGCGGGCGACGACGTTGAACAGCAGTGACATGACGAGCAGGATGAGCGCGACCTCGCACAGAGCGGCGCGGTGGATTTCGGTGCTCGCCTCGGCGAATTCGTTGGCCAGCAGACTGCTCATGGTTTGCGCCGGCGCGAAGAGCGATGGGTTGATCTGGTTGTTGTTGCCGATGACCATCGTGATGGCCATGGTCTCGCCCGACGCCCTCGCCAGGCCGAGCATCACCGCGCCGAACAAGGCCGAGCGGCTGTAGCGCAGCATCTCCCAGGAACTCTGCCACCATGTGGCGCCCAGAGCCAGCGTGCCTTCGATCTGGGCTCGCGGCACGCTCCGGAGCACGTCGCGGCTGATGGCCGTGATGATCGGCAGGATCATGATCGCCAGCACGACGCCGCCCGTAAACATGTCGCTGCCCGTGAGCGGCACTTCGGAGGTGATCACCGTCGAGCCGCGGCGTGCCGTGTTCTCAAACAGCCAGGCGTTGACGCCGGGAATCCACGAAAGCGCAGCTCGCAAGCCCGGCTCGATGTAGTTCCGCATCGCCGGCCCGAGCACAAAAAGCCCCCACATGCCGTATGCGATCGACGGAATGGCCGCGAGGAACTCAACGAGAAAGGAAATCGAGCCGACGAGCCGCCTCGGACACAGACGCACCAGAAACAGCGCGGCGCCGAAACTGAGCGGCACGGCAATCAGCAGGGCCAGCAGCGAGCTCACCGCGGTGCCATAGATCACCGGCAGCGCGCCGAAACTCGGCGGAATCGTCTCCATCACGACTTCGCCGTCTTCAATGAGGACGCGTCCGTCGGCGCCCTTCATGGGCACATTGAGTTCGTTCGGCCGCCAGTCGGTGGTGACGAGGAATTTCAGGCCGTACTCCTCGATGCTCGGCCACGCCGCAATGGACAGGACGACGAGCAGCGCTGCGAGCATCAAGAGGACGCTCACGGCGCCCATCCGTGCGAGGCCGGCCATGAGTGCATCGCTGTTGAGCGGGCTGCGCCTGGCCTCAAGTGGCTTGCGCCGGCGAGCGCCGGGTCGCAGCGCACTGATCGGCGAGGATGAAGCGGCTTGTGACACTGTTCAGCGGCCCGATTTCGCTTTGACTTTGAATACAGCGGAGGCGGCAGAGTCGCAATCGCGTACTCTGCCGCTTCCGCGGGATGTTGCACGGTCGCCGTCGGCGCCGGCTCAGGCTTTACTGGCCGACCTTGAGGCGCTCGCCCTTGTAGGTGAGCATCCGCAGGGCTCCTTCGACTTTCTTCTGCACCGGCTTCGCAAGGGGAGCGTAGTCGAGTTCCTCGGCGAACTTCTGCCCGTCATGCGTGGCCCACCAGAGGAAGTCCACGAGCGCCTGCGCCTCTTCCTTGTTCTCCAGGTTGTTCAGATCCCGGTAGACGATCAGGTACGTGAACGAGGCGATGGGGTAGGCGTCGCTGCCGGGCTGATTCCAGATGTCTGCGGCGAGGATCGCGCCGCTCATCTTCGAGACGGCACCGGCGCCGGCCATCGAGACGCTCTCGGGAGAAGCCTTGACCATGTTCCCGTCGCGATTCTGCACGTAGCCGTAGGCGAGATCGTTGTTGTCGGCGTAGCCCTGCTCGACGTAGCCCAGCGCGCCGGGCGTCTTCTGCACGACCGCCGTCACACCTTCGTTGCCCTTGCCGCCCTGGCCCAGAGGCCACTTCACCTGCTTGCCCATGCCGATGGTCGAGGTAAACTCGTCGCTCTGGGTGGCAAGGTAGTTGGTGAAGATGAACGTCGTGCCCGAACCGTCGGTCCGCCACACCGGCGTGATCGCCGTGTCGGGCAGTTTCACGCCGTGGTTGAGCGACGCGATGGCGCGATCGTTCCACCGGGTGACCTTGCCCATGTAGATCTCGGCCAGCAGTTCGCCAGTAAAGCGGATGTCGCCCTCGACGCCCGGCAGGTTGTAAGTCGGTACGACGCCGCCGGCGCACGAGGGGATTTCGATAAGGTTGTCAGCGCCCCCTGCGGCTTCCAACTCCCTCTTGCTCATGGGGGCGTCGCTGCCGGCAAAATCGACGGTCTTGTCGGTGATGTTCTTGATGCCGCCGCCTGAGCCGATCGACGCGTAGTCGATGAGGATGTCTGGATGCAACAGCTGGTACTCGGCGACGAGCCTCTTGTAGAACGGAGCAGGGAATGTCGCGCCCGAGCCGGCCAGCCGGATCTCCGACCCGACGGCCGCTTCCGCCCCAGCCGCACCGGCCGGCATGCCCGCCGCCACAAGCAGAGTCGCGGCACACGCCACCGCACTGGCCCCACGTGAAATCAGGTTCATCTGCAATCTCCTGTGTGTTTGAATCGCATCTTCAGTCACGCACCAGAGCATAAAGCCGCTGTGTTAGCGTTCGATGAGCGCGTGGATAGTTTCGCATAAACCAGCGTCACCGCATGGAGAGCCGCCCGTTACGATCGTGCAAGGGGCTGCTGCTCATCGGCTTGCGGCCCGTTGCCCAGGGCTGGCAGGAACATCTGAAAAGTGCTGCCCCGACCGGGCGCGCTCTGCACTTCGACCCGCCCGCCGTGCGCCTGGCAGATGTGGCGGACGATCGACAACCCCAGGCCGGTGCTGCCGACCTGCCGGCTGCGGCCCTTGTCCACGCGGTAGAAGCGCTCGAAGATGCGCGAGAGGTGCTGGGGCTCGATCCCCTCGCCCCGATCGACGACGGAGATTGCCACGCCCCCATCCACCGCCGCGCCCACGACATGCACCTCGCTGCCCGGCGGGCTGTACTTGATGGCATTCTCGATGAGGTTCACCAGCGCCTGTTCGAGCAGTTGCCGGTTCATGCGCACGCGCAACTCCGGCTCGCACTCGGTGTGAATCTTCGTCTGCCTCGCGTCGGCCAGCATCTGGCACGCCTCGACGGCGCTGTTGATGAGTGAGGACACCGCACCCGGCTCAACCTCCAGAGCCGCGCGGCCTTCCTGCTGGTCGAGTCTGGCCAGCGTGAGCAGGTCTTCGAGGATGGCGAACATCCGGTCCGCATGGCGGCGGATGATCTCAAGCAGTCTCTGCACGTCTTCGGGGCTGTGCTCGGAATGATCAAGCAGCGTCTCAACCGCGCCCTTGACTGCGGTGATCGGCGTGCGCATCTCATGGGAGACGTTGGCGACGAAGTCGCGACGGACGGTTTCAAGTCGGCGCAACTGCGTGACGTCGTTGAGCACGAGCAGCGCGCCGATCCGCCCTTCCGCCGCTCCGTGGAGCACGGTCGCCGTCACGAGCAGGATACGTTCGGCTTCGCGGGCTTCGCCGGCTCCCTCGGCTCTTCGTACGATCACTTCACCCTCGACCGGCCCGGCGGCCGTGAGCGCTTCGGAAACGAGCCGATGCAGCGCTGAACTGCGGACCACGGCCTGAATGCTGCGGTCGATTGCCGAGGCCGGCTCGATCCCGAGCAGTTTCGACGCCGCCCGGTTCATGGTCATCACGCGCTCTTCGGCGTCTACGGCGATGACGCCCTCGACCATGCTCGAGAGGACGGCTTCAAGTTCGTTGCGCTGCCGGACGACCGCCTGGAATCGCTCGTCGAGTTGGGAGGCCATGTGGTTCATTGCTTCCGCGACCCGGGCCACCGCTTCAGAGCCGATAGTGCTGATGCGTCGATCGAGTTTGCCTCGGGCAAACCGCTCCGCCCCCCACTGCAGCCGCTCGAGGTCGCGCCGCTCGCGCCGCGCGCGGGCCATCAGCAGGCCCGCGAGCACGATCGCCAGCGCGGCCAGCGCGATGCACGCGACGAGCAGCGAGTCGGCGCCGGCGTCCGTCACGACCAGCGTGGCGCCGATCTGAGCCGTATTGAGAGTCGCCGGGGCGGGAAACAGGTGAGGCACGACTTCACTCCTTGAAGCGATAGCCTACCCCTCGAATCGTCTCGATGTAGTCCCCGCACTTGCCAAGTTTGCGGCGAAGCGCCACGATCTGCACATCCACGGACCTCTCCGTCACCGGATAATCGTCGCCGCGCACGGCGTCGATAATCTGCTGGCGTGTGAATACGCGTCCCGGATGACGCGCCAGCCAGGAGAGCACGCGAAACTCGGTGATCGTGAGGTCGAGTCTCCGCTTCTCCACGGTCACTTCGTGGCGGACCGGGTCGATTTCCAACTGGTGGACACGGACCAGCGCGCTGTCGTCGATGGGCTCCGACTGGCTGTGGCGGCGAAGCACCGCCCTGATGCGCGCCAGCAGCACCCGCGGGCTGAAGGGCTTGGTAATGTAGTCGTCGGCCCCGAGTTCGATGCCGGCCACGATGTCTGCCTCATCGCCCTTGGCGGTGAGCATCACAATCGAGATGTCGCGCGTCTGCGGATCGCTCCGCAGGGCCCGGCAGACCTCCAGCCCATCGGCGCCGGGCAGCATGAGATCGAGCAGAATCAGATCGACGCGCTTCGACCGGGCGGCGCGCAGGGCGGTCTCGCCGGTCGTAACGCAGTCCACTTCATAGCCTTCCCGCCTCAGGTTGTACGCCACAAGTTCGAGGAGGTCCTCCTCGTCATCCACCACCAAGATGTGCCCCTTGGACATGTCGGTCTCCCATGTTTCGGTTGCCCAAGTTTAGGGAGAGTGCGCAACGGTTCGGTTAGGACGCCGTCAGGAATCGGTGTCGCCGGGCGCCCGGCGAGGGCGTCACTTATCGCCCGCGACTGCCTCGGCGACGTTGAGGCAGTGATCCTTGAGCCGGCGGTAATTGAGCAGCATGGTCAGATACGAAGTGCTCACAATCGGCTCGATGCGCGTCGCCGAGAGGCTCGTCAGGTGAATGCTGCGCAGGTCCTTGATGCGCTTGGTCACCGCGGCGCCTGCGGAATGGGCCCGGCTGATCACATCCACGCGGTTGTGCTCGAACGCGTCGATTACCAGCAACAAGTAATCGGAGACGAGCATGTGCAGGCTTTCGAGGTCTTTGCGCTGCGTATCGGTGAGTTCGAACCCGGCGTTGCGGATCTTCAGTTCGGCTTTGACGATGACCGCGATGGTGTCGCTGATCGACTCCATTTCGTCCGCAACGCGCAGCTGGCGCCGGCTCTCTTCGATCACGCTGTGCGGCACGCCGCCCGAGAGCAGATCCGAGAGGAAGTGCACGACTTCGTGCTCCATCGCGTCGAGAACCTCCTCGCGGTGGAAGAGCTTTTCGATTCGCCGGTCATCCTTCTCGTTGGTGAAGATGATCCGCGCCGCCCAGGTCATCATCTTCGACGCCCCGGCCGCCATCTTGAGAATCTCGGCGTGCGACTGTTCAATGGCGATCAGCGGCGTCTCGAGCATGCGCACGTCCAGCGACGAGAGATGGGCCGTTTCCTTGGTGGCCTTGGCGGGAACGAGCCGCTCGAGCGCGCGAGCAAACAGCCTGACGAACGGCAGAAAGAGAATCGTATTGAGTACGTTAAAGCCGGTGTGCGTCGTGGCGATCGCCAGCGTCATCACCTGCTCGAATTCCGCTTCACTCGCGACGCCCTCGTGCGTGAGGCCCAGGGGGTGATAGCCGGCATCCTTGTGGACGAACCAATCCACGCCCCTGAGGTAGAGCGCAAAAATGGTGGTGATCCACGCCACGCCGATGACATTGAAAAGCACGTGCGCGTACGCGGCCCGTTTGGCGTTGGTTGTGGCGCCGATCGACGCCAGCACCGCGGTGATCGTCGTGCCGATGTTCTCACCGAGCACGAGCGCCGCCGCGGTTTCAAAGGGGATAACGCCCGTGGATGCGAGGCTGATGGTAATGGCCAGCGTCGCCGAGGACGACTGGACGATGAGCGTCAGCAGACACCCGACCGCCGCGCACTTGAGCACCCCAAAGTACGAGTCGGCGGCAAACCACGCGAAAGCATCGACGAACGCAGGAATCTCGCGGACGGGCTTGAACCCGTCTTTCATGAGCTCCAGGCCGAAGAACACCATGCCCAGGCCCATGATCGCCATCGCCGCGTAGCGGACGCGCTCTCGCTTTGTGAACAGAAATGCCAGTGCCGCCGCGCCGAGCATCGGCAGGCCGTACTTGCCCACGTGCAGCACAAGGATCCAGCCGGTGATCGTCGTGCCGATGTTGGCGCCCATGATGACGCCGATGGCCTGATGCAGGAGCATCAGCCCGCTGTTGACGAAGCCCACCACCAGCACGGTCGTGATCGAACTCGACTGGAGGAAGCAGGTCACCGCCGTACCCGTGCCCACCGCCAGCAGGCGGTTGTCGGTCACAGCGCTGATCATCTTGCGCAGGCTGTTGCCGGCGATGGCCTGCATTCCGTCGGAGAGATTTTTCATCCCCAGCAGGAACAGACCGAGCCCGCCGATGACCATCAGCACCAGACCAGCGAGCGCATCCACTTCGCCCTGGGCCAGCGTGAGTAGCGCCATCGCGTCGCCAGGGGCGGTGCCGGTCAACATGCCAGACGTGTTCCCATCGGTCAGAAAGGGTGAAAGAGGCCGCCATCCACGAAGTCCGCCCGGCGTCCACCCGCCGGCACGGCCCCGACGCCACGTTAGCATTCGGTTCCGATTCTAACAATCGCCTCCGGCGAGTCATGCGGCGGTCAACTCAACTTTGCCCGGACCGATGCCCAGCCCGCTATCATCGTCTGCCCCGCTTCACCGGGGATGCCTCGGATTGGTCATGTGGCACAGATTCTGCAACTTCATCGGTGGGCTGCTGGCCCTGGCCCGATTCGCGACCATGGGCGCGCTGGGCAGGCACAACCGGTACTGGCAGTGGCGCCGGTCAACCGCTTTCGGCGATTTTGAGGTGCCGCCGCGCGAGAAGAGGCGGGCTCTTCTCGACTACGGCCGGTGGGTGCACATGATGCGGCGCTTTCGCTGATGGTCAGGCGGCGATCAGGAGGCCAGCAGCGCCAATATCCCGACGAGCGCTGCGGCCCAGGCGGTCCAAGCCGTCGCCCTCTCGCTGCGGCTGAACGAACCCCGGCTGAGCCACGTCAGCGCCGGGCTGCACGCCACGCCAAGGGCGATCTGCCGCGGTCTGCTGCCCAGCCACTGTTTCGTTGGCTGCAGGCCACGGACTGCCTTATGGGTGATGAACGACGCCAGCAGCGCCAGGGGCACCATTGCGCCAAGCAGGGCCGTGTTGTCGGTCACGAGGCGGCCCAGAAGCAGACCGCCGACAATCAGCCCCGCCGTCTGCACAAAGCCGCGTTCGAATGAGCCGGCTTCCCCGACCACGTCGGCCACTCGACCTCGCACGCCGGCCGAACCTGTCGGCGGGACTGGTTCTGACTCGAACGAAAGCGCCTTGGCCATCGCCGTGTCGATCGCGGCGGCCGTAGGCTGCGGAACGTACTCTCTGCGTCTCATGGGACTCTCCGACTCTGAAGTCTGGGGGCTGAATGCCACCGTCTCCCCCTTGTTCCGAGTTGCGCGCCTCCCCTTTCACCGCGCGTGCTGAGCGACCGTAGAATGCCATCAGCCGGGGCCGCTTGAGGAAAGAGGTTAAGGTGGAGGATCGTTCTGCAATCCGCAGGGTCGCCGTCATCGGCGACGGCCAGATGGGCATCGTGCTGGCGATGATCCTCGATTTCGGCCAGGTGCCCGTCACGCTCTGGGGCCGCAGTGCCGAGCACATTGCCGACCTGCAGCGCCATCGCACATCGGAGCGCCACCTGCCCGGCGTGCGGATTCCCGAGACCATCACCACTACCGCTGATGAAGACGAAGCGCTGCGAGACGCCGACCTCGTTGTCTGCGCCGTGCCGACGCAATTCATCCGTCCCGTCTTCAAGCGATTCGCCGGCCGCATTCCGCCCGGCGTCGGCGTGGTGAGCGCCTCCAAGGGCATCGAAAACGGCACGCTGCTGCGGCCGACCTGCGTCATTGCCGAGGTCATCGGCGACGGTTCGGTTCGGCCGCTCGCGACGCTGTGCGGACCCACCATCGCCGAAGAACTCACGCGGCGTCTTCCCGCAACGATGGTCGCCGCCTGCGAGTCGCACGACTTCGCCGTGGTCGTGCAGGGGCTCTTCAGCGCTCCGTGGATGCGCATCTATACGCTGACGGATATGCTGGGTGTTGAACTGGCCGGCGCGACCAAGAACGTCATCGCCATCGCGGCAGGCATCGTGGACGGGCTCGAACTGGGCTACAACGCCAAATCCGCCTTGCTGGCGCGCGGCCTGGCGGAGATCACGCGACTGGGCGTCGCCATGGGCGCTTCGGCCGAGACATTCTTCGGCATCGCTGGCGTCGGCGACCTCGCCACCACCTGCTTCAGCCCCCTCGGGCGCAACCGCTCCTGCGGCGAAGCGCTCGGACGCGGCCGCTCGCTTTCGCAGTATCTTCACTCGACGCAGTCAGTCGTGGAAGGCGTGGCGACGACGCAGTCCGTCACGGCGCTGGCCAGACAGCACGGCGTCGAGATGCCGATCACCGAAGCGGTGCACGCCGTCCTCTTCGAGCGTCTGCCTCCGAAGCAGGCGATCGCGATGCTGATGGAGCGGGAATCCAAGCCCGAGCGCATTGGATAGCGCATCCGGTGCTGCGGCGGGCATCGCTTCCCGTCGTTTCGGTCAGGCCACCGCCGGCTTGCCGTGCTTCTGACCTTCGGCGCCGGGCTTGCTCGCGAAGGCGTCCTGCTGCATGACGAAGCCGATCACAGCGGTGACGAGGACGATGAGCGGCAGGATCACCGGATTGCCGCTGAAGTCCTGGCGCAGAGCCGGCTGCCATGCGTCAACCTGCATGAGCAGCGTCACGACCCCAATGACGAGCACCACGGCGCCCGCCACGCACGTCATCGCCACGATCACCACCCGGTAGAGAATGAATGACAGCAGCCCGAACGTGACGAGCCCGATGAGCGCGCCGGCGTAGTACGTGTCCGGCGGCATGTTCGAGATCGACCACACGTTGGCGCCGACGAACGCGCCTGCCAGACCGCCGCACGCCGCGATGGCGTACTTCATCAGCGGCCAGGCAACCACCGCTGTAAGCACGCCCACGCACGCGGCGATGATCAGGCTGCTCTCCATGGACTTACTGAGTAGAAAGCCCAGACCCATACCCGTCAGGAACGCGACGGTGATGACGATCCACTTGTGCCAGCGATAGCCGTTGATCACGCTCAACAGGCCGACGGTGACGAAGATGCCCGCCCAGACGAAGTGCAACTGCTGCAGCACATCGAGCAGTTCATCGGGCCGGCTGAGGATGTCCAGCCGGTGCATGTTCTCAAGGAAAAGGTGAAACGGGTTGAGCCCGACTTCGGACAGGGATTCGCGCAGTCCGGCGGTCGAACCGGCTGGCGCCGTCGCAAGCGTAAACAGGTGCATGTCTCTGGCCTCGATCTTCGGGTTACCATCGCGGGACTGGCGCCCCGCCCACCGGTTACCCTTTATCGGCCTTCTTGACGCCGAGGCTCAATTGAATGAAGAGCCCGATAACCGCTACCCCCAGCCACAGCGCCAGCGTCATCGCCGCAGACTTGGGCGCGATCGAATCGAGCGAGAGACCCGAGCGCGTCGCCAGCCAGTAGCCGCTGGTAAGGATAATGAGCGACCCGGCCAGCGAGGTGACGACGCCCGCCGCAAGGGCCGGCGCAAGAATGCCGAAGACGATGCCGCCGATCACGCCGCCGGCCGCGAAGAGAATCGTCATCCACTTCTGACTGCCGGGCGCATCGCTCCAGTTCTGCGCGGCCGTCTCGAGGATGAAGCTAACGGTGTCTTCAAGACGCTGTCGCCACGCGGGCTGCTCGACCTCGTCGACTTGCCCCTCCTCGGTCGCCTCGCGCGCCTTCTTGCGCCGCTCGAGCAACTGCTCGGCCGCGCGATCGAGCGTATCGCTAGGCTCGCGCAACTCTTTGAGCAGCAGTTCACCATCGGAAATCGGCGAACCCTGCTGCCCTTCGTACATTCCAGTCAGTTCGGCATAAGTGAAGAATCCCAGCGGCGCCGCCAGGCCCAGGCTCAGCGCCAGCAGCAGCGCCATCACGAAGCGATACGCGACGATCGAGATCAGCCCCGCGACCGCAGCGCCGATGCCCACCGGCCAGAGGATCGACCACTCATGCGGCAGGGCCGCGCCCGCAACGAACCCCACCGCCGCCCCGAGCACCAGCGCCGCCAGCACGAGCATCGGGCGAAACAGCCGCCGGCCGAAGATCCACACCACGAACCCGGCCAGCAGGGCCAGCGCCACGGCGCCATGCACGCTCCAGGGCACACTGTCGAGCAGATCGGGGATCATGAGGAGCTTCCTTTGTCGCCACCGGTTCGCACGGGCAGCGGCCGGACGATCGTAGCCGCAATCCGGCCCGACCCGCCCGAGCCGCTGCAGCACAGGCGGGCGGAAAGTCGATGCAATGCCAGTGCTTTGATTGCGTATACTTCATGCAGGATTTCACGCAGCGGCGGCCGATGTGCCACGTTTCTGCACGGTTCGCCGCCGCCTCGACCGATGGCCAGGAAAGGCGGAAGGTCATGCTCAGCCTCGCTCTGTTCGGCTTGCCCGGCGGTTCGGAATGGATCGTCATCGGCCTCATCGCCCTGCTCGTGTTCGGCAAGCGCCTGCCCGAAGTCGGCCGCTCGCTGGGCCAGGGGATCGTGCAGTTCAAGAAGGGCCTCAAGGGCATCGAGGACGAGGTGGAATCCGCGTCCAACCGCCGCGACGAAGACGCGCCGCTCAAGCCCTACGACAAGCGCCTCGGCGGTGATGAAGCCGAACTCCGCCGCCTCCAGGAGCAAGGCGCCGCCCCCACCCAGTTCAAACAGGAACGTGCCGCCAGCGAACCGTCGGCCTAGCGGTCGAACGCCGTACCCGGCGGCTCCAGTTGCACGAACTTCACCTTGAGCCCTTTGCCCCGGCTCGCCTTCTTGCTCTCGAGGTAGCGGTCCGCTTCGATCTGCTCGGTGAGGCTGTGCTGCTCGACGCTGCCCGAGTCGCCGCTCGCCTTGGCGGGGCCTTGGGCGCTCTGTTTGATCGCCTGCTCGATGTCGGACTCAGCCATCCCTTGTCCTCGTACATTTCGATGAGAACTGCCATGCGCTTGCGCCACCGCCGCTGCCGCTGGGCGTAGGTATTGACCGCGGTGGAAACCGGCCGCCCCTCCAGGTGCGCCACCCACGCCTCCTGCACCGCGTCTTCACGATCCAGCGCAGGGACAAAGCGCAGCTCGATCACGAGTCGGCCAGGGTGATCCAGAGGTGGATGCACATGGTCCATCCGTCAGGTACGGACGGATGAAAGGCTCAGGGATTGCGGATGGGGAGGGGTGACGGCGAAGTCGTTACACGGGTAGACGTTGACGAGGAGATCAGCGTAAAGCGAGGCAGGATTCCACGACGAGACCGGCCTAGCCGCGCAGCAACTGCCGCGAGCAATTGTCGCGGCGATTCGCCGTTAGGGGACATGAGATGAATGGCGCTGAGATATTGGCGTCGATCCAATCTGCTTAGTTTGACAATGCCCTGAAACAGTCGCTATTCCACTTTCTTTGGAAGTCCGGTCCACCCTTTCGGCAACTTTCCACCGCGGAAGATATCGGAGAGGATTTCAGCGTCGGACTTCCATTCAATCGAATCGCGGGTTTGGCGCTTGATCGTGATTGGATTAAACTCTCGTCTCAGTGCGCTGAGCGGAATTCCATGATCCAGAGGGATTGAACGAATTGACCGATCTTGGATGATTGAACGATCTGGAATTACCGAGTGATGTGCCATCTTGTGTCCCGTCCAGTTGAATGTAGCCGCAACTTGGAAAAAGTACCCCGTACGGCTTCGATCAGCGGATGGTAACGCCTTCGCGATCTGAAGGAAGCGCGCAGCCCGCCAATTGGGATGATAAACTTCACCGTCATCCGCCGGGCTTCCAATCCTTCGCGAGCGATACGAGCATCGTCGTCATGAACTGTTTCACACGATCCACCATCGCCGGGTCATCTTGCCAGTCCTCGTACTGCTCGGTCCCTTTCGGCTTCAGCAGTTTGTGCATCTCTTCTTCGAACCACTTATCCACGTATGCCTGTGCCTTGGATCGCTGGCTCGACTCGTCCATTGTGGCCAATTGCTTGATCCAAGCATCCGGGTCTCCGGCGTTGACGCCCGAATTCATAACTTCGTGTTGAGCGAGCAATGCAGCATGGGCCTTTGCGATCGCGTATGCCTTGTCGTCGTCAACGCGGGAATTCCCGCCCAGCCATGACCAGATTCCACAGCACCCGGAGAGCAGGACAACTAGTACGACCCCACCGAGGATGTAGTCCTTCATTGTGACTGGCTTGGACGCCGGGGATTCAGAAGTTGTCGCGGTAGACTCGGGTTGCTGATCACTGCTGAACTCAGACATCATGGCGGTACCTCCGGGGAGAAAGGCAGGGAACGCTAGCCTGCCTAGAGGGCGGGCAATGACATGGCGTCTCACCCTGCGGGCCGGCATAGTGAGTCCCAAACTGAGTGAGTGTAACGGGCGTCTTGTGGGATTGCGAGCGGTCCGATCCCCCTACATCGCCATCCCGGCGATCCGCTCCGTCGTCGTCACTCTTCGCCCGCAGTGCCGACACTCCCGCCTGCGGATCGCTCCAAGTGGAATCCGCCGGGTGTAGATGACCTCGAAGTGAGCGCACCCGCACTTCGGGCACAAAATCCCACGGGGTTCGGGGTCGCGCTTCGGCCTGGTCGCCATTTCCCTCATCGCCGCCCTCCCTGGAGATCAGAGAGACGGATGCGGCGGCGTGGCGTCGGTTGCGCGTCGGTGCCACAGAGAACGGCGCCCTGCATCGACGCCGCAACCGCACAACCCACCAGACAGTCGAGCCAGTGGTTGTCCAGGCCATCGACACGGAGTTTCCGTTCGTCGACCGTCCGCCCGCGGCCTTGCGTCTTGACGCGGTACTCGCTGGTCAGATGTTCGCCAATTGTCCCTTCACCGCTCACTCCATATACGGCATGCGATAGTCGCGGGGCGGGTCGAAGTTCTCTTTGATCGTCCGCACGCTGGTCCAGCGCAGCAGATTGAGCGCTGAGCCCGCCTTGTCATTGGTGCCGCTAGCCCGCGCACCGCCGAAGGGTTGCTGCCCCACCACGGCGCCCGTCGGCTTGTCATTAACATAAAAATTGCCCGCGCTGTAGCGCAGCGTCTCCGCCGCCGTTGCGATCGCCCGGCGATCATTCGCAAACACCGCGCCCGTCAGGCCGTAGGGCGACGTGCGGTCCACCAGCGCCAGCGCTTCTTCAAACGACCCGTCGTATACATGCACGCTCAACACCGGACCGAAGATCTCTTCGCACATGCTCGGCACCTGAGGATCGCGTGCCTCGATGAGCGTCGGCTGTACAAACCATCCCTCGCGCCCATCGCAGCCGCCGCCGGCGAGGAGCGTTGAACCCTTCGACTCGCGCGCCGCTCCAATGTAATGCGCGCACTTCTCAAAAGACTGCCGGTGAATCACCGCTCCCATGAAGTTGCCAAAGTCGGTTACATCGCCCATGCGGATCGTCCCGATCTCGCTGACCAGCCGGTCGCGGATCCGGCTCCACATCAACCGCGGCAGATAAGCGCGCGACAGGGCGGAACACTTCTGCCCCTGGAATTCGTACGCGCCGCGGATCAGCGCTGCGACGACCGCATCTGCATCCGCCGACTCGTGCGCGATGAGAAAGTCCTTGCCGCCCGTTTCGCCCACGAGCCGGGGGTAGTCGCGATATTGATCGAGATTCGCGCCGACCATGCGCCAGAGGCTGCGAAAGACGGCGGTCGAGCCGGTGTAGTGCAGCCCGGCAAAGTCGCGCTGCGAAAGCACGAGGCGCGTTACCATCTCCGCGTCGCCAGTCACGAAGTTGATCACGCCCGGCGGCAGGCCCGCCTCCTCGAACAACTGCATGAGTAGCGCGTTGCTGTAGAGCGCGTGCGGCGAGGGCTTCCAGATCACGGTATTGCCCATCAGTGCCGGAGCGTGCGGCAGGTTGCCGGCGATGCTCGTGAAGTTGAAAGGCGTAACCGCGTAGACAAAGCCTTCGAGCGGCCGCGCCTCGACTCGATTCCACGTGCCGCGCGGCGAGACGTCCGGCTGCGTCTGCTCGATCAGCCGCTCCATGTACTTCACGTTGAACCGGAAGAAATCGATGAGTTCGCACGCGGCATCGATCTCGGCCTGGTGGCAGGTCTTGGACTGATTGAGCATTGTCGCCGCGTTGAGCCGATCGCGCCACGGCCCGGCGAGCAGATCGGCAGCGCGCAGGAAGATGGCGCCGCGATCCTGCATCGACATCGCGGCCCAGTCAGCCTTGGCCGCTCGCGCCGCTTCGATCGCCGCCACCACCTCCGCTTCGCCGGCCTGATGCACCGTTGCCAGCACGTGCGCGAGCCGATGCGGCACGCGCGCCTCGGCGATGCGACCGGTGCGCACCGCCCGCCCGCCGATGATCAGCGGCAGTTCGACTGGCTCACCCTGCTGGCGATCAAGTTCGCGTTGGAGCGAATCGCGCTGCGCCGTGCCGGGTGCGAATGAGAGGACCGGCTCGTTGACCGGCTCGGGAAAGCTGCCCACGCCATGTGCCATGCAAAGTGCTCCGCTGCGAATGTTCATGAGCGGCTCCGCACCAGCGGCGGGCCCTGTTCCATTCTACGGACCAGCACACCCGGGCAAGCCAGCCGGCGCCCAAGCCGAGCCAAGCCCGACGTTTGACCGATGTAGCCGCCGCCCTACCATCCCTCACCGGGCGATTAGTTCAGTTGGCTAGAACGCACGGATCACACCCGTGAGGTCACTGGTTCGAGTCCAGTATCGCCCACTTTCGACAAGCTCAGCCGAGCAAAGAGGTTGCGGGTACCGCTTTGCCATCGCCATGCACGCATGGCGCGGCTCCAGTTTCAGTAGTCTACTGAGAGTTGGAGCTCGCGCCCGTGTCACCGAAAAAAACGCAACGCCGATCGATCAATCGCGCAGCGCCGCGCGCACTCCTCACGCGCCTAGCGCGAGGCGCGGTTCCCTTCCTGCAGCCTCCACAAGGCCTCCGGCCAGGCCGTGGTTCGACTCAACGGACACCACCACTACCTCGGACCATTCGACTCCTCAATCAGCCGCGAGCGCTACGCCCGGCTCATCGCTGAGTTGGAGGCGAACGAACGCGCCATGCCCGTGCAGCGCGGCTGAGACGCCACCATCGCGCAAGTCATCGACGTTCTGGAGACATGCCAAGTCCTGTTACCGGCGTCCCGATGGGACGCACTGGCGGGCATGTTGCGGACGGTACTGGGACACCGAGTGCCGATTCTCATGGAAGATGTGCTGCGTGGCCGCGCGCCGCGCGAGCGACTAGAGTCGCGGATGAGCACGCCGCCACTGGCAATTCGAGTCGCGCTGGTTTGCGCTCTGGCGTGGGCGGCGATACCTCTCGACGGAAATGGCGCCCGCTCTGGCGGATGGGCAGTTCGAGGCCTTCGACATCCGGGAGGTAAGGTCACCGGTTCAGCCAAGCCGATCAGAGGGTGACCCAATTCTCCACGGAGAGTGGGCGTGAAACCTGTCCGCGTTGATGCCCCGCCGCAAGCGCCGGCGGAGGACGACGGCTGCCGTGATTCCCGAGAGCGCCGATGTCAGTCACGCCCTCATTGCCGAAGTCAGCGACTTCACGCGCTGGGGGGATGAAGGTCCCTGTGCCTGACTTCGGCACGGTCGACGTTGCCGCACTGGCCATCGCGATCTTGGCAGCCAAATGCCGCGCGATGCATGGCTGGATCGTCACCCTCGCCGCCAACTTTGAGGCGACAGATTTCGCTCGCGGTTCTGATTGGCTCATACTCTGATCTGGCGGAGGAAGCGGCGGCGGTCGATCCACGCGACGATCGCACAACATGCAGAGACCGTCAGCGCCAGAGCGAAGAGCAGGCCGCCGTCGTCATGAACGACGATCCCCAGGCGGGTGAGATGGCTTGCAATGGCGCCGAGCATGATGCCCAGACCCAGCAGCGCGCCCAGCCACCCCGTGGAGGGAATGAGCAGCAGCACGGCCGCGGCCAGTTCGGCCACCCCTGACAACCATCGGCCCCACGGCTCCACGCCAAGCGTCGAAAAGATGTACACGCTCTCAGCCGAGCCGCTGAACTTGAAGAAGAGCGTTTGGAGGAGAATGACTGCGGCAAGGATGCGCGCGACCCATCCCACGACTGCGACAAATCCGTGCGGGGCAGCGGTCATGACGCGATCATAGGCGATCGCGTTGTGCCCGCAACTGGACCGACATTCGCCGTCGCGCTTCTATCGCCGCCCTTGCACGCTTTGGCGCGAGACGATCTTATCTTATTGAAGCGGGTGACCCGACTCTGGGCGTCATCCTGGATGACTATGGCGAGGTCGTTGCGGTCGAACGGCCTGACCGACGACGATGAATTGCGGAAACGATTCGAGCATGCGGATCAGCGCCGCGGCCAAAGTCCTCTTCGCAACGGCAGGAAATTCTCAGCGACTTCCAGGTCATCGGCGGCGAGTTCGGTCAGCTTCGCCGACAACGCGCATGAGCGACGATCCTCTAAAGCCGTTTTCACTTCGAATTCACAGGTGGTTCACGGCTGCAAACTAGCGTCATGGTGAACAAGAGGATCTCAGGGCGATGACGGATCAAACCGCATTACAAACGAAGCGATCGAGTGCGGCGGGTGCGATGGCTGTGCTCGGCGGGGTCGGTTTGATCGCGCTGTGCGGGATGGCCGTCTGGCGCCACCTGAACCGCTACCAATTCGCCGGACGGATCGTGCTCATCGCAGGTGGGTCGCGCGGCCTCGGGTTGGTCATGGCCCGGCAACTCGCCGCCGA
This sequence comes from Phycisphaerales bacterium, assembly GCA_020852515.1. Lineage (NCBI taxonomy): Bacteria > Pseudomonadati > Planctomycetota > Phycisphaerae > Phycisphaerales > Phycisphaerales bacterium. Next base: position 214,848 of record JADZAS010000016.1, read on the forward strand.
GGGCGCACGCGTCTGCCTGTGTGCCCGCGACGGCGAAGAACTCGACCGCGCGCACCGCGAACTCAATGAGATGGGATACGAAGTCCTCTCCTGCACGTGCGATATCAGCGAGGAGCGCGATGTGCGCGAGATGGTGCGCTGGATCGAGCAGAGATGGGGACCAGTGGACGTGCTCATCAACTGCGCCGGCGTGATTCGCGTCGGGCCGATCGAGGCGATGACGGAAGATGACTACGAATACATGCTCGACGTGCACCTGCGCGGGCCGCTGAACACGATCAATGCGGTCACTCCCGGAATGCGGCAGCGAGGCGGCGGCCGCATTGTAAACGTCGCGTCGATCGGCGGTCTCATGCCGATCCCCCATCTCACCCCCTATTGCGCAAGCAAGCACGCGCTCGTCGGGCTCTCGCAGGGCCTTCGACTGGAACTAAAGAAAAACGGCATCGTCGTGACCACCGCCTGCCCCGGCCTGATGCGCACCGGCAGCCAGGCGCAGGCGGAATTCAAGGGCCAGCACCGGCGCGAGTACGCGTGGTTCAGCATCAGCGCGTCGCTGCCGCTGGCCTCCGAGAGCGCCGAGCGTGCCGCAGCGCAGATCATCAACGCCTGCCGATACGGCAAGGCGCGGGTGACGCTCACATTCCAGGCCAAGGTGGCGGCGCTGGCCAACGCGGTCGCGCCCGGACCGACCAGCTGGCTGCTCGAACTCGTGAATCGGGCGCTGCCCGGCGATGGAGGCATTCACGACCAGGTCGCCAAAGGGCTGGAAAGCCAGTCGGTGTGGTCGCCTTCGCTGCTCACAGTGCTGGGCGATCGAGCGGCTCGCCGCAACAACGAACTGGATCCAGCCAGGCGGCACAACGGGCGGCGGTGCTTCTCCGTCGATTGAGCGGCGCCCGCATCACGAACAGGAACTTCATCATGAGAAGAAATCGACGCAGTCGGCCTGGAGGCGCACGGCACCACAATTGACGCCGTCTACGACCGCGTGAAGGTGGGCGCTCGGCTCGCGACCGATCGGATCCACGTGCTGCGGCAGGCGACCCGGGCCCTCCGCAAAGGCGGAACGCTCTCGGTTCCCGGCGTCTATGGTGGATTTGCGAACAAGTTCCCCGTCGGGGCGATCTTCGGCAAGGGAATCAAGATCCGTTGCGGCCAGACGCACGTGCACAACTACATGAAGCCGCTGCTTGAGCGCATCGAGAACGACGAGATCGACCCGTCGTTCATCATTTCGCATCGGTGTTCGTTGGACGAAGCGCCCGAGGCGTATCACCACTTCCGCTATCAGCCCGACGAGTGCACCAAAGTCGTACTCACGCCGTGACAGCCGGCAGCGCATCCGTGGTTTAATGCAGCAGTAGAGTCATCACGCACCGCAGATGCATCGTCTTGCCGAGCATCATCGAGCCGCGAGCATTCCAGGATTTGCGCTCCGGGCGCGATCAGCACCCGTCGTCCCTGCATGAGCAGAGACGGGCACAAGAGGAAGGGAGCACATGCTCGTGAAGTGGCACCCGTCGCGCGTTCTGGTTACCGGAGGCGCGGGATTCATCGGATCGCACATGGTCGATGTGATTCGCCGACCACGCAGTCATCGGCTCCCCACCCGGCGCCGACGAGTCGGCGCCGGGTGGTGCATCTCCGCCACGAGTGCATCAAGGTCTCTCAATCCTTCGCTGCCTACATCACGGCATGTGCAGCACTCACGTTGACCGCCGACTCGGCGATTTCGGTCAGCTTCCGATCCGCCTGCTTCTCTTCGTTAAGCGTCTGCTGGAGCAAGTCGGCGACATCATCCCGACCGATGCGCTGCGCGAAGTTGCGGGCAGTGCCGTAGCTGGCCATTTCGTAGTGTTCGACGCGCTGCGCCGCCGCGATCAGTGCGGCGTCGCGCACGGATGGATCGCCCTTGGCCTTGATCATGTGGTCACCCTCCTTGATCAAGCCCTTCATGGCGTCGCAGGTTTCGCGTTCGGCTTCGTGGCCGAGCATCTGGAACACCTGCTCAAGTCGACGCACGTGCCCTTGCGTCTCCTGGAGATGGCTCCGGAACGCCGAGGCCAGCGCGGGCGATTGAGCCGCGTCGGCCATATGCGGAAGTGATTCAACCAGCCGCTTCTCCGCGTCGTACAGGTCGCCGACCTGGTTGATGAGCAAATCCTTGAGACTGTGAAATTCGTCGTTGAAGAGGTTCATCGACTACCTCCTTTTCAGTTCTGTCGAACAGCGCGCAGCACCGAGATGCGCGCCTCACGTTCGGGGTCGAAGTGTTTGCAAAGATCGTACCGCGGGGCACCGACGCCGCTGAACGGCATTTTGCCTGTCCACCCGGCCGCATGGTGCTCAGCAAATTCTCACAAGACGTGGCGCACCGGGGTTGGCGTGTCCTGATCAGGCTGGTTTGGGACCTGTACTGCCGCACTCGCTCCGGAATAATGAACAACGACGCGTGGCCGCCGCGCCACCCGCCGCAGCTTTCGTGGGAACCGCGAAGAGAGGACGTTTGCCATGACCATGATCCTGCTTGCACTGGGGTTTATCGCCGCCGCGGCCATCGTCGTCGGCGCCATCCGCCTTCAGCATGCGCTGCTTCGAACCGCCGCGCTGCTCTTCGCGCTCATGGTGTTCTTTGTCTTCTTCGCGTTCAGTTCGATCCGCTACGTGGGCGAGAATGAAGTGGGCGTGGTGATCCGCAACTTCGGCTCAGACCTGCCGCAGGGCTCGATCATCGCCACCCGAGGCGAAAAGGGGCCGCAGGCTTCGATCCTGGGGCCGGGCTGGCACTTCTGGCTCTGGCCGGTGATCTTCGACATCGAGACCTCGCCCATTCTTGAAGTCGACAACGACGAGGTTGGGCTCATCACCACCGCCGACGGCCACCCGCTCCCGACGGGCGTCGCGTTTGCAGAGGAGTGGGATGAGGAGCGGTTTCGGCAGATGCTCGACGCAGAGTATTTCCTCACGCAGGGCCAGGGCTTCAAGGGCCCGCAGGCCTCGGTGCTCAAGCCGGGCAAATACCGCTTCAATCCCAAACTCTACCGCATCGAGAAAGTCGCGGTGACGAACATTCAAAAGGCCACGGTCGGCGTCGTCAAGTCCAACGTCGGCGACCTGGCCACCCAGGGCGACCGCACGCTGGTCCAGCAGGGCCAGCGCGGTATCTGGACGACGCCGCTCATGCCGGACAAACTCTACCTCAACACCAAGGCCTACGAGGTGACCGTCATCTCTACCAAGGAGCGCATTCTCCGCTACACCAAGGGCCATGCCGCCGGCGAAGAAACGGAGATTATTGTGCGAACGAGCGACGGCTTCACCTTCCCGGTGGACGTTCGCATCAAGTACGCGATCCGCCCCGAGGATGCGCCACTCGTCGTGTCAAAGGTCGGCGATGATCAGGAGGGCCTGCGCGATGTCTTGAATTCGGCAGTTCGCGCCATCTTCCGCAACAACGCCGAGAGCGTCAAGGCGCTCGACTACGTCCAGCAGCGCAGCCATCAAGAGCAGCAGTCGATGACCATGCTTCAGGAAGAAATGCGCAAGATCGGCGTCACCGTTTCCTCCGTGGCCATCGGCGACGTGGGTGACGAGGACTCGCTGGGAAATCTGCTCAAGACTCAGACCGATCGCGAGATCGCGGTGCAGGAGCAGGAGACCTACCGCGAACAGCAGAGGGCTGCCGAGCAGAAGAAGGAGTTGACGCGCACCGAGCAGGAAGCCGAGGAAGAACGCCGCCTGGCCACGGCGAGTTATGAAGTGCAGATCGCCGAGCAGCAGAAGGAGCGCCGGATCATCGAGGCCAACGCCGAAGCCGAGGCGATCAAGATCAAGGCAGGCGCTCAGGCGGACGCCTACAAACTCGTGGCGGCCCAGATCGGCCAGGGCAACGCAGCGCTCGTCGAACTGCTCCGCATCATCGGCGAGAGCGGCATCAACATCACGCCGCGCGTCATGGTCGTCGGGAACACGGGAATGGGCGCGGGCGCATCGACGGAAACCACCGCTCTCATAGGAACGATGCTCGACTCAATGCTCGACAAGACGCCCGAAGCGCCGACCGTCCGCCAGGTGAGCAACAGTGACGCGGGGAATTGACGGGCGCCGTCAGTCACCGCCGACGCTGGCCGAGCCTCCGCAGGCGAGGCACTGCTCGATGGCTGAATCGCGATCCTGAGCCGTGGCGAAGGTGCGGCTGCGGGCGATGGGCACGCGGCCGCGCGCATTGAGAGTGAAGAAGAACTGGCCGCCCGGCGCTGCATGGCGCGTGTATTGGGCCCGGACGGCTGCGTTCGTGCAGCACAGGTCGATACCCTGCCGCACCGAATCATGCGAATCGTGTTCGACGAGGCTCACCAGAAGCACCTCACCGTCGTCGGAAAGAAGACTGAAGTGGAACCGACCATCATCCGTACGATTGACAACGTAGTTTCCCATGATGGAGCGCTCGCAGAAGCGCGCGCATAACCCGTCTTTCGTTCAGTGTGGATGTCCGCCTGAGGCTAGATGGAGCCCGTTCACCCGCCACACCGCAAATGCCCTTAACCGATGGAGGCGTTTTGCGATCCGCGGCCTGCGAAAAAGTCGCGCGCTTCGAAGATGCTTGCCGAAAGCGTGTTACACGTGTCTCGGCGCGGGGCAGCGGCTCGCATGGGTGAAACTGAGGCGGCGAAATGCGCTGCCTCGGGCGCGATGGTCCCTCCATCTCGCGCCACAGCCCGCCGCGCTAGGATTCTTTCCGGTGCCCCCGGCCCGGCGGGTACGTCCGCAGCCAGGGCCTGAGCCCATTTTTCCGACGGAGAACCCGACCGGCATGCTCACACGCACGAAGGACACGCGAGCCGCAGACGACGCGCTGCGTCAGGCCATGGAGGCATTTGAGCGGCAGGCCGCGGAGATCCGCCTCGGCGGAGGGCACAAAGCCATCGAACGCCAGCACGAGCGCGGCCGTCTCACCGCCCGCGAGAGGATCGAATTGCTCGTCGATCGGCCCGGCCGCGGCAACGGACAATTCGTCGAACTCGGCCTGTTCGCTGCTTGGGGCATGTACCGCGAGTACGGCGGCGCGCCGGCTGCGGGAGTGGTCACCGGCATCGGGCCCGTGGACGGCCGGTTGTGCATGATCATCGCCAACGACGCCACCGTAAAGGCCGGCGCGTTCTTCCCGATGACCTGCAAGAAGATCATCCGGGCGCAGATGATCGCCCGGCAGGCGCGCTTGCCGCTCATCTATCTCGTGGACTCGGCCGGCGTCTTTTTGCCGCTGCAGGAAGACGTGTTCCCCGACACCGACGACTTCGGCCGCATCTTCCGCAACAACGCGGTGATCAGCGCCGAAGGCATCGTGCAGATGGCGGCCATCATGGGCAACTGCGTCGCCGGCGGCGGCTACCTGCCCGTGCTCTGCGATACGCTGCTCATGACCGACGGCAGTGGGCTCTACCTTGCCGGCCCGGCGCTCGTCAAGGCCGCGATCGGACAGAACGTCGATCACGAATCGCTCGGCGGCGCCGAGATGCACGCGGCGGTCAGCGGCACGATCGACTACCACGAGAAGACCGACGAAGACTGCCTGCGCCGGCTGCGCTCGCTCATGGAGGCGGTGCAGAGCGTGAGCCCGCCAGCCGATCCGCCCAACCCCGCTGTCGCGCCGGCGCGGCGCGGCGAGGATGTCTACGCCATCTATCGCGATAGCCCGGCCGACCAGTACGGCATGAACGAACTGCTCGACTGCATCGTCGATGCCGGAACGAGCAACGAGTACAAAGCCGAATACGGGCCGTCGATCATCTGCACCTACACGCGCATCGGCGGTTGGCCGTGCGGCATCGTGGCCAATCAGCGCAAACTGACCAAGAGCGCCAACGTCGGCGCCCAGATGCCCGCCGTGATCTACCACGAGAGCGCCGACAAAGCCGCACGCTTCATCATGGACTGCAACCAGAAGCGGCTGCCGATCATCTTTGTCAACGACACCACGGGCTTCATGGTGGGGCGCGACAGCGAGCAGAGCGGCATCATCCGCAGCGGCGCGAAGATGGTCAATGCGATGAGCAACTGCGTCGTGCCCAAGATCGCGCTGATCGTGGGCAACTCATACGGGGCCGGCAACTACGCCATGTGCGGCCGCGCCTTCGACCCGTTTCTCACCTACGGCTGGCCGGGCGCCAAGTTCGCCGTCATGGGCGCCAACCAGGCCGCCGGAGTGCTGGCGCAGATCCAATTGGCGGCTCTGGAGCGCCGCGGCGAAATCGTCGATGAAAAGGAGCGCCACGAGGTGCTCGCCGCCGTTAAGGCCAGTTACTCCGAGCAGGCGGATATCCGCTACGGCGCCGCCCGCGGCTGGGTGGACCGCCTCATCGCGCCGCACGAGACGCGACGCGAAATGATCGATGCGCTTCGGATCGCCAGCAAGTGCCCGATTGATCGTGAATTCAAGACCGGTGTGCTCCAGGTATGACCGATCCGCGCGCGCAGACCGCCCCTCCCGCGAAGGCCCCGCGACGCCTGCGGCGCTGGCTCAAGCGGCTGGTGATCGTTCTGCTCTCGCTTGGAGCGCTCACGGTCATCGCCTGGCAGGCGCTCACCAGTTCCTGGTTCCTGGCTCCGCGTATCGAGTCGATGCTCTCCTCGCTCATCGGGGGCAAGGTGACGATCCGCACGGCCGAACTCGACCTCCACGGCCATCTCCACCTGACGGATGTGCGACTGCTGGTTCCGTCAATCAAGGGGCCCGCCGGCGAACTCGTGCACGTCCCCGACGTCTCCATGAACCTTGACCGCGATGAACTGCTCGCCGGGCGCTTTACCGTTCAGGGTCTCACGATCGACGATGCGCTGCTCAGGCTCAGCGAAGACCTCGACTCCGGACGCTTCAACGTCGGCGGCCTGACCATGCCCGCGCCCACGGGCGCATCGCCGAGCATGGTCTGGCCACGCGTCGAGTTGCGCTCAGGCGTCGTTCAGATCGGCGAGCATCGCGACGGCAAGTTTTATCCGTCCGGCGAGCTGCGCGTGAACGGCTCGCTCAAGCCGGAGAAGTCGCCGCGGGGCTCAGCCCTTCCCGAATGGTACAGCTTCGATCTGGAGGAGATTCCGGTCCAGGGGCTGTCGTCCCCGAGCGCCATGCAGATTGCGGGCCGATTCAACATCGCCACGACCGAGGGTTCGTGCATTCTCAGCGGTGTGACGTTTGAACCCGAACGGGCCCAACTGCTCCCGCGCGTCGCGCGTCAGTGGTGGAACGCAATCGATCCGAGCGGCTCTCTCGAGCCCATCGCTTTTCAACTCGACTCGGACGGCCGCTACGAAGTCGAGATCGCCATGGACGGCATCGACTGGTCGCTCCCGGTGCCCAGTTTCGACCCGCAGCGCGACACCAATGCGCCGCGGATGACCGACGTCCACGGCAGCGTCGTCATTCACGATGGCATCGTCGATCTCATCGGTCTCTCGGGCGCGATCGACGGCGTCCGATACGGCCTGGCAGGCTCGTTCGCCTCAGTAGACCGCTCGCCCGGCTTCGACCTCACGTTCCAAGTCGAGCGGTTCGATCTCTCGCGCAACTTGAACCTGCTTACCGCGCTGCCCATCTCGGTGCGCCGGCTCGTGGACAACCAGCTCATTCAACTCGGCGGACCGACCGGACTGCTCGACGCTCACGTCACGCTCACGCGCGCTCCTGCAGGCGAAGACGCCAGCGGCGGCGAGGCGGGCCGACCGGTGCGCGCATCCGGCCGCGTCGAACTGCTCAACGCCGAGGGGAGTTACAGCGCTTTTCCCTATCCGCTCACCGGTCTCAACGGCGCCGTCGAATTCGACGACGACGAGATCCGCGTCATCGCGCTTGCCGGTCGCGGGCCGTCGGGCGGGCAGATCTTCGTCTCAGGCACGATCGCGCCGCCGCTCAACGACCCGCTCGTCAACATCGAACTCTACGCCATCAATGTGCCCGTCGATGACCACCTGCGCCGTGCGCTCGGCGAACGTCGCGGCGGCGCGCTCGACGAGTTCTTTAACGAAGACTGGGCCCGCCGCCTGCACGACGACGAGTTGTTTCTTCAGATGGATGATGTTCAGCCACTGAGCGACGAAGTCATGACGCTCATGCGCGAGTACCGCGAACTCAGCGGACCCGAAGGGCAACCCCTCGACGCCGCGTCGCGCCAGCGCCAGGACGTCATACGCGGGCGGATGGAGAGCATCGAGCAGGTGCTCAAGCGCCCCACCTTCGAACTCGGCGGGCGCATCAACATCCGATCGACCGTGCGGCGCGATCGCGGCCCGGGCGAGCCGACGCGCGTGTCGAATCTCATCAGCCTGAGCGACCCTGCGGCACCTCTTGGGATCGTCTACGACGAGTTTCCCTATCCGGTGCGTCTCATTTCCGGCGAGATTCTCATCGGGTACGATCGCATCGACGTGGTCAAGGATCTGGTCGTTGAGGGCCTGTCAGGCGCCCGGGGCGTGATCAACGGTTACGTCGATCGGGTCCGCGTGCCCGAGCGCCGCCAGGAACCGCACCTCACGATCCGCGCGGCGCACCTGCCCATCGACACCTACCTGCTTCGCGCCATCCCGGATGCGGATTGGAAGAACCTCGATCCAGACTCCACTCCCCTGCTGTCGAAAGGGGCGCGCGTGGTTGCCGGACTCCGGCTGGCGGGCCAGTTGAGCGCCGATGGCGCGATCACCACCGACGAGCGCGGCAAGGCGGCCTTTGACATCAAAGTGTCAGCCGCCGACACCGCTTCGCTGGATGCGGGTGAGCGAGTGCCTTATGAATCGGAGCTTGAGTGGACGTGGCCCACGTCGCTGCCACTCTCGCACGTGCAGGCAAACCTGACTGTTCACCGCCGAAGCGTGGAAATCAACGAGTTCAGCGGCGTCAGCGATGCACAGCAGTTCCGCGCCGATGGAACCGTTGACTGGTCGAGCGGCCAGGCGGCAATCGAACTGCACGTGGATGGTGAGAACATCGATCTCAAGCCGCATCTCATCGACCTGGCGTCGGCTATCGGGCAAGACGGCGGCGTACAGGAGATGCAGCGGTTCTGGGATCGCTTCCAGCCACAGGGAACTGCTGATGCGGCCCTCACCTATACCCAGGCCAACGACGGCGCCACCGGATTCGACCTGCGCCTCGTGCCGCGAGCCGGCTCGGTCCTGATCAGCGAGCACCGCGTCGAGATCGCCAATCCCATCGGCTCGCTGCACTTCGTGCCTGGCTCGGTTACGTTTGATGCGCTGCGCGCCGACGCGACAAGCGGCGGCGTGAATGCAGGTCACATCGCGCTCGATGGCCCCCTGGCGTGGGCTCCGACACTCGCCACGAGTCTTGATGCGCAAATCGAGGGCGGAAGTCTCGAAGCGCCGGTGTACGCCATGTTTTCGGAAGGCGTATCGCGCCTGTTCGCCGGCGCCAAGCCGGATGCCGTCTCCGCGAGCGGCGTCTTCGACGCGTCACTCAAGTACTCCCGACCTGCCGGCGCGGAACGGCCGGATTATGTCGTCAATCTCCGGCCCCGCACGCTCGATCTGTCGCTCAGTGGCGAGCGCTTCGAACTTCGACGGATCGAGGGCAGCGCCATTATCTCACCCGAAGCCGTGCAGATGAGCAATCTCTTTGGCGCCTATCAGGATGGCCTGATTCACCTCGACGGGGTGGTCAAGCGCGGCAGCGGCATCGATGCAGCGCTGCGCCTGAGTGTGTCGTCGCAGACGATTACAAACCGCGTGCGCGTGCTCCTGCCGCGCGCCGCCAACCAGCTCATCGACGCCATCGATCTCGAGGTCGGCCAGAGCGTCGATCTCAGCGACGCCGAAATCCACTACACGCGCCAGCCGCAGCAGGACGCCCAGCAGGCTCCCCTTGAGTCGCTCTCATTCGACGGACTGCTCAACGTGCGCGACGCTTCGGCGAACCTGTCGATCCCGATCACCGAACTCGACGGCTCGCTTCATCTGAAAGTGCAGCGCCGCTCCGATGAACCCTGGCTGCACGGCGAAGTGTCGATGACCGTGCCGCGTATGCTCGTGCTTGGCCGCCTCGTCACCGGCGTCCGCGCTGATCTGATCGCGGGCACGCAGCCGAGCGTCATCGAGATGCCGCGGCTGACTGGCGACTGCTACGGCGGACGCGTCTCGGCGGAGGGCTGGCTCCGCGTGCCCTGGAAGGGCGAACCCGGCCAGTATGAGCTGAACCTGGCCCTGGCGCAGGTCGCCGTGGCGCCCGTCCTGCGCCGATACCCGACCGCGTCCGCTGAAGCCAATGGCGACGCCGGCGCCAGCAGCACACCGCCCCCGCCCACGGCGCGCCCCGGCCGGCTCGAGGCCAGCCTCTCCATCGCCGGCCAGTTCGGCGAGGCGCGGTCGCGCATCGGACGCGGCGTCATCCGCGTGCGGGATGCGGAGCTGTACGATGTGCCGCTGGCCATGTGGGCTTTGCAACTCAGCGCGCTCACGCTGCCGGTGTCCACGAGCTTCCGTGAGGCTGAGATCGAGTGTTTCGTCGAAGGCAGCGAGGTGGTCTTCGAGCGCCTCGTGCTCGATTCGCCTTCCATGTCGCTCGTCGGGCGCGGCGTTCTGAACTACGAAACCAAAGCCCTGGACATGCGATTCAACACGGCGTCCAAACTGCGCGCCCCACTGCTCACGCCGCTGTGGGAGGCCTTGCGCGATCTGTTCATGAGCATCCACGTCACCGGCACGCTCGAACGCCCTCACGCCAGGCTCGAGGCGCACGCCGACCGGGCCGTCTCGGCCGCCCGACCCGCCGGCGCCGCCTCGGCGCGCGAGGGCACGGCGATAGTGCGGCCCCGGCCGGAGTGATGGCGCTCAGAAAAGGACGAACCGCGCCGACGTCCGGATGAGCGAGCGGCGCGGTCGTCTGAAATGTGCAGTCACACGGCGCTGCCATCAGCGCGAAGGCACCTCCTGAGCGGCAAAGAGCACCCGCGGCCGATCGGACGGGCTCTTCACGCTGGACCGATCGAACACGACCACGTAGCGCTGCTCCATCGACGCCTGCAGCCGCGTCAACTTCTGAACCGTGCTGCCGCCGGGCGCATCCGCCCGCTGAATGTCGCCAGGAGTGAAGCCCACGAGCGTGATGTAGGCGATGAACACGTCGCTGCGCGTCGAGACGCAGTTGCGAATAGCCCGGATGAGCGCCAGGTGTTCGGTCGGGTCGTCCGAGGGGTCGAAACTGCCTTCCCACGTTGCATCCACACTCAGACCGTTGGGGTTCAGCGGCGAATACGTGAGATTTCCAGTATCGCGTCCGGTCCAGTAGGCCGACTCGCCGGGCTGCACGCCAGGATCCACCTGGTAGGACACGCCACTGCTGTCCGGCGTCCAGGCTGTGGCCAGGAGCAGTTCGCCAAGCGAAGTGAAGCCAGGCGCCCGATCGTTGACGGCCAGGCCGCGCGAGGCGGCATCGTCGCGCAGGCCGGAGTTGTTGCCGCCCACGAGCAGATTGCTCACCTCGTAACGAGGTGCGCTCGACCAGTCCACGGACTGCATCGTGAAACTGCCGCGGTCCCGGTACGCCCGCAGCGACTCGGCGATACGGAGGTTGTTGTTGGTGCGATCGGGAATCGGCCCCGCTGCAAAGCGCGGGTGCAGAAACGGCAGGGCCTGGAGCACGCGCAATGGCGCGGTGTTGATGTTGATGCGCCCCTGCGCCAGGGGCACGTTTGAATCGACCGAGACGGTGTCGAAGGCGTCAATGATGCGCGTGGCCAGCGGCACGGCGCAGGTGGGCATGGCGAAGTTGCCGCTGCGGGGAATGAAGCGCGTGAAGTCGAGACGGCCGACGAAGCGGTTCGCAGCGCCGTTGGAGTGCTGGCGGAAGTCGGCGGGATAGCCCACGACTCCGCCCGTCGGCGTCGCCGGACGAATGATGTCAGCCAGCACGGCCGCGTTAGCCACGCCGGCGTTGCTCAGTTCCTGCACCATCCGGCCGCGCAGCGATTCGTCGCCGAGCAGTTCGCTCGCGGTCACGTAGAAGTGCTTCTCAGCAAAGTTGGGATCGATGCCAGGCACCTGCTGGCAATGAATCGTGCCAACCGACGAGAGCAGAAGGAGATCGACGGATGAGCGGAAATTCTCGTCGGTCTCATCCGTGTTGCCCTGAAGGTCGCCGACAATGAGTTCGAAGGGGGCGAAGATCGGAGCCGCCGCATAGCCCTTTGAGTCACTCGAGTCGTTGATGAATTCACCCGGACTGCCAAGTCCGGCGCCAATCAACCCGATTGGAATATTGCTTCCTCCGAATGGATCGTCCTGGCGCGCGTCCTTGGATCCTCTGCCGCTTGTGGCGATCGCGACAGGTGACTGGAAGAGATATCCGGGCATGCTGTTGCCACTGGCGCCCTTGTCGCTGTAGCGTCTGATCGAGCCCACACGAACCGTGAACTCAGATTCGCCAGGGATGTGAGCAGGGTTGGAGACGAGTTCACCGCTCAGCGGAATGATGTTCGGGAAATCGTCGTTCGACGTGGCTGGTCGAATGCGGTCGATCAAAACTTCCACCGGCGTTCCCGGCGAGCCGTAGGAGGCCGTCCGCCAAAGCGTCACTTCGTCGAAATCCGTGGCGCCGTTCGAGAATTCGAGGTGCGTGCTGTCATCGCCAATTCGCTGCACCGTCCAGCCGCGCCGACCACTGACGGCGGTCACCCAATCGCTCACGCCGTTTGCCTGTCCGGACGGGTTGTCCTGAGCAATGTAAAGGATGACGCCCTCTCCGGGCTGGATGTCGGGCGTGCCAGCGGGAATCGTCCATGAGTTGAGCGGGTCATCCCCGTACTTGATTTTGAATCCGCTCGACACCTTGACCGGGTGTGGCCAGGGGTTGCCCAGTTCGATGGCGAGGATGCGCACCATCCATTCGCCCGCGTCCCCTTCGACCGGATCGTAATTCCAGAACTCATTGTCATCGATATTGCCGTATACGTTCACCGACGACACTTCGCGAATAAACGGCTGACGCTCCAGGCCCATGAGTGTGATCGTCGCGCCGCGCTGGTTGCCGCTGGGGCCGGGCAGCGTGGTCGGGATCTTGCCGTGCTCGAACGTGCCGATGATCTCCTTGCCCTGGCGATCGGTGCCTTGGATCGAGTAGTCGCGATCCATGACGAGCGTGCGGATGGTCGGCGCGCTGTCCTCGTCGTAGGAGTCGATGGCGTTGAGCGCGAGCAGAGCAGACTTGTAAAAGGCGTAGCCGGCGTCGCCGTCGCCATAGTGCAGCTGCTCGTTGGGGTTGGTGGGCGTCCAGACGACGGGCGAGTTGAAGAGGTTGTAGCCGCTGTCATTGCCGCTGCCGTCGCGCATGCCGACGTCCACGGCATAGGGGGCCAGGGCCCACATGAACGCGCCGGTGAGCGACTGGGCCGTCGAAACGCTGTTGGATTCGAGCAGCGCGTTAAGATTGATCGCCGACGAAGGCGAATCGGACTCGGCATAGCCGCGGTTCCATGGCCGCACCGGCCTGCTTCCGTTGTAGGTTGTCAGCAGGTGGCGCGCATCATCCTGAAGCGTCGCAAGATCGGGCGTGCCCCGGTAAAGATCGACCCGCTCGGTGGAGACAAATCGGTTCCGGAGCGGACTGTGCCATGTGCGGAAGTCGGCGGGGTCAAAGTTGAGCCCGTCGAACGTCTGCTCGAGGCGCGATGTCGCGCGGTCATTGATGCCGAACATGAAGGTGCGCAGTTCCATCTCGTCGGCGACGCCGTAGGGCGAGAAACTGCCGCCGGGCCGGTACGGGTTGCGCGCGTATGAGGTCCAGAACGCTTCGCGCTGCTCGCGCGTGGATCGCTTGAGCGGCGCATATGGCTGGGTGCCGAGAATGCCGGACTGGATCCCCGTGTCGAAGAGGTGCTTCTTGAAGCCCGGCCGGCCGCTCATGGCGCCGTTAATAAACGCGTCGTCGTTGTTCGGTCCACCCCAGTCCTGGAACGCATCGAACAGCAGCGTGTAGAGGTCAACGTCAGCAGGAGTGCGGCCGAGGCTCACGGCGTCGGTGAATTCGTCAGGGCTGCTGGCGCCCAGTTCAAAGTTGGCGTTGAGGTTGAGCATCGCCGAGGCGTCGACGATTCGGAACGCGCCGAAGATGCGCATTTCCTTGGGCAGGCCCCAGACGTCGGGCAGTTCGGTCCAGCGGGCGTCGATGCGGCCGTCGCCGTCGGTGTCGGCGCCGAGCATGCGGTCGGCCCAGGTGACGATGGAATCATCAGCCTCGCCAAGAAACTGCCGACCCATCTGCACGGAGTAATCGAACGGATCGGCGCGATTGGCATTGGTGTAGGTGTCGAGGCGGTAGGGATTCGCGTTGCTGCCGCCGATGTAAAGATCGGCGTAGAAGCCGCTGTTGTTCCCCAAGCCGCGCGCACCGCTGAAGAACCCCGCGAGCGACACGAAGCGACCCTGCGGATGCACGTTGGAAATGTGCCGCCAGATGTCCCAGATCCCATCGCCATCGGAATCGACAGGTTCAAGATCAGCCAGCCATGGGTCGGCGAGCACGTTGAACTGCGACGAATTGCCGGGCCGCGTGTAGGGATAGTCCCAGCGCTCGCCGAGATACAGCTTCTGGAAACCGAGGTTGTCCGTCAGATCTTCGAAGGGGAATCTCGCGCCGGGATCGCCACCGAATGGGTCGTACGCAATGATCTGGCCGACGTAATCGACGGCCTTGGCCGCCACCGCGTCGCGGTGGCTCTTCATTTCGCTGGCCGAGGCCGCGAGTCGCTCCTGCTGGCCGACGCCGACGTAGACCGCGGCCGAGATGGCCAGAAGGACCAGTACGCCGACCACGAGGATGAGCACGCTGCCGCGCCGGCTCGAGGCCGGCCTGGCGCGATGCCTGCTGGTCTTGTTCTTTCGCCCGTGCATGGTCAATCTCCTGTGCTGCTCAGGTCCTGGCGCGTCACCGCGCGGTGTGCATCGCCTCAACTGCCCAGCGAATCGGGCGAACCAGGCAGGTTGAAGACGAATTCAAACTGGCGACCACCCTGGATGCGGCCCTGCGGATCGTGGAGCGTGGCGCGGATGCGGATGAGTTTGGGCCACGGCCAGGCCGCGCTGCGGCTCTCGTCGTTGTCGCGCGGCACGAAGGCGCCGAACACGGCGTAGTACAGATCATCGTTCTGCGCTTCGACGTTAGGCACCGTGGTAAACGAATCGGAAATGCCGGAACTCGGCGGAAGCGCCTCCGTCATGAACCACGACCGCGCATCGGGCGGCGTTTGCTCAGCCACATCCTGGTTCGTCTTGCCGGGGTGGAAGGCGTACGGATTGGCGGGGTTGTTGATGTCGTACCAGACGAGATCGCCTTCGGGATAGTTCACCTGGCCCGTGCTCCACGCGACTTCGAAGTTGCTGCAACCCTGCATGAGCGTCGCGTGCGTGAGCATCTGGTCCGACCGGCTCGGCGAGGGTACCGCGGATTCGACGCGGATGCGGCCGGTTGAATACATCATCCGGTAACGCTGCTGGCGCGCCCACCGCTCGTTGATCGTCTCCAGTTGAGTGCGATCGAGGTTGTCGGAGATGTAGTTCGGCGGGGCATCGACGAGGGCCATGTCCTGCCGCCAGTCCAGACCACCCAGCGAGCCGGTGAGCCCCGGGAGAACGATGTCGAGCGGATCGGGCACGCGCTCGAGCAGGCCGGTCTGTCGATTGCGCAGCCATCCGTATTCGGTCACGCCGGCCATGACGTCTTGGAGCGACATGTCGATGATGTCCACGTAGCCGGCCGAGAGGCGCCGCCTCGGGTCGCTGGCGCCGAGCGGACAGGGGTAGAAGTACTGGTTGTCGAACCAGTACGGATCGACTTCGTTGTAGATCTCGATGGGGCTGAGCGCGAAGTTGAGTTCCAGTTCGCTCGTGGAGTTGTCGCACCCGGCCTGGGCGCGGGTGTAAAGCAGCGCCGGCTGGCGGGCGAGCACCCAGTCCTTGACGTACCGATTGGCGGTGTCGGCGCCGCCCACGCCGCCGGCGGTGCGGTCCTGGGCGAAGTAGGCGTTATAACCGTTGAGCCCGGTGCCGATCTTGATGCCGTCCACGCCGTCATTGACATTGGGATCGCGCAGTCCGTGCCCCCACCACACCCGCGCGACGGCGGAGGCTTCGTTGCGCGCGATGATGTTCTGCTGGCCGAAACTGGGATTCCGATATTGATAACTGGCCTGGTCGCCGCCGGTGAAGAAGACGATCTGGTCCAGCCGGCGCGTGCCAAGGTCGCGCCCGGCCTGCTCTTCATCCTGGTCGAAATAGATGCCGCGCCGCCTGTTGAAGCGGGTGCGCACGTCGTTTCCGCTGCCGAGCCGCTCGTTGCGGATGACCATGTACGCCTGGCCGTTGCGGATGATCGAGCCAAAGTCGTCGCGCAAGAGGCGTTCGAGCGTGCGGCCATACTGCGTGAGTTGCGCCGACGCCTCACCGGTGGAGATGGTGGTGCGGGTGGTGGTGAAGATGCGCCCCACGCCGACGATGAGCAGCAGTGCCACACCGACGGCCACGATGAGTTCGGCGATCGTGAACGCGCGGCGCGAACGAGGCGCGAATGGATGATGCATGGCAGCCCTTCTCACAATTGCACCTGCCGGGTCGTCGCCAGCAGCGGGCGAATGCGCCACACGCCGATTTCCTGACCCTGCTCGCTGAACGCCTTGATCGTCGTGGGCATGTACCAGAACTCCACGCTGCCCGTCATCGGCTCGGCCACGCCGTCCGGACGCACGCGCATCGGCGGGCCTTCGAGTTCAAACCACGGCGAGGCGCCCGTGCTGGGGATGGACCGGCGCACGCGCAGCACGCTGGTGCCGTCAATGGGCAGCAGCCATGAGCCGGCCTCGAGTTGCTGGGCCATCCCGGTGCCGCGCGTCTGCAGTTCGTACCGGCCTTCGCGGCTGTTGTAGACCACCAATGCGAAATCTCTTCGCAGCATGCCCGACTGTTCGTTGTTGGAAATACTCCAGCGGCCGGGAATCTCCGGCTCGAAGGGCGCGTTGAGCCCGTCGAAGCGGTACACAAAAGTCGTGTACTGCATCTGGCCGTCGGCATTGCGGCGGAAGGCCATGTCCCACGCATAGCGCGGCGACGCGGTCGGATAGGTGCGATCCGGGTGCGAGACGATTCGGTCATTGAGCCAGCGGTACTCGACCGTCACCTGCTTCACAACTTCGTTCACGCCGAGATTGAAGTAGAACTGGATGCGCCCGGTGAGGAAGTTGATCCGATTGGGCCCCTGCTGGCCCGACAGCCACCCGCGCGCATTCTCGCCTTCGATGAACTGCGGATTGGTCGGCGCAGACGGGTCGGGAACCAGAGTGAAGTATTCATCCACCGGCACACCGGAGCGCTGATAGATCACCCGCACCAGCAGGTCGCCCGGCTCGCCGTCGTTGGCAATGGGCCGATACGGCAACTGAACGTCGTACTCGTGATGCACGCCCGGGCTGCCCGAGCCGATCTCGAACGTCGCGTCCTCACGCAGGCGCAGATCGGGAAACGGCGGCCGCCACGGCGTCTGGAGGTAGAAGTTGTCGTCGCGGCCCTCGGCGGCGTTGATGCGGTACCACGACGTGCCGAGCAAGTTGGCGACGCCCTCGTCGTTGAGCCGCTCGCGCAGCGCCGGCAGGCGCGTGGCGAGCACGCTGTCGGCCGTGGCGCTGACGGAGACCGCCGTCGTGAGGTCATTGGCCGACTGCTGCTGGCTGATGACGGCGGGAAACACCGCGGCCAGGCCGATCAGGCCGATCGCGAGGATGATCGCGGAGATCAGCACTTCGACAAGCGTGAAGCCGCGACTGCGGCGCCAGCGAAAGCCGGATGATTCAGAATGTCGATGCGGATCCCTGTGCATGGATCACCTCTTAATATCGCGCATGAGTTCGCCGGTGAACCGGTTGAAGGAGATCGAGTTGGCGTTGAGTTCAATCCAGTCGTTGATTTCGAGTTGATCCGCCCGGCCGTTGGCGTTTGCATCCCACCGGTCCTGCTGAAAATCGGGGCCGAGCACCATCCAAGGCTGGCGCACTCCAATCGCATCACTCATCTCAAAAAGATCAACCACCGCCAGCATCGGCACGCAGCGCAACTGGTATTCCGCATGCACTGACTTCTCTCGCGCGTTATTGAAGTTACCCGTCGTCACCTTGGGCTTCCAGACGCGGTATTCGGTGCTGTCGGGCTCATCGAGATCGAGGAACGAGTCGCCGCCGTTGGCCAGGCTGCCGAGTTCTTCCGCATTTGAAACGACTGAGCCGTCGGGGCTGAACCGGATGATGAACGTGTCGAGCATCTCGACATCCGGCGTTGTGGGTTCGCTGTCTTCGGCGAACACGCGCACGTCGGTGCGCGGCTGGAGCCAGGGATCAACAGGATACGCCCCGCGGAATTCCGGAATCGCGCCGAGATCTTCGTACCAGTTGTGCGAATCGATGCCGCCGCTTCCGCGCGAGGCGCCGTAGCCGTAGCCGAACACGCCGGCGCCGCGGGGCAGGTCCACGGGCGCCTGGCCCTTGATCGCCACGAAAACGGTCGCGGCATCCATGCGGCCGCTGAGGCGATCGGCGTCGTACACCGTCGCCTCCGCGCGCAGCACTTCCATCGAACACACCTGCCGCACCGTGTCGAAGCGGAACATCACCGCCACGTCGCGACCCTCGCGCACCGCCTGGGAGCGGGCGTTGTTGAGCGTCGTCGTCACCGCGTTGATCGCGCCGGAAAGGCGGCCGGACTTCTGGATTGACCGAAACGCGGGCAGCGTCGTCACCACCAGCACCAGCATCACGCCCATCACCACGAGCAATTCGACGAGCGTGAACGCACGCCGCAATGCGGCGGGGCGCTTCGATTCGCGGTTGTGGGTCATGATCTGCATATCCCGATCCTCACTTGCCTTGGGGGCGCCGACGTTCTGCCGGGCTCAGCCCCGCCCCTCGCGAGGCTTGTCCACCTCGTAGGAGTAGATGTTGTCGTCCAGCGTTTCGTATTCGCCGTCCGGGCCGGCGGACATGAAGTACGGCCGCTCGTTGAGCGGCTTGCCGAAGGCCTCGAATGCCTTTTCGTTCTCTTCAGTTGGATGGATGTAAAGAATCTCCATCCCCCACGGATCGCGCACCGACGCGCGATCGTCGCTGCTCACGCGTCCGGCGTATGGGTACCCGGCAAGATCCGTGTAAATCTGCTGGCGCTTCACGAGGAAGGACGAATCGATCGTGGCCAGCTGCTTGTCGATGCCGGTGAACCCCTGCACCTGCTCCAGGTAGACCGCGATCTCTCGCCGCACTCTCGCCTCGCTCGCTCCGATACCCGACGGCGGCATGTAGGCGCGGACCTGGAACGGCGGGATGCCGCCCCGCTCCGCCTGATACTCCGTCAGCGTGGCATCGAGCGTCTGCAGCACCTGCCGGCACTGATCGACCTTCGCCTTGCCGACCACGCTGCGGCCGACCACCACGGTGATCACCGCCAGCAGAACCACCAGCCCGATGACGATCATCATCTCGATGAGCGAGAATGCCGGCCGGGATCCAGCCAGGGAGATTGGGCGTGCGTTGGCCGCCGTCATGACTGCGCCCTCACGATGTTGTCTCGGTTCTCTGCCGCGTCGATGTCGTCGTTCTTCGCCTTCGTATCCGGGCCCTCGGACATGAGCACGTACTCGACGCTGCGCGCCTGCATGCGGAAACTCTCGACCTGGTCCGCCGCCAGCGAGCCGAACCACACCGGCACGTGGTCCTCGAGTCGCTCGCCCTGAGGCAGGACCTTGGGCCAATTGCGGTAGTAGCGGATCGAGCCGCCCCAGAAGTCATTGATGACGAACAGCGGCCGCACGTCGCGGTCGAAGGGCACGCCGGCGCGGTTCTTGCCGATAGCCACCTGCCGATCGCCGCTGACCTGGACATACGGGCCGTAGGTCTTGCCGGGGATCTGCCGCTGCTGATTGACCACCTTTTCCTTGCTCGCCCAATAGGCCGCGCGGCCGTTGCCGTTCGTGCCTCTGTAGGAATAGCCCCACGCGCGGTCCGGGCCGGGTTCGCGGAAGCCGGCGCCTTCGAGTCCGTCGTCGTATTGGTCGACGTCGCCGTCGCCATTGAGATCGCCCACGCCCATGAGATACGGCGCCAGCGTGAGCGCGCTGTAGTAATCGATGTCGTCGGAGCGATCGACGGGATATGGCTGCAATTCGCCTCCGCCGCCCGTGCCGATGGTGTCATCGAGCAGCGGCGGAAAGAAACCGTGGTCGGCGTTGAACTGCGAAAGCCCGGCATCGATCGACTGCATGAGCTTCTCAGTCGAGGCCCTTTCGCCGGTGCCGCGCACCTTGTTCAGCGCGACGATGAGCAGGCCGACGAGGACCGCGATGATGGCCACCACCATGAGCACTTCGATGAGGGTGAATCCCCGTCGAATCCGTCCGTTGGCGACGTGCTTGCGCGTTTTGCGTTGCGTCATCGCGGCCTTCCTTTCATCCCGGCGCCGCACCGGTGTCGGCTGGCGAACCGCATCATTGGTTGCCCACCGACTCGATCATCGTGACCAGCGGCATGAACAGCGCCACGACGATCGTGCCGACGATCACGCCGAGAATCACGACCATGAGCGGTTCGAGCAGGGAGATGAGCGAGCTGACTGCGACTTCGACTTCTTCGTCGTAGTTGTCGGCGACTTTGAGAAGCATCGCATCGAGGTCGCCGGTCTCTTCGCCAACGTCCACCATGTTCACGACGATCGCATCCACGACCTTCGTTTCGCGCAGCGGGTTGGCGAAGGACTCGCCTTCGCGGATCGAGTCGTGCACTTTCGTCAGCGCCTTCTCATACACATAGTTGCCCGACGTGTCGCGCGTGATCATGATCGCTTCGAGGATCGGCACGCCGGCCGAAATGAGCGTTCCAAGCGTTCGCGTGAATCGCGCGACCGTCGCCTTCTTGATCAGCGGCCCGATCAGCGGCAGATACAGCTTGATTCGATCGACCACCGCCCGGCCCGGCTCGGTCTTGCGCACCAGTTTGATGAACAGGAACGCAATGAAAGGCGAGAAAATAACCCACACGGCGCCAGGGATCGTCTGCCCCGGATCGGCCGCGGCCATCCATCGGCTGGTGTCGATGAGCCACACCGTCAGGCCGGGCAGCTCAATCTCGAAGTCGATGAAAATCTCCTGGAATTTGGGAATGACGAACACCATGATGCCCGAGACGATGAGCACCGCGATGCTGATGACTGCCGCCGGGTAGATCATGGCGCCGCGAATCTTCGCCCGCAGCCGCTGGGCCTTTTCGAGAAAGTCCGCCAGGCGCTGAAGGATGAGGTCGAGCACGCCGCCGACCTCGCCGGCCGCCACCATCTTGACGTACAACCGGTCGAACGCCTTGGGCTGTTTGGCCATCGCGTCTGAAAGCGTGCTGCCGCCTTCGACGTCTTCGGCGATTTCGCCGATGATGTTCTTCATCATGCCCGGCTTCTGCTGCTGCTCGAGCACCTGCAGCGAACGCAGCAGCGAGAGGCCTGCGTCCTGCAGCGTGGACAGCTGCCGCGTGAACTGCGTGAGCGTCTTGACCTTCACGCGGCCGATGTTGATGCTGATCTCGCCCTTCTTCTTCTTGCGCTTGGTCGTTTTGGCGGCTTCGGTCTTGGGCCCGCCCTTGCTCTTGCGCTCGCGCACCGACGTGGGGAAGAACCCCTGGCTCTTGATCTTGGTGATCGCCTCGTCGCTGGTGCCGGCGTCAATCTCGCCCTTGCGAGGCTTGCCGGACGCGTCGAGCGCTTCATACGCGAATGTGGGCATGGTGGCTGCTCCGAATGCCGATGCGGCGATGCTCGCCGCCTGTCTGATCTTCGTTCAACCGACCGTCGCCCGCGGCGACGCGCCGATCACTCCCCGCCTCTAATCCTCTTCACTGATCGTTTCACGGATCACTTCGTCGATCGTCGTCTGTCCTTCGTAGATCGCGTTCAGGCCCGACTCGCGCAGGCTGCGCATGCCGCGCTTGCGGGACTCGGCCCGCAGCACGCCCACGCTCGCCTGCTTCATGATCATCTCGCGGATGTCGTCGTCGATCGTCATGATCTCGAAGATGGCCATGCGCCCCTTGAAGCCCGAGTTGTTGCACGCTTCGCAGCCTTTGCCGCGGAAGAACGTGCGGCCGCGCACGTCTTCGGGCCGCAGGTCGAGTTCCATCAACTCGGCCTCCGACGGGTTGTACTGCTCCTTGCACTTGACGCAGATGCGCCGCACCAGGCGCTGAGCCACGATCGCTTCGATCGTCGCCGTCAGAAGGAAGGCCTCGAGTCCGAGGTCCAGCAGACGCACAATCGAACTGGGCGCGTCGTTGGTGTGCAGCGTCGTGAACACAAGGTGGCCCGTGAGCGACGCCTGGACGGCGATCTCCGCCGTCTCCTTGTCGCGGATTTCGCCCACCAGGATGATGTCCGGATCCTGACGCAGAAAACTTCGCAGCGTTCGCGCGAACGTGAGGCCGATTTCGGCGTTCATCTGCACCTGGCACAGGCCGTCGATGTCGTATTCGACCGGGTCCTCGGCCGTGAGGATCTTGACCTCCGGCGTGTTCAGGGTGTTGAGCGCCGCGTAGAGCGTGGTCGTCTTGCCGCTGCCGGTCGGACCGGTCACGATGATGATGCCGTTGGGCTTGTTGACGAGCTGGCGGAACTTCTGGAACTCGTCCTGCCGCAGCCCGATCTTGTCGAGGCTCAACTGCACGTTGGAGCGGTCGAGCACACGCATGACCACCGACTCCCCGAAAATCGTCGGGAGCACCGAAACGCGCAAGTCCACCGGATTGCCGCCGACCTGCAGTTCGATGCGGCCGTCCTGTGGCAGGCGGCGCTCGGCGATGTCCAGGTTCGACATGACCTTGATGCGCGAAGCGATCGGCATCGCCAGGTACGTCGGCGGAGGGATCATCTCGTAGAGCACGCCGTCGATGCGGTAGCGCATCTTGAATTCATCTTCAAACGGCTCGAAGTGGATGTCCGACGCGCGGTCTCGGATGGCCTGGAGCAGAACGAGGTTGATCAGTTTGATGACTTGGTTGTCGTGCGCCGCCGCCGCAATCTCGCTCAGGTCGATCGAATCACCGCGGCCCTGGAACTGGGCCAGGTCCTCGCGACCGGCAAGTTCGTCGTACATCGACGTCAGGCCGGTATCCGCAGCGGAATAGTGCTTCTTGATGAACTCGGTTACCTGCTTTTCGGGCGCCAGCACAGCCGTGACCTTGAAGCCCATGAGCAGTCGCAAGTCATCGACCGCCGAAAAGTTGTCCGGCGACTTGATGGCGACGGTGATGTGCCGGCCTTTGGCCTCAAAGTCGATCGGAGCGACCTGGTAGGCGTTGGCCGATACGGCAGGCAGCGCCGCGATCGCTTCTTCGTTCACCGGGAGCGACTCGAGATCCACCAGTTCCATGCCGGCCTGGTAAGCGAGCGCTTTGAGGATGTCATCTTCTTTGATGTAGCCAAGTTCGCAAAGCGCCTCGCCGAGCCGGCACTTGCGCTTTTTCTGAAGGGCAAGACCCTCGTAAACCTGCTCGCGGGACACCTTGCCCATCTTGGTCAGGACGCGTCCGAACTTCCGTCCTTTGTATTCTGAAAGATCTGCCATGATCCCGCTTTCACAGTTGGGCAACACGGGAGTGGTCCGGCACGCTGTGCCTCGCACCGGGCCACCCCCGGCTACCTAGTTCCATTATTGCCGCGAATCCAGAGTCCAACAACCCACAAAAACGAATTGAAACGTTATTTCTCGTAGATTTCAGTGCTCTTTTGTGGTTTCAAAACCAAATTGATCCGCCGGAGGTCCTTTTCCGCGCCACGTCCGGCGCGCCGGAAGAGGCTCGAAACGGCTCTGAACTTGCCGTGAATCGCCTCCTCCCGATGAACAGCGTGCGCGGACGGTGGCTGAGTTCCATCACCCGAAAGAGTGAGTCCGCAGCAGTTACGCAGGAGAAAGTTGATCCGCGCTGGCCCGATCGTCTGGCTCACTCTTCCGACTCGTCGAGTTCGGTCCGACCCACCACCCCGCCGGAGCGGTGCACTTTTTCCGTCAGATCGCTCGGATTCTTGCCCTTGTCGATCATCTCGTCGGCCGAGATCAAACCTCGCTCGTAGAGGGACCAGAGGTGGTCGTCGAGCAGCTGCATGCCGAACTTCTTGCCGGTCTGGATGGCCGAGTCGATGCGGAAGACCTTGTTCTCGCGGATGAGGTTGGCGATGGCGGGGGTGACGACAAGGAACTCGTATGCAGCCACGCGGCCGGGCTTGTCCACCCGCGCCAGCAGCGCCTGGCTGAGGATGCAGATCAGGGTGACCGACAACTGAACGCGCACCTGCTCCTGCTGGTTGGTCGGGAAGGCGTCGATGACGCGGTTGATCGTGCCCGCGGCGCCGGTGGTGTGCAGGGTGGCAAAGACCAAGTGGCCGGTTTCGGCGGCTGTGATGGCCGCTTCGATCGTCTCCAGGTCGCGCATTTCGCCGACGAGGATCACATCCGGGTCCTGACGCAGCACGCGCCGGAGCGATTCGGAGAACGAGGGGACATCCACCCCCACTTCGCGCTGGTTCACGATCGATTTCTTGTGCGGGTGGTAGTATTCGATCGGGTCTTCGATCGTCACAATGTGGTGGTCCATGTTGACGTTGATGTAGTCAATCATGGTCGCCAGCGAGGTCGTCTTGCCCGAGCCGGTCGGCCCCGTCACGAGAAACAGGCCGCGCGGCCGGCGGATCAGTTCCTTGCAGATCGGAGGCAGGCCGATCTGCTCGAACGACATGATCTTGTTGGGAATCTGCCGAAGCACCAGCGAGAGCGAGCCCTTCTGGCGGAAGACGGAGACGCGGAAACGCGCCTCCTCGCCGTAGGCAAAGCCGAAGTCGCAGGTGCCCTCTTCCTGCAGTTCCTGCTGGCTGCGCTCGGAGGTGATCGACTTCATCAGCGCCATGGTGTCGTCGGGGCCGAGCATCTTGGTGTTGAGTTCGCGCAGGCGGCCGTGAAGGCGGATGGTTGGCTTGCGGCCCACGGCCAGGTGCAGGTCCGAGGCGCCCTGGCGAATGACGGTTTCAAGCAGTCGGTCGATCTGAAGCGTGGACATTGGCGTTTGCTTTCTTCAGGAGTCCGGGGCCCGGCGCGGCGAGCCGATACGCGATTTCAACACCAGGGCGAAGGTCCCTTATTCCTCGACGATACCCGCTACCTGGGCCACGCGCGCGATCTCGGCCGGCGTGGTGACGCCGCTGAGGATCTTGATGCGGCCGTCGCCCAGCAGCGGCCGCATGCCCGACGCGAGGGCCTCGGCTCGAATGGCGGCCAGCGACTCGCGCCGGAAGGCCATGTCGCGCAGCGTGGAGTTCATCAGCATCATTTCGAAGATGGCCTTACGGCCGCGGAAGCCGGTGCCGCCGCAGTTGGCGCAGCCGACCGCCTTATAGATCGTCTTCGTCTGGCGATCCTGGGCCGTGATGCCGCACAGATTGAGAAACTTGGGATCGGGCTGGTCGTCGGCCGCGCGACACTTGGGGCAGAGCACGCGGATGAGCCGCTGGGCCATGACGGCCTGGATGGAACTGGCCACCAGGAACGGCGGCACGCCCATGTCGATTAGACGCGTGATCGCCGAAGGCGCGTCGTTGGTGTGCAGCGTGCTGAACACGAGGTGGCCGGTAAGGGCGGCCTGGATGGCAACCTCCGCCACTTCGCGGTCGCGGATTTCGCCCACGAGCACAATGTTGGGCGCCTGACGGAGCATCGATCGGAGAATCGACGGGAAGGTCAGGCCGATCTTCTCTCGCACCTGGCACTGGTTGATCCCGGTGAAGTTGTATTCGACCGGGTCTTCGGCCGTGATGATCTTCTTGTCCGGCCGATTGAGCACTGACAGCGCCGAATAGAGCGTGGTCGTCTTGCCCGAGCCGGTCGGGCCCGTTACGAGGAAGATGCCATTGGGCCGGCGGATGATGCGGTTGAAGACTTCGAGATTGTCTCGCTCGAAGCCGAGACTCTCGAGGCCGATGCGCACCGAATCGGGGCGCAGAATACGCAGCACGATCGACTCGCCGTGGTACGCCGGACATGAACTGACGCGGAAGTCAATCATCGCGTTGTCCACGTTCATTTTGATGCGGCCGTCCTGCGGCAGGCGCTTCTCGGCGATGTTGACGCCCGCCATGAGCTTGATGCGAGCCAGCACCGCGTTCTGCATGCGCTTCGGAAGATCGTCGCGGATGTGGCACACGCCGTCAATGCGATAGCGCAGGCGCACGCGATCGACGAAGGGCTCGACATGGATATCCGAAGCGCGGCTGCGCACGGCCTCGGTGATGATGCGGCTGACCAGTTTGATGACCGGCGCATCCTCGCCAGCCGCGATGTCGATCGACGAGTCGACCGACTTGTCCATCGTGACGTCGATGGACTCGGTGACGAACGAGCCGGCCTCTTCGAACATCGACTTGCCCGCGGCGGGCCCGCCGAGGCGATTGTCGATGTAGGCCTTGATGTCGCTGCGCGGCGAGACCTTGGTGTCGATCTCGCAGTTCAGGCGGAAGCGCAGCATGTCAAGCAACTGCAGATCCATGGGATCGTGAATCAGCAGCTTCAGTCGGCCGTTGGTCTTGTTCAGTGGCAGGACAAAGTGCTTCTTGATCAGGTCCTCCGGGAGCAGGTCGAACTGGACCTTTTCAGTGGCGCCCGGGGCATTGAGATCGAAGAATTCGAGGCCGAACTGCTGGGCGATCGCCTTGGCGCAGTCCGATTCCTGGACGAACCCGAGATCCACGAGGGTGTCGCCGAGCCGCTTGCCCTGGCCCTTGGCCACTTCCAGCGCTTGTGCGAGTTGTTTGTCGTCGAGTTTGCCCTCTTGAACGAGGAGCTCCCCGAGTTTGAGGCGCTTTCTGGCCATGAGGCTCCGTTCCAGTCCGTCAGTGTTCGCCCGGTCTCATCGAAAGAATCACAGCGCCCGGCCCGAAAATGGGTCGACTGGACGCCGCGATCGCATCACTGACATTATCCTCAAATGGCGGGAGTCGCCACCGATGACCCCGATGTGAGTGCGCAAAATGCGAGGTACAGGCCCCAACCTGCCCCCGTCGCGCGATCATCCAGCGAGTTCCAATTCGCGTGATCACCCTCTCCGGTTCCATGCCATTCACCGGGTGCCGCTCTACGGCTCAGCTCCGCGCGAATCCGCGTCGAGCGCGATGCTCGGCTCCCAGGTGAGCCATTCATCCTCCGCTTTCGCGGCCAATTCAAAGACATGCCCGTTGTGGACGGGATCGCCTGTTTTCTTGTCCGGGGTGGCGAAGGCGACTCCGCCTGTGAGGATCGATTCGAGCGAGTCGGCTCGGAGTGTCAGTCCGCCGAACAGACCGAAATCAACGCCCACTCCGCTGGCGTTCCAGAATTGCGAGTTATCGCGCACGAGCGGCACAAACGCCGGCTCGATGGCCGCCAGAACCTCCACGCGCGTGGAATCCGGACTCAGCCGAACGTCAATAACGCGGCCGACCCGCATGTCGCGGTAGGTCACCGGCGCGCCGATGGTCACCGAGCCGCGGCGCGTAGCTTGCAGCACGATTTCAAGCGTCCCGGGCAGCAACTTGCCGATCGGCGGCGGCGATTCGAGACCCTCGAAGCGCGTCTTTCGAGGCGAGCCGACCTCGGCAGGCGCCACCTCGATGTAGCGCGGGCCGAGCAGCGCATCCAAACCCGTCACGCCCTTGAGGCTGACTTCCGGCCGCACGATCCAGTACTGCGTGCCTTCGGCCGCGAGCGGCTCGGAGTCTGGAAACAAGCGCACGCTGACAATGACGCCTTGGAGGTCTCCGTCGAGACGCACGCGCTCGACGACGCCGACCTGAACGCCGCGGCAGTTGACGGGGTCGTTGGCGGAAATGCCGCGCCCGTTGGCAAAGGTGATCTGAATGGGCAAGCCTCGTTCGCGGATCGCCTGGTAGGCCAGCGCCGCAACGGCAACGAGAGCGATGGCCGGCGCCAGCCACGCCCAGGACCCCCACGCCCGGCGCGGCACGATGCGAGCTTCGGGCAACGCGTCGGTTGCCGCAGGTTCGCGTTCCGGATCGGCCGAATCGCTCATGCAGATTCCTCCTCCTGCCAGATGGCTTCCGGATCGAAAACGGCCGAGGCGAGCAGACTGAGCACGACGACTCCAGCGAACGCCGCGGCACCCGGCCCGGGATGGACGCGCAGCCAACTGCCGAGTTTCACGACGGCCACGAGCAGGGCGACGAGCAGCACATCCACCATGCCCCAGCGGCCGATCCATTCGAGCATGCGATAGGTCATTGCTCGGTGCCGGCCATGCAGGAACATCTCGCCCGAACAAATCAAAAAGGTGGCCAGGATCTTGGCCAGCGGGATGACGATGGAACAGAGCAGCACGATGACGGCGACGAGTATGGAACCCTCGGCAAGCAGATCGACTACGCCGGACCAGATGGTCGCACCATGCGTGTGCCCCATCTGTTCGATCTCGATGACGGGCAGGAGCATCGCGGCTGGATAGAGAATGAGAGCCGCCAGTGCGAAGGCCGCAGATCGCGCCATCGACTTAGGCGCAGCCGGTCCTCGCAGGCGCGCATCGCATCGGTGGCAGCGGGCCTCAAAGCCCTCGCCGTGCGCCGCCGCGCGCTGAATCAGCCCGCAACATCGACACGAACGCAAAGCGCCCAGGGGGGGGTTCTCACTCACGCCAGAGTGTAGAACGAGCCGGCGTCGCGGTCGGCTCGGCGCGGGTGCCGCCGCGCCGGCGAAACCTCTAGAATCGCCCTGTGAACCGTCTCACAGGCGCATCTGCCGGCGTGGCATTGGCCCTAGCGCTCAGCGGCCTGTGGCTGCTGGGCGTGCTGGCGCCGCTGAGCGCGCTGACGTGGACGTTCATCGTGTCCGGCCCGGAGGCGCTGGAGCGGCTGGCGTCGAGTCCGCTGTGGTCTTGGGCGGCTGTGCCGGCGCTGCTGGGCGTCACCTTGGGCTGGTCGCTGGCGATCACGGTCGCGGCCACGCTCATCGGCGTTCCCGTGGCGCTGTGCCTGGCGAGAACTGGCCCGCGCGGCTCGACGTGGTGGACGGCGCTGTCGGTGGCCGTGCTTTGCATCCCGCCCTATCTGCTCTACTGGGTCTGGGGGCTGCTGCAGTCGCCGGACTCGCCGCTCACCCGCTGGGCAACCAACCATCCGCAGCGTGCCTCGGCTATTCAGATCTGGCAACTCTGGTGGGGGCTGACGTGGTGGACCTGGCCGCTGGTTGCGCTGGTCGTCACCGCGGCGCTGCGCCGGCGGCCGCGGGAACTCGATGAGATGCTCGTCATCGATGGCGCCGGAGTTTGGCGAAGACAATGCGCAGCGCTCATGGACGTGCGGCCGGCGATGGCCTTGGGCGCGGGCGTGGCGCTGCTCTCGACGCTGCTCGGTTTTGCCGCGTTTGATCTCGCGTCGGCGAGTCTGCCCGTTGCGGATACCTACGGGAGCGTACTGAGGCGGATTCGGTTCGAAGCGGGCGCCGAGGCTGCGATCATCGCGGCCGGCCCGCTCATCGTGGTCAGCCTTCTGCTCGCCGGCCTCGTGGCGCTTGGAGCGCGAACCGCGTTCGCAGCTGAATCGGAGGACTCGCGGCCGGGCCGGGCCGAAGCGCACATCGGTGCAGGAGTGGCACTGAGCATCTCGATCGCGGCGCCGGCGGCGATCATGGCTCTGCAACTCGGCGGCCTTGAGCCGCTGACGCGACTGGGACCGCTCGAGGGACGGGCGATCGGCGAGAGTCTCGCTTGGGCTGCGTCTGCGGGGCTGCTGCTGGCACTGATGGCGCTGGGCCACTGCTACGGCTGGTCGCACCGCGCACCGGCTGTTCACCGGCTCACGACGCTCTCAGCCGCGGGCTGGGCCGTCGTGGGGATTCTGCCCGCCGCCACACGAGGAGCGGCGCTTCTGCAGTCACGCGCGATCATCGCCGACCGTTTCACTGACGGGGTTTATCCCGAGACGCTCTGGATTCCCCTGCCCGGCGCGAGGTACATCGCCTGGCCCGTCGTGGTGATCGTCGGCTATCTCGCTACCTACGGGTTACTGAGCGTGCTGATCGGCTGGTGGATGGCGCGAAGCGAGGATGAATCGCTTCGCTCCGCCCGGCTGCTCGACGGCGCCACCGGGCTCGTGAACTGGCTGCGGGCGCGTGGCTGGGGGGTCGGCGCCGCCGCCGCGATGGCCGGAGTCCTCGGAGCGGCCTTGTCGCTGGGCGAGGTTTCGACGACAATGATCGTGCTGCCTCCCGGTCCGCACAGTCTGACGCAGAGTCTGCTCAACAAGATGCACTACGCGCGCGAAGATTCCGCTGTGGCCACCTGCCTGATGCTGCTGGCAATCGTCGTTCCGGCCGGCTTTGTGGCGACGATGATCCTCGCCGCGTTGCGCCGGCGCGCTGCGCGCGCGGCACCGGTGCTTCTGGTGCTGGTCAGTGCTGCGTCGGTGGTGAGCTTGAGCGGTTGCGAGAAGCCGGCCAGCCTCGATGAGGCGCCGTTCGAGCCGGTGATGATCATCGGCTCCACGGGCCGCAGTCCGGGCCAGTTCGTCTATCCGCGCGGAATGGCCCTGGATCAGGCCCGGCGCCTGTTGTGCGTGGTGGATAAGACCGGTCGCATCCAGCGCTTCGACGCGGCGGGGAAACTCGTTGACGCGATCGTGCTGCCCAGCTTCGATCGCGGGTTTCCCACGGGTCTAAGCGTCGAGCCGGAAACGGGTCGGCTCTTCGTCGCCGACACCCACGAACACCGCGTGCTCGTCTACGACGCGGATGGCCGGCTGGAGCGCACGTTCGGCTCAGAAGGTCAGGAGCCGGGCCAGCTGCTCTATCCGACGGACATCGCATTCGGGCCAGATGGGGTCTGCTTCGTCTCCGAGTACGGCGGCAATGACCGGATCCAGGCATTTGACGCCGAGGGACAGCCGCTGTACATGTTCGGCGAGTTCGGCTTTGGAGACGGCCAGTTCAATCGGCCGCAATCCGTCGAGTACGACGCGCAGCGCGATGAACTGGTCATCCTCGACGCCTGCAATCATCGAGTAGTGGTAACGGATCGCGAGGGCCGCTGGAAGTTCACCGTCGGGCGGCCTGGCAGCGCATCAGGTGAGTTGAACTATCCCTACGGGCTCGTGCTGCAACCGGACGGGTCGTTTCTGATCAGCGAGTTTGGCAACAGCCGGATCCAGCACCTCGCCCGGGACGGCCGGTGTCTGGGGATCTACGGCACGCTCGGAGACGACCCAGGCTGTCTGCAGACGCCCTGGGGTCTCGCGGCCGACGCGCAGCGCCTCTATGTCGTGGACAGTCGCAACGACCGTGTTCAGGTGCTCAAACGCCCTTGAAAGGCGAGTGAGACATGCGCAGAATTCGGGAAACGCTTCTGCAATAGTCGCATCGGGCTGGGCGTTGGAGAGATGACGGCCGGCCGGAGCCGCCGGCGCCGGAGTACCCAATCCCGCCAGGAGAGACTGACATGACTCGAAATCTGTTGACCATCGTGCTGACCGTTCTTGCGCTGCTCGCGTTTGCCCCCACCCAGACGGCCAATGCCGCCGAGCCTGTTCGACTGAGCGGGGTGATTTCTGCCGTGGGCGATCACGGCATCGCGCTGCATACCGATCGCGGCGACATCCGGATTCACGTCACCGAGCACACCCGCATCACGCTCAACGGCGAGCCCGCCCGGCTCCATTCCCTCCAGCGCGGCGATCGCGCCCACGTTCTGGCTGAGTGGCATCGCACCCGCGGCGGTCGGATGCTCGTCGCGATCCGCATCGAGGCGATGCGCCGGCACCGCTGACGCAACGATCAGCCGAACTCTGATTCGATTGTGAAGGAGCGCTCCTCTCGTGCTCAAGAGCCGAGAGGAGCGTTTTTCATTCCGCTGACCAGTCGAAGGTGTTCAGCGCGAACACGAGGCGATCAACCTGCTCTTCCGTTAAGCCGCAGTGCAGGCTGAGCCGGACCCGGGCCGTATTGGGCGCGACCGTCGGCGGGCGGATGGCCGGCGCGAGGATGCCGTGCGAATCGAGGTGCGCGGCGAGCACCAGCGCGCGCTGTGCAGATCCCACGTGGATTGGAATGATGGGCGTCGGATCCATTTGCATCGTCAAGCCGAGGCTGATCAGTCGATGGCGAATCGTCTCGGACAGTTCGGCGAGGCGATGGCGCCGCTGCGGCTCGCGCTCAATCACGTCGAGCGCGGCGTCGATCGCCGCCACCTGCGTGGGCGGCGCCGCAGTGGTGTAGATGAACGATCGGCCGGCGTTGACGAGGCAGTCGATAACGACACGCGGCCCGGAGACGATGCCGCCCAGCGAACCCAGCGCTTTACTCGCCGTCGAGATCGTCACGTCGGCAACGCCTCTGCTGTCGAGCCCCTGGCCGCACGGTCCGAGCACGCCCGTCGCGTGGGCTTCATCGACGATGAGGCACGCGTCATGGGCGTCGCGCGCGGCGGCGAGCCTCGGCAGGTCGGCTGCGTCGCCGTCCATCGAGAAGACCGAATCGGTCACAATGAAGCGGGCGGCGTTGGGGTGGGCGCGCCGGTGGCCGGTCAGCAGCGCATCGAGCCGCTCGTAACGCAGATGCGGAAAGGTGCGGACGGCTGCGCCCTGCGCGGCGGCGAGGCGGGCGCCGTCGAACAGGCTCGCATGGCAGAGTTTGTCGAGGACGATGATGTCGCCGCGCTCGGCCAGGGTCGAGAGGACGGCGAGGTTGGCCATGTAGCCGGTTGGGAAGAGCAGCGCCGCCTCGGCCTTCTTGAATGCGGCGAAGCGCGCCTCGAGAGCGGCGTGCGCCTGCCGCGTGCCGCCTGCCAGCCGGCTCGATCCGCTGCCCACGCCAGAACACAGCGCCGCCTTTCGAACGCGCTCGATCAGAAGCGGGTGACTGGCGAGCCGGAGGTAGTCGTTGCTCGACAGATCGATTTCAAACGGTTCGGACCCGTCGCGTCGGACCTGCAGCGAGCGCCACAAGCCGGTTGTCTGCCGCTCGTCGAGACGTTCAGTGAGTCGATCGAACCAGGGTCTGGAGCGTTTGGCGGACATGAACGAGTGATGGCGCGTCCCTGAGCGGCGCCAGCGGATCAGGCGCGCTTCATCTGGCCACTGGACCGGCGGGGGGACGAGTAGAGATCTAAAGCCGGGCGGGACTTCGGGCGCCTGCGGTTTGAACGATGGGCGCGCCGGGCCCGGCAACGCGCCCATCGCGGCCGTCGCGATCCGGCGACGGGGCATCGCCGAAGTCGACCTTCTCTTTCATGAGGCGGCCGGGCTTGAATTTCACGGAGCATTTCGCCGGAACGTCGACCTTGGCGAGCGTCTTGGGGTTCTGCGCGACGCGCGGGGCGCGGTGTTTGACTTCGAAAACGCCGAAGTCGCGCAGTTCGATGCGGTTGCCGTTGCCGAGTTCTTCGACGATGAGGTTGAGGAACTCCTGAATGATGCCCTTCACGGCGACTCGCTTTTCTTTGGTCGTCTCAACGATGCCATCGATGAGATCCTTCTTGGTCACGTTCGGCATGTGATGCGCCCCCTTCCAGGGATCCGAGTCGGCAGCCACCCCGACTCTGATTTGGGCTCGCACTTCTCTCTCCTCGGCGTGGAAGAGTGACATTGCTCACCCACCTAGGAGAAACACCTGAATGATCGCGACGACCTCCACCGCGCCGGGGACACTCCAGCCGGTGCGCCAGCGTCGGACGCAACCACAACTCCTGTCAGTATGGCGTGTTGGATCGAATCCGTCAAGGGGCAAAGCGGAGAGAAAACAGGTAATCTGCAGATTTGTCCGCTCAGAAAACCCCACGAATTTTTCTGGAGAGGCGGCCTCGCTGGTCGCGGCGACTCAGCGCGTGGCCCCGCCCTGGATCGATCGGACGGTCGTCTGCGTGCTGCTGCGCGGCCGGCCGGAGAAGTCATACAGCCGGTCGTACTGCGTAATCTGAAAGGCCCCAAATGCGGAGCGCGGCGGAGGAGCCCCGACCGAGAGCCGCGCGTCGTTGCGGCTGTACTCCCAGTCGTCCCAGGTGAATCCCGGTGCAAGCCAGCGCGCGGCGAGCATCTGGCGCACTTCGGGCGTGGCAAAGGCGAGTGCGGGGTCTCGATGTGCTCCCTCCGGCGGCGCAGCCGCTGACGCCGGGCGCTGCGCCGAGCGTGAAAGGCCCTGCGGCTGGGACGAGGCGCACCCGGACAGCAGCGCGGCGATCGCGCAGGCAATGACTGCTCTTGAGTTCATGATCATCTTCTCCTGCCGCAATTGTACAACCGGCGCGCCGGGGCCACCGCACGGCATTTGGACGATAAATGGGCGGCACGCCGCCGTCGCGCCTTGCAGGATGTTGCCGGGCGAGCACACCGCTGAGGCGGCGGCGCAGCATGGCGGGCTATTGTTGGGCATGGAACTGCCGGTTATCGGAGGGCGAGGTGCGGCGACCATTGAGGCCCTCGTGCGCGCCGTGCGCAAGGGGAACCTCGAATTGAGCCGCGCCCTTGCGCCGCAGGAGACGCCCCTCGAGGGGGCGCTGGCGCTGTGCAATCAGAATCTCAGCATGTGCCCAGCGGCCTGTTGCGCTCGCGACGTCCACGTCCCGGCGGGCAGCGATGCCGAGGGCGTGCTCAGCCGAATCGAAGCGCACTTTTCAGCCCAGCACGCGACGTGTCATCTTCTCGCCCCGACTGCCGCAGCACTCGACGACTCGTGGCACGAGCCACTGACGCGGCGGGACTACACCACGCGCCACCAGGCCCTTCTGATGCTGGGAACGACCGTTCATTCGCCAAGGCGGCCCGAAGGTTATCAGGTCGTGTCGGCCCGCGCTGTTGTCCCCGGCTACTGCGCGTTTCTGGATCGCTGGGCGGCGGCGCGCTCCTGCGCTGCCGACTCCTGCCTGGCGGTGTGCGAAGCCGGGCTGCTCGATTCCGATGCGCTCGATGTGTTGGCGGTTCGCAAGGACGGTCAGGTGGTCGGATGCGTCGGCGCGCTGACCGTCTCCGAGATCGGCATCCTTCGGGCCTTGCGCGTGGACGACCACGCCGACCTCGACGCCACGGTGGATGCCCTGCTCTGGCACGTGGTCGATCTCGCCAAGCGATCGCAGTTCCGGCAGATTATCGCGGCGGTGGACGAGACGGATGAAACATCAACAGAAGCGCTGGGCCGCATCGGGATGACGCGCGTAGAAGTCATCGAGCATTACGTGCGCGATGCAGGCGAGGCGGCCGGGTGACGGCCCGAACGAGAGTCAAGATCTGCGGCCTTCGCTCGGAAGCGGATGTGTTCGCCGCCGTCGATGCCGGCGCCGATGCCGTGGGATTCGTCTTCGTGCGTTCTTCACCACGATACATCGAACCGGAGGCGGCCGCGGACCTGGTTTGCCTCTTGCCGCCGCTCGTGCACGCCGTGGGCGTGTTCGCCGATGAAAAGGCCGCCGTCGTCTGCGAAATCGCTGGCGAAGCGTGCATCAATCTCGTGCAACTGCACGGCTCAGAGGACGCCGCGTGCGTTGAGATGGTGCGCGAGGCATTCCCGGTTATCAAAGGCATCCGCTACGGCGAGGAGGCGATGCGCCGCTGGTCGGGTGTGGAGAGTATCGACATGCTGCTCGTGGACGGGTCCGACGGCGGGGGCGGCGCCACTCTGGACTGGCGGGCCCTGGCGGGGCAGCGCGACTCGATCCGCGCGCCGCTCATGCTTGCGGGCGGGCTCACGCGTGAAAACGTGGGAGAGGCCATCGCGGCTGTCCGCCCGTACGCCGTGGACGTCTCGAGCGGCGTGGAGGCCGAGCGCGGGATCAAGAACCCCGACGCCATCCGGCGCTTCTGCGATGCGGTGCGCTCGGCCGATGCGACCCTGGCTGGATAGGCTCGCGGGCCGCCTACTGCACGATTCGCTGGAAGGTCTCTTCGAGCTGGCGCTGATTGGCCTTCCAGGAGAATTCGCCGAGGCTGGCTTCGAAGCCGGCGCGCGCTTCACGCTCGATGTCTTCAGGATGCTCAAGGTAGTGCGTCATCGCCTCGACGATTGTGTCGATGCGCTCGGGGTCGATGGTGCGGCCGCAGTGCACGCGGGCCAGGATCTCACCCATGTCGCCGATAGGCGTCATGACCACGA
The DNA here is from genome assembly GCA_020852515.1 of Phycisphaerales bacterium. Taxonomy (NCBI): domain Bacteria; kingdom Pseudomonadati; phylum Planctomycetota; class Phycisphaerae; order Phycisphaerales; species Phycisphaerales bacterium. Next base: position 251,020 of record JADZAS010000016.1, read on the forward strand.
CGCAGGCGTTGGCGATCGAGTCATAGAACTTGCTCGGATTGATGTAGCGGAAGTTGGCGTCATTGAGATACGGCAGCACGGAGACGTGCATCTGCGCGTACAACTCCGGCATATCCGTGGTCGAGTACGCGCCGCTGAGGACGATTCCATCGCGGTACGGCTCAATGGTGCGGGCGAATTCATCCTCGTAGTACTCGGCGACTTTGCCGGCAAGGCGCAGCCGGGCCCGATCGGAGTACTTGGCAAACACGGCGGCAAAGGCCTGGAGCAACTCGTGCAGGCCGGTCCCCTTGTACACCGTGCCCAGCCGGCCGAACATGACCGGCCCGCCGGCCTTGACGGCGTCGAACTTGCCTTCGGGCCACGCGTCGATGCGCTCGTCCCAGAGAGGCTGGTTGCCGACGATGGTCACGTCGCGGCAACCCCACTGCTCGTACTTGTTCTTCTGCCAGTTGCTGGTGATCTGCACGGCCTGTGCCATGCGGCTGTAGCGGCGCTCGAGGCCGTAGATGATGGGCAGCAGCATGCGGCGGGGGCCGGTCCAGAAGCCGTAGATCTCCGGCTCGTGCGCATCGAAGATGACGGGCAGATTGAGCCGGCGCTGAATCATGGGGATCATTGGGCTCAGGTCCTGGCCGATGATCTTGACCGCGTCAAATCTGCCGCTCGCGAGGCAGTCGAAAATCGCCCGATGCATCTTTCGGAAACTGAGAAAGTTCTTCGGCCCGCCCCAGCTCTGCGACCGCACCGGCACGCGGTGCACCCGCACGCCGAAGTGATCCTCGTCAGGCGGGAGTTTCATCTCGCGATTGACGGCAAAGACGGTCACGTCATGGCCGGCGTCGCGCAGCAGTCGCGCCTGGCCGCAGTAGCGGCCGTAGGTGCCCTGGAAGCGTTCAAACGTGCGACTGATGCAGTAGGCGATGCGCAGGGGGCGCCCGGTGCGCAAGCCGCCCAGGCCGGGCTGGGGCGCTTGGCCAATGCTGGGAATCGTCATGGGACTCGATCCGCCCGAACTCAGCGAACGATAACCGTGGTCCGCGTCGAACTGTCACCGGTCTGAAGGATTTCGCGCACGTCCGGGTAGAGCACGATGCCGCGCTCGACGTCAACTGCAGCGCCGAACATGGTGCTGATGAACTGGAAGGCCGATTCCCACTGGGCGCGCTCGTTGGTTGGAACGAAGATGATGTCGCCGCGCTCGAGCGGGATGTTGGCCGAGAGCGATTCGATCGACGGATTGAGCATCATCTCGCGGTAGTCGAACAGGCCAGCCGCGACGAACTCATCGGACATGCGGCGGATGAGAACCATCTTGCGCAGCGAGGCGTCGCGCGTCGGGCCGCCGGCGTCGGCCAGGGCGTCGAGGATCGTCATGCCGCGCTGATACGCGACGCGTCCCTGCTTGGGCACCTGACCCATGACGCGCACGTACTGCTGCATCTGGCTGATGAGATTCACCGTCACCGAGGGATCGACATAATTGCCCTGCAGGCCGCTCGCGATCTTGCGCCGCGCATCGGCGGTCGTCAGACCTTCCAGCCGCATGGGGCCGACGAGCGGGTACTGGATGCCGCCGTCAGAGTCGATCGTGTATTCGCCGTCGAGATTGGGATCCTGGTAGACCCGGATGGCGATGCGGTCTCCGGGCACGAGCGTGTAGGGAAGTGAACTGGCGCTGATGGGACGCTGCGGCTCGGCCCCCTCCACTGCGGGCGGGGCGCCGAAGTCCGAGCCGGTTGGCTGCATGTCTGTAGGCATGTTGCAGCCGCCGACCATCACGCACCAGGCGACGAATGCCGCCAAGGCCGGCAGACGAACGATTCCAGTCCGGAAGTATCCATCCACGCGTGAGTTCACTCTCGTCTCTCCGGTTGCGAGCCGCCGATCGAACCGACGGCGGTCCAGCATTATTGCAGTCCACAGGCCCCGTGCAAGCCAGCCGCCGGGGCCGGAGAATCTTGGTCACCCGCTCGACGGCCGATCATCCGGATGCGCCACCGGGCCATACAGAGTATCATCCCGCCCACACGCGGCAAACTTCGTCTTCATTTCCCGTTGAGCCAGTTGTGCACCCCGCAGCGGTCCTGCCCATCCTCGCCTACCACAGTATCGACGAATTCGGCACGTCGATCTCAGTCTCGCCCGAGGTTTTCCAGCGGCAAATGCAGTGGTTCGCCGCGCACGGCTGGAAGACCCTGGCGCTGAGCGAGGCGGCGGCCCTCGTCAGGGCCGGCCGCCCCATCGAGCCCCGCAGTTTCGTCCTGACATTCGACGACGGCATGCAGTCGCTGCTCACGCACGCGGCTCCGGTGCTGGCCGAGCACGGCTTTTGCGCCGCGACGTTCGTAGTCACCGGCCTCGTCGGCAGGTCGCCGGAGTGGTACCGCATGCCCGGCCCCTATCGAACAATTCCGCTGCTCGACCGAGCCGGGCTCGAGCGACTGGTCGGCCTCGGATGGGAACTCCATCCGCACACGCACGATCACCCCGTGCTGCCCCACCTGCCCCCGGATGTGCAGGCGGACCAGATCGGCCGCAGCCAGTCGCTCGTCAAGGAGTGGTTCGGCCAAGGCGGCGGCGTGCTCGCCTACCCGTTCGGGCAGTTCAACGCCGACACGAAACGAGCGATGGAGCAGTGCGGGCTTGTCGCGGGCGTCACGCTTTCCTTTGGCAGTCGCCTGAACCCGGCCCGACCTTACGAGTGGCCGCGTGTCGGCTCGGCGTGGCTGAAGGGATCGAACCTGCGCCAGGCACTGGCGGTGACGGGCTGGCTCGAACGCTACGTCGCGCTGCGCTCGCTGGTGAAGAAGGGCCGCGAGCGGCACTTTCGCCAGCCGACGACTGAGACCACGCGCGGGCTCATCGCGCTGGAGGGGTGATCACTTTTTTTCGCCCGGCGCGGGTTCGCCGACGCGCGTCTCGGTGCCCGCGCGGATGCGGGCGATGTTGCTGCGGTGCTTCCAGAGCACGAGCAGCGCCAGCAGCGCCGTAACCAGCAGGAATGGCCAGCGGTCGCTTGCACGACCGACAAAGCCCCCGGCAGAGCCTCCGGTCGTTGACGCGATGCTCAGCAGATACCACAGCGGCAGACTCAGCGCGGCGAGCATCGAAGCGACGCTGATCATCCGCCAGAGTTTGACCGCCGCCAGCCAGACCACCAGGGCGCCGAGGATCGGCCAGGTGAGATGCGGGTAGATGCCCAGCAACGAGCCAAAGCCGGTCGCGACTCCCTTGCCGCCTTTGAAGCCGAGGAAGATCGAATTGGTGTGTCCGACGATCGCGGCGAAGGCCACCCCGATCCACAGCAGCATCTGGGTTTGCGTGATGTCCTTTTCGACGTCGCGCATGTCGGCCGCAAACAGGCCGCACCACACCCCCGCCACAACCGTCGGGCCGAGCCCCTTGCAGACATCCAGGGCGAAACAGAGCATGCCATACTTGCGCCCGAGCGTGCGGCCGACGTTGGAGGCGCCGACGTTACCCGAGCCGTGCAGGCGGATGTCGATGCCGCGGGCGCGGCCGATGATCAGTGCAAATGGGATTGAACCGACCCCGTAGGCGGCGACGAGCAGAATGGACCATTTGACGGGATCGGTCACGCAGCGGCTCCCAGCGGGGGCGCGATCATAGCGCAGCGGCTGCGCCGGCCGATCAACAGGCGTACTCGCGCGCGAGCGCTTCCATTCGATCGACGAAAAGATCAAAGCGCATGCTCGGCGCGATGGCCTGCGCGGTGCGCCTCGCGGCCTGGTGGTGCGATTCCTCGAGCAGGCCGATCATGGCGTCGCGCAGCGCCTGGGCGCGCGCCGTCGAGACAATGCGGCCGGCCAGGCGCTGGTCGGGGCCTCGCATCCGCTCGGCCCCGGCCGTCGCCGTCGTGGTGATCACGGGCAGACCGAACGCGAGGCACTCCCAGATGAAACGGCCGAACATGGATCTCGCCGCGGGGATGATCCCGACGTCTGCCGCGGCGAGCAGGTGCTCCATCTCGCGCGTGCGCGAGACGAGCCGGATGTGCTCGTCGCAGCGGAGATCGACGGCCAGATCGTGCAGGGGCCAAGGATCCTCGCACGCCATGACGAGCCGCGCCTGGGGGTGGCCGCTGTCGACGGTCTCGGCAAACGCCCGCAGCGCCGCCGAACCGCCCTTGCGCGCCGGCGACTTGGCCGCCCAGAGGAAAACGACCTGCCCGGGATCGATGTCGAGAATCTCTCTCGCTTCCTGGCGCTGCTGCAGCGCTTTGGTTTGCTCCATGGGCGGCTCGATGGGAGAAGCGCCTGGGATTCGCCGCAACAGGCGCTCGATTCCCGGCGCTTCGTCGAGCAGAGCCTCGGCCATGGCGTCGCTCAGCGCCACCACGCATCCCAGCCGCCGGTCCCGCCGTGTGCGCAGGCCGACGGTCAGGGAGACGAGTTTCCGCGGATCGATCAGATTGAGCAGGCGCCGCGCGCCGCGGCCGGGCTGGCGGTCGGGTCCGGGAGCGAAGCCAAACGTGGGGATCAGGATGTCCGCCGGGATCGCCGCATGGAACGAGATCGAGGCATCGCACGGCAGATCGCGCATCACCTGCCCGGCCCAGCGGTGCAGCATCAGCGGCCGGTGCGATGCGCCCGACTGATAGAGCCGCCGGGCGATAATGCGCAAATCGGGATAGAGCTCGGGATCAGTCACCGTATCGCAGACGATGGTGACTTCATGGCCGCGCTGGACGAAGCGCCGGCCGAGTTCGGTCACCACCTGCGCGTGAGCGCCGACGAAACGCCGCACATGTTCGTAGGCAATCACGATGCGCATGGTTGCTCCGTCGAAGCAGGTGGCGCGGATGGCCGGCTTTCGGATGGCTTCCAGCGGGCGGGCTCGCGCGACTCGTAGGCACCGATCGCCACGAGCAGCATGAGGATCATCATTCCCGGGGCGCTCATGTGGTGGCTGTCGAATGCAAACGCGACAAAGAGCGCGGCCCAAGGCGGCCACCATTGGAGCGGCACTCTTCGGCCAGCCGCGCGCGGCGTCCACGCGAGCGCCGCCCAGAAGGCGAGATAGAGCGCCAGCCCCGGCGCGCCAAGCACTGCTGCATGGTAGAGCAGCGCGCTATGCGGATGGGTGAGCAACCCGGTCGATGCGTGCACCGATGGATCGGCCAACGGCTCCGGAACTGCGGGCCGGTGCGATTGAACATACTGACGCGCCGCGCCCACATAGCCGCCAGCGCCCACCCCCAGAAGCGGGTGATGCTTCAGCAGGTGCAGCGTGATGTCCTTCTGGCGCCACCGAGCCGCGACGTCGCCGGAGTAGTCGCCGCGACCAATGGCCGCGCGCAGATCAGTTGCCGCGCCGCGAACCCGACTGAGCATCTGCGGGCCGAGCACGAGGCCAATGGCGAGAATGCCCAGGAGCAGAGTCGCCGCCGCGGCCCGCGTGCGGCGGCTGGCGCCGGAGCACTGTCTTGCCAGCGCGGGGAGCGCCGCTGCTAGGCCAGCGAGCGCGGCAATCCACCCGCCGCGACTGCCCGTCAGCGCCAGGCCGACTGCAGCGGCGAGCGCGAGCAGCACGGCACCGGCGGCGCCTCGCGCGCCGCCCGGCCGGATGAGCCACAGCAGCCAGATGGCGGAGACGGCGACGAGGGCCGTCGAGTTGGGATGCACGAGGCCGGGGTAACGGCCGGCAATGCGCTCGGCGTGCCACCACAGGAACATGGGCCAATGCTCCGGAAGCATCCATTGGCCGATCTGGACCACCGCGGCCGCCGCCGCGCCTGCGGCCAGCGCCCACACAAGCAGTCGCCAGCGATGCGCGATGGGCCAGACGGCGATCAGAAACGGCGCCTGAAAGCGAAGGATGATCGCCTCGTCCCATCCCTCGGGCCGGTCCTCCGACCAGAGCAGCGAGAGTAGCGTCCACGCCAGCAGGCCCAGCAGGACCCACACGATGGGCAGACGAATGAGATAGCCGACAGCTGGCCCCGTCGCCCAGAGGCGCAGCAGCGAGTAGCCGATGGCGATGCCGGCCATGATCGCCAGCGGCGCCGTGCCCAGCGGGAGCACAAACAGCGTGGCCATGATCAGCCCCGTGTGCACGCGATCGCCGATCGGATCGCGCTGGCGGGCGCGCGCCATCATGCCCAGCGCATCATCGGGCGCCGGCCTGGCGGGATGGACATTCACGGCTGACGGTCCGCGGGCGCGGCGCCCGAGGCCAGTTCGAGCAGGCGCATGTGCTTGGCGGCGGCGCTGATGCCCGCGCCCATGGCGCACGCCCAGCCGGGCCAGCCGTCGAGCCACGCGGATTTGAGGACGATCTGCTTGAGGATCGCCGCCGTCGGCGAGATGGCAAGGTGGAGCACTGAAGCGCGGCGGCCGAGCTGGTGGTAACTCTCACCGGCGTGCACGCCATGGTTGATCTGCTTGCGGAGCAGTTCGGCGACACTGGCAAACGCATCGTGCCGCAGCACGCCGCGCAGCCGCCGCGACGGCCCCGACACATCGAGCCGGTCGTGTGGGTCGTAGCCCGCCCAGCGCGCCGACTGTGGCCGCACGAGGCGCATCCGCCACTCCGGCTGCCAGGTGTAGCGCAACTCTCGACCCGCAAACCACACGCGGCGGTTCACTTCGCACCCGGCCACGTGCGGATCGTCGCTGCTCACCACCGAGCCGATCTCGCCCGCCAGTTGTGCATCGACCGACTCATCGCTGTCAAGGCTGAGCACCCACGGCGTGTCGCACTGATCCAGCGCGAACTGCTTCTGGCGCACGTGCCCCTCCCAGTCGTGATGAATCACCTCGGCGCCCAGGCGGAGCGCCAGTTCGACGGTGCGGTCTTTCGAGCCGGAATCGACGACGACCACGCGGCCGGCGAGCGAGCGAACGCTCTCGATGGTGCGGCCGATCGTCGCTTCATTGTCGCAGGCGATGATGGCCACGCTGAGCACGGAGGGGTCGTATCGCTTGAACATGTCTGATCATCATGGCGGCGGAGAGCGGCCCGTCAAACGGGGCTGCGGGCGATTGAGCGGCCCCGGCCCGCTCACACGCGGTCGTCAGGACGGATCGGCCGGACGATCTTGAGCGCCCGGTTGCCGCGGTGCTGGCCGATGTGCGCGAGCATCTTCTTTTCGCCCTCGACGGTAAGCACGACCGGCCGCGTGGCGGGCTTGTCGGTGACGATCAGATCGCCCACGGAGAGGTTCATCAGGTCGTCGAGGGTGAGCGTGGTCTCGGCCAGCGTGCCGCCCACGCTCAGCACCGCGCCGGCGAGCGAATGCGTGATGCGTTTGGCGAACTCGATGTCATCGTCATCGCGCTGCACGTTGAACCACGACTGGGCGCTGAGTTCGGGCATGAGCGGCTCAATGACGTTGAAGGGAATGCACAGGTTCATCGTGCCCGCGCGCGCGCCCATCTTGATCTCAAAGCCGATGACGACGACGACTTCGTTGGGCGGGACGATCTGCACGAGGTGCGGATTGCTCTCGGTCTCGACCAGCGTGAAGTCCAGCCGGCGAATGCCCTCCCACGCCTCGCTCAGCGCCTTGAGGGCCCGGCCGAGCACGACGCTGAGGAGTTTGATCTCGATGACCGTGAGCGCGCGCTGGGGAATGAACAGTTCGTTGCTCGCCCCGCCGAGCATCCGATCAACAAGCGGGTAGACGATCAGCGGACTCAGTTCGAGGCAGATCATCCCTTCGAGCTGCTCGGCGCGGATGAGATTGAACGCCGTCGGATTGGGCAGGCTGGAGATGAACTCCGAGTACGTCATCTGCTCGGTCGTCGCGACTTTGACCTCGACGATGGTGCGGATGAAGCCGGAGATCGCAGCGCCGAAGATGCGGCCGAACGACTCGTGCAGCGTCTCGAGGGAGCGCATCTGCTCCTTGGAGACGCGCTCGGGCCGCTTGAAGTCGTACGCCCGGATCTCGACCTGATCCAGATCGCGGCGATGGCGCGAAAAGAGTTGGCCGGCGGTGGTCTCTTCCTCAATGGCGCCTGAATCGACCGCGGCGAGCAGGGCGTCAATGTCGGATTGATCGAGTATGTCGTTCATGCACCCTGCCGCCAGCCATCGCGCGCAGCCCGACCCGGGGCCGCACGCCGGACCCATCCGCTTTATCGGACACCGCCGAGGGGCCACTTGAACCCCGGCCGTCGCGGTTCGTAGAGAGTAAACCTCGTCGCTATACTCGCCTGATTCGGCTGGCTGCTTTCCCGGGAGACCCTAAAATGCTTCGATGGCGGTTGCTGCCCCTGCTGCTCGTGCTGCTTGCCGCATTCCAGCCGGCCGCCGCCCAGCCTCCGGGCACCGAACCTCGCGTCAAAGCAACGGTCGAGTGGTCGCACAACGCGTACCTGCCCGGCTCGCAGGGAGCGATGGCGGTCATCCTGCAGATCGAGCCCGGCTGGCACATCTACCCCGGGATCGGCTCGCCCGATGCGCCCGAACTGTACATTCCCACCTCGATCGAACTCGCGCTGCCGGATGGCTGGACGCGAGGCGAAATCCAGTGGCCCGCCGCACACGAGGTAACTTTCGGTCCCGAAGGCGCACAGGAACAAGTCAAGGTCTACGAGGGCCGGGCGGTCGCTTACATTCCGTTCCTTGTTCCAACCGACGCCGCGGGGGGACCCGCGAGCGGGAGCGTCACCGTCGCCTACCAGGCGTGCGATGACATAACCTGCGAGCCCCCCACGGACACGCGCGCTGCACTCTCGACAACCGTGGTGAGCGACGCGACAGCTGTCGAAGCCAGCGACGATCCAGCGCTGGCCGAGACGTTTGCCCAACTGCTCGCCAAACCCGTCGTCGCCGCCAGCGAACCCGTTCAAGCCGAACCCGCGCCGGCGGCGGGCGCGGCCGACCCATCGACTCAGACCCCGGCGGCGCTCCCAAACACACACACGTTTTTCGGCATCGAGATTCCCCGGCAGGATGGTCTCGTCGGGCTGCTGCTTCTAATCGGCATCTCGGCGCTGGGCGGATTTCTGCTCAACCTCACGCCGTGCGTGCTGCCGGTCATTCCCATCAAAATCATGACGATCATGCAGCACGCGAACCACCCCGGCCGGGGGCTGGTGCTGGGCCTGTGGATGGCGCTGGGCGTCGTCGCCTTCTGGGCCGCGATCGGCGTGCCTGTAGCGCTCGTGAGCGTTACGGGCATCAGCGATCCTTCGCGGCTGTTTGGCATCTGGTGGCTCACGCTGGGCATCGGCGCCGTGATCGCGCTGATGGGCGTGGGCATCATGGGCCTGTTCACAATCCAGCTGCCGCAGGCGGTGTACGCTGTGAACCCCAGGGCCGATTCAGCGTGGGGTTCGTTCGTGTTCGGCATCATGACGGCGGTGCTCGGCCTGCCGTGCTTCGGCTTCGTCGCCGGGGCGCTACTGGCGGGCGTGGCGGCGATGCCTCCGTTGAAGATCATGGTGATCTTCATCTCGCTGGGTGTCGGAATGGGCGGGCCGTACATCGTGCTTTCCGCCAACCCGAAGTGGCTCGACCGCCTGCCGCGCACCGGACCGGCGAGCGAACTGGTCAAGCAGGTCATGGGCCTGCTGCTGCTTGCCGCGGCGGCGTTCTTCATCGGAGCCGGGCTCATCGCGCTGGTGCGTGAGAAGCCCTACCTGTCGCACCAGTTGCACTGGTGGGCGGTGGCGTTGTTTGCGGCGCTGGCCGGGTTGTGGCTGATCGTGCGGACGTACCAGATCACGGCGCGCCTCAAGCCGCGCATCGTTTTTTCGATTGTCGGCTTGTTCCTGGGGGCGATCGCCGTGCTCTACGCCGCCGGCCAGACCGCCAGATCGCGCGCGGACTGGCTCGTGCACCAGGAAGCGCTGGCCAAGGCCGGCGGCGGCGCCGTCTACATCCACGGCGCGTGGAACGAGTACACGCCGGCGGCGTTTGAAAAGGCCCGCGCCGACGGACACATCGTCGTGGCCGACTTCACCGCCGAGTGGTGCCTGAATTGCAAGATCATCAAGGCGGCCGTGCTCAACAAGGAGCCGGTCCTGAGCACCCTCAACAGCGACGACGTCGTGAAGTTCGTTGTCGATCTCACGAGCAACAGCGCGCCGGGCTGGACGTACATCAAGGAACTCGGCCAGACGGGCATTCCCTTGCTGGCGATCTACACGCCCGGCAGCGATGATCCGTGGTTGAGCAACGCTTACACATCCCAGCAGGTGCTTGATGCGATCGCGGCAGCTCGCTCAAGTCGAGACCAGGCTGCGCGCTCTCCGGTGATGCGTGAATACTCCGCAGAAGCATTCGAGGAGGCACTCGATTCTGGTGCGGTTGTCTTCCTCGTTTTCTACGCGGAGTGGGACCTGACCAACGTGTTGCTCCACCGTCAAATCGTTGAAAGTGAGGCCGTGCGCAGCGAACTGTTGAAGCCCGGCACGATCGGATTCGAGGTCGACGTGACGTCGAATCAGGCGCCAGGATGGGACCTGCTCAAACAGCTGGACTCGCCTGGCCCTCCCAGCGTCGCGATATATGGGCCGGAACGTGACTCGCCGCGGATCGACACTTTGGGTCCGCTGGCGCTGGCTGAAGCAATTGCGGCGGCCCGATCATCGGATGGAACGGCGAAGGCTGATCCATAAAGGGTTCGCTCACGCCGACGCTCGCTGCCCCCACTCCTGCCGCAGCAGGCCATACACCCACTGGTCCACGAACCGCCCTCCGATGAGGTGATGCCCTCGAAGCGTGCCTTCGTGCACGAAGCCGAGACGCTCGATCAGGCGGCGCGAGGCCTCATTGCCAACGCTGATGGTTGCAAAGAGCCGAACGAGATCGGACGTGGTGAACGCGAGTTCGATGAGCGCGTTCACCGCGGCAAGTCCCAGGCCCCGGCCCTGACACGCGCGGTCGATCTGGTAGCCCAGTTCGCCGTGAAGCATGCGCCAGTTGACGCGAAGGCTTACCGTGCCGACCAGACCCGCGCCAGGCGCGTGAACCATCCAGCGATAGGCCTTGAATGCGCGGTTACGCAGGTCCCCGCCGACGGCGCCGAAGCGCATGGTCAACTCATCGAGCGTGAGATCGTCGTAGGGGTTGAACTGTTTCGCGACCGCATCGTGTCTCCACTTCCAGCACAACTCGGCGTGCTCGGGCCGGGCGGGCACGAGAGCCACCTGCGAGATGCCGGGGGTTGGCGGCGCCGAATCCATCTCATCCTCCTCCCAGCGCTTCGATACGCCCGCGCACATCGTCGAATTGCTGAGGGTTCAGTTGCTTGAGCGGGTCCAGGCGCATGTTCTCGTTGATTTCGAGCGTGCGCTCATAGGCCGACAGCGCCTCGCGGCCCCGGCCGGCTTCGTCGAGCATCTGCGCGAATGTGCGCTGCGCTTCGAGCCCGTTGGGATCGAGTCGGACGACCTTTTTCTGCCACTCGATGGCGCGAGCGAGCATCTCGGCATCGCCGGTGAACTGCTGCTGCTCATACCATCGCCGCGCGGCCATGGCGGCGGCATTAGCGTCGAGCGGCCGCCTGTTCGCAAGCTCCTCGGCCAATTGAATCGCAACCTGCGCGGCCTCATCGCGCATGGCCGGATCGCCGCGCTGCTCGTGCAGCGTCGCCAGGTGCATCCACAGGCGCGATGATTCGCGCCAGGCAATCGCATCCAGCGGCCGCAACGGCCGCGCTGCTTCGAGTTCGCGCAGTGCAGCCGTGACGCTCTCGACTTCGAGTCGCCGCAGCGCGTCGCTGATGGCGGCGCCTCCAGTGGCCAGCAGTCGCTGCACGCGCTGGCCGTCGTTGAGTTGTATCGCCGATCTGATTTCGCGCCAGGCTCCGGCCAGGTCGATCTCGATCCCCTGCTGCTGGAGTTGCATTTCCGCCTCCTGAAGCAGCGCGATGCGCTCATCGGCGCTGCGCGTGCGGCCGGCCTGATCGAGCGTCGAACGGACCCGCCCGATGCTCTCGAGCGATGCATGCGCCGTGCGCAGGTGATTCTGGATGCGCCCGATGGGCACGGCCACCAGGGCGCCGTGCGCGACGATCAGAGCCGCAAAGACCACAATCGCAGCGAAGGACGCGCTTCGAAGCGCCGGGCGAGGCGGCGCTCCCTGCGGCGCTCGCGCTGCGGCGGCGCCCAGCAGCAGCATGACGATGGCCGCCGAGCCGGGCTGCGTGAGCGTCATTTCGATCTGCGAATGCAGCAGCACGACCGTCAGCGCCGCCCAGACGGCCCATCGCAGCATGCCGAGCGAAACGGAGCGCACCAGCAGCGCGACCAGCGGCACCGTCGCCCCCAGGCCGATGAGCGACAGCGGCATGAGCAGCAGGTGGTAGTCGATGAGCAGCGCCCGCCGGTTGAGAACCCAGGCGCTGACTCCCGCGGCAACGGCGACCGCGAGGCCACACAGCGCCGCGAATTTGAGCCACGATTCGCGCGGCGCGGGCTGCACGTCGGCGCCCGGGGCCGGCTGCGCAGATTCCTCGGCTGCGGGTGGCGCGGTGGCGCCTGATGGCGCGGAGCGAGCGAGCAGGATCAGCACCAGCGCGATCCACGCCGCGGCCCAGATACCGATCCCGGCGAGCCAGTCGATGAAGACGCTGTGCGGGCTCATGACCTCTTCGGGGCTCAGCGCCGGCCGAACGAGCAGGTACGCATCCTGAAAGCCCGCCGGGCCGACGCCCGCCAGCGGGTGCGCCGAGAACATGCGGACGGCGCCGGACCAGTAGTGCCAGCGGAACAGGAGGCTGTACCCATCGACCTGCTGGAGGCCTTCGGGGAAGAGCATCCCGCGCAGCGCCGTCACGACCAGCGCCGCGGCAAGCAGGGCGAAGGTCACGGTTGCCGCGTGGGGCCGCACGTGCTGCTTCCAGCGCCGCGGCAACAGGCACATGGCGGCGAGGATGAGGCCGATCGCCGCCGCGCCTGCCGCGCCTTTGGAGAACGAGGCCGTCAGTCCCGCGAGCGCGGCCGCGGCCAGGAGGATCGCCACGCCGAGCCAGCCGCTTTGCAGTTTCGAGCGGGCCACAGCCAGAGCAGCGCCGACCCAGAATGCCGCGAGCATCGCCATCAGCGAGCCGTAGACGTTTGAAAGCGAAAGCCAGCCGGTGGCTTCGCGCTGGGTGAGGCGGCGCAGGTAGATTCCCGCCGCGCTCGATCCTGGTTCCCAGCCTTGAGATTCGAGCAGCGCTTCCCTGTTGTTCGCGAAGGAGGAGAGCGTGTCGTGGTATTCGATGGTGACCTGATACAGACCCTTGATCGCCAGCGGAATGGTGATGGCGACGGCAGCGCCGAGCAGCACGATGCGCCAGCGCACTTCGCGCGCCAGATGCATCGCGCCGACAGCCGTGCTCATGGCGCCGAACCATTGCGAGCCGGCGCGACACTGCTCGGCGTCACTCCACCCATGCCACGCCAGCACGGGTACAGGCGTGAGCAGCAGCACGAGCAGTTTGAAGTCGATGCTTCGACCATCGAGCGTCTCCGCCAGCAGCGCGCACAGGCAGCCGAGCAGCGCCAGCAGATCGAGCGTGACGGATCCCGCCGGCCCGAGCCCTTCGAGCGGCACGGGCAGTACGCGAGAATCGATCGCGAAAAACGGATCGACGGCGATGACCAGCAGCGTCCGCAGCACCGCCGGCGCGGCGAGCAGCACAAAGCCGCACCAGCGAAGCAAACCCGCCGCCTTCACGACCGCACTCCGCCGGCCGCCGCGGCGATCGACCGTTCGTACACCGCCAGAACGATGAGCAGGATGATGACCTGGGCCCCGGCGAGCGCGGCGACCCAGCCGTGTTCGAGATGCCCGAGGTAGATGCCGGTCAACCCGGTCGTGAGCGTGACGCCGTAGATCACCGCGAGCATCCGCCGCACGCTCAGGCCGCGCTTGACCAACCGGTGAGAGAAGTGCTGCTGATCGCCGACAAACGGGCTGCGTCCCTGGCTGAGCCGGATTGTAACGACCGCCAGCAGGTCGTAGATCGGCACGGCGAGGACGATAAGGGGCATGAAGACGCCGTACCACGCCGTCGCCGCATCGCCTTCAAAGTACGTCGTGCGGACCGTGAGGAAGCCGAGCAGGAAGCCGACGACGAGCGACCCGCCGTCTCCCATGAAGATGCTCGCCGGCGGAAAGTTGAACCAGAGAAACCCGAGAAGCGCGCCCACGAGCAGCGCGAGCATGGCGGCGATGAACCACTGGCCGTTAATCAACGCAGCGGCCAGAAACAGCGCCGCTGCGATGCACGACACCCCGCCGGCCAGCCCGTCCATGTTGTCCATGAAGTTGATCGCGTTCGTTACGACCACCAGCCAGAGTACCGTAAGCGCGATCGACGGCCAAGGGGCGAGTCCCGCCAGGCCCGGCGCCGTGTCGAGCAGCGTGAGCAGCCGGCTGGATGACGCGAGACCATCGGCAAAGTCGAACGGAATGAGCACCATAAACGTCGCCAGCGCGCACTGCGCTGCGAGTTTGGCCCACGGCCCCAGCGGGCGGCGATCATCGATGAGGCCCAGCACGTGCATGCCCACGAGCGCCAGCGCCAACGCGATCGCCATCGGCGTGCGCTCGATGATGCCCGGCAGGTGGGGCTGAAGGGATGGAGCGAGATCAACGATCGCGGACTCCGGCGCCAACCGAAGCGCGATCAGGCCGACGATCAGCGGCGCAAGTATCGCGATGGTGATCGCTACGCCGCCGATGTTGGGTATCGCCCGGATCTCCGCTTTGTGGTGTCCGGCGGCGCCGGGCGAATCGAGCCGGCCCAGGCGCGCCCCGACGGCCCTCAACCACCACGTGAGCGGCCAGGAAAGCGCGAGTGCGGCGGGAATCAGGCAGAGGACCGCGGCGATCACGGCCGCATTGTAGCCGCATCGGCCTTTGCTTCGGCTTGGCGTTTCACCAGCCCGCGGGAGCGCCGCCCTTGCGCGGGTCGCTTGCAGCGCTCCAGCCGACGCCGCTGCGCCGGATCAACTGGACGACGCCGACATCTTCGCGGCGGCCGATCTCGTGGCCGAACTCGCGCATGGCGTCCATCGTCGCCGAATCCGTCCAGCAGTCTTCGAACTGCAGTACGTCGGGCATCCACTGGTGGTGGAAGCGCGGCGCGCTGACGGCTTCGGGCGCCGACGAGTCGTGTAGAACGACGTCGAGCAGCGTCTGCAGCGTCGCGGAAATGATGCGCGGCCCGCCCGAGGCGCCGACGACAATTTCAACGCCGCCGTCCTCGCCGAGCACGATGGTCGGGGACATGCTCGACAGCGGCCACTTGCCGCCTTCGGGGAGGTTGCGCTGCGATTGCTGCAGGCCGAAGGCGTTGCGCTCACCGGGGATGGTGAGGAAGTCATCCATCTCGTTGTTGAGCATGAAGCCGTACTCCGGCACCGGCAGCAGCGAGCCGAACGAGAGGTTGATCGTCTCCGTACACGCAACGGCGTTGCCCCACTGATCGACCACGCCGAAGTGGCTGGTGCCTGTGTCGATGGGCAACTGCTCCCTGCTGCCGTAACTCCCGGGCGGCTGGGTGCGGCGCGGATCGATGCGCCTCGCGAGCACGTCGAGATAGGTATCGCTGATCAGGCTCGTGGCGGGTACGTTGGCGAAGCGCTCATCACCAAGCCACTCCGCCCGATCGGCAAAGGCGTGTTTCATGGCTTCGACGACGAGATGGATGTAGGGCGGCGACCCTGGCGCTGTCTCCTGGAGATCCGTCCAGCGCCGGTCGAGAATGCCCAGCGTCTCCAGCGTCGCGATCCCGCCGCTCGACGGCAGCGGCATCGCCAGCACGGTTCGGCCGCGGAACGTGCCGCGCAACGGCTGCGAGAGGCGCGGCTCGTATTGCGCAAGGTCTTCCGCCGACATCTGCGGGCACGTCGACGCGACGGCCTGACCGATCTCGCCTGCGTAGAAAACGGGAGCGCCGTCGCGCGCTATCAGCCGCAGCGTCCGCGCCAGTTCCGGCTGGCGCAGCGTCTGGCCGACCTTCGGCTCGCCGTCGAAGAGAAAGCGGTGGTAGAACCACTCGAATCGATCGGCCCCGACGAGATCGATCCACTCGGGGTGCTCGCGGATCTCGTCGATCACTTCCTGCGCGCTGGCAACGTAGTCGGCGTCGATGGCGAAGCCGTGTTCGGCAGCCTCGATGGCCGGCTTGAGCACGGTGGCGCGATCGAGCGTGCCGTAATTCTCGAGCGCGGTCATCAGCCCGGCGACAGTGCCGGGGACACCCACGGCGTGCGGGCCGTAGCGCGAAGCGCCGGGTGCATCGAGTTGCACGTAGTAGTCAGGTCCGACGGCGGCGGGCGCCGTTTCGCGATAGGTAATCGCCACGCTCTGCGAAGGCATCGGCGCATCGGAGGCGATGTGAACGAGCATGAATCCGCCGCCGCCGAGGCCGCAACTGTACGGCCGCACGACCGCCAGGCAGAAACTGGTGGCGACGGCGGCATCCACCGCATTGCCCCCGCGCCTGAGCATGTCGAGCCCCGCCTGCGAAGCAATGGCGTGATCGGCGGCGACGACGGCATGGGGGTAGACGCCGTCGGTAACAGTTGGAAACGGACGCAAGTTCGTCCCGCATCCGCCGAGCAGAAACATCACCACTGCCAACAGAAGGGGACTTGTCTTGGCGTGGCGCATGACGGGGCTCCGAGAGTATGTGGGGCACCCAAGTTGTACGGGGTGCGGGTGAGCGATGCCAGTGCCACGCTCACGCCAGTTGAGCGGACTCGATCTCCGAGAAATGGCGCAATAGCTCAAATCGAGCAGCTGAAGGCACACACCCGCGACGCCGCCCGGCTCGCTCAGCAACCGGTGCTACTCCGAACCGCCCACCAGGTGACGCCGCACAGGAGCCGAATTTCGGTTGCGAGCAGAGCTGCTGAACTCTACTTCCGCAACAGCCGCTCGAGGTAGTGGATGTCCAAATCGGCTTTGATGAAGCCTGAAAAGGCCATCAGGCGGCGGTGCAGGTCGATCGTCGTTGCGATGCCTTCCACACGAAACTCCCGCAACGCGCGGCTCATGCGCGCCAGCGCCGCCTTGCGGTCGTCGGCGTGCACAATCAGTTTGGCAATCAGCGAGTCGTAGTTCGGCGGCACGCGATAGCCGGCCACGCAATGCGTGTCCACGCGCACGCCCGGACCGCCCGGCACGTCGAATCGACGAATGTCGCCGGGGCTGGGCGCGAAGTTACGATCAGGATCCTCGGCATTGATGCGGCACTCGATCGAATGTCCGTTGATGGAAATGTGCTTCTGCTGGTACGGCAGTTTTTCCCCGGCGGCGACGAGGATGCCGGTCTTGACGATGTCCACGCCCGTGATCATCTCACTGATGGGATGCTCGACCTGCACGCGCGTGTTGACTTCGAGCATGTAGAAGTTCTGCTGCTCATCCATGAGGAATTCGACGGTGGCCGCGCCGGCGTACCGGGCCGACTGGATGAGCCTCGCCGCCGACTTGCACAGCGCTTCGCGCTTCGAGTTGTCCACGCCGGGCGCAGGCGCTTCTTCGATCAGCTTCTGATGGCGCCGCTGGGTGGAGCAGTCGCGGTCGTAGAGGTGGATCGCGTTGCCGTGCTTGTCGCCGATGACCTGCACTTCGACGTGGCGGGCTTTCTCCAGGAACTTCTCGATGTAGACGGTGCCGTCGCCGAATGCCGCCTGGGCTTCCTGCTGGGCGGCGTCGATGCCGGACTCAAGCGCCACGCGGTTGTGGGCGATGCGCATGCCGCGCCCGCCGCCGCCCGCGGAGGCCTTGATGATGACCGGGTAGCCGATCTCCTCGGCGAGTTTGACGGCTTCTTCCTTGCTCTCGATACCGCCGGGCGAACCGGGGAAAATCGGCACCTTGTTCGCCTTGGCGAGCTTCTTGCAGTTGATCTTGTCGCCGAGCTGGTTCATCGCCTCAGGCGAGGGGCCGATGAACTCGATCTGGCACGAACGGCAGACCTCCGCGAAATGCGAGTTCTCCGCGAGAAAGCCGTAGCCGGGATGGATCGCATCCACGTTGGCGACTTCGGCGGCCGAGATGATGCGCGGGATGTTGAGGTAGCTCTGCTTCGACGGCGGCGGGCCGATGCACACCGCGTCGTCGGCCAGCTCGAGATACGGCGCACCGCGGTCCGCCTCCGAAAACACGCACACCGACTGGATCCCCAATTCGCGCGCAGCGCGGATGATGCGGACGGCAATCTCACCTCGGTTGGCAATCAGGATGCGACTGAACATTGAACGGGACGCCTGGAAGTTGAGATTTGCGGAGTCGCCCACGAGCGGCGAGCACTCGACCGAATCGCGGGACGTAGACTGGGCGGTTGCGCGACGACGGCTATTTCATCCGGAAGAGCGGCTGACCGTATTCGACCGCGTCGCCGTCATTGACGAGCACTTCGGCAATCGTACCCCTGCACTCGGCCTTGATTTCGTTGAACACCTTCATCGCTTCGATGAGGCACACGACCGTCGAGTCGGAGACCTTGGCGCCGGCGCTGATGAACGGCTCAGCGTCGGGATTGGGCCTCGAATAGAACGTGCCGACCATCGGGCTCTTGATGACGTGTCCCTCGCCTCCGCCGGCGGCGTGTCGCGCAGACTCGGCCGCCGGTGCGGCGGGAGCGCCCTGCGGCTGCAGCGGCGCCGGCGCGGCGGCAAGCGGTGCGCTCGGCGTCACCTGCGGCACGGCGAATGCCCCGGCGCGGCGGATCGTCACACTCTGATCGCCGTCGGCGACATCGAGTTCGACGATCTCGTGGTCCACCATCATCTTGATCAGGTCTTCGATGGTCTTTCGGTCGATCATGGCTCTCGCTTACACCCCTGGTTGCAGATTCTCGTGCAGGCGACCATCCACCGATGACCGCCAACCCGCTAAAGAACTTTTGCACTCTCCGGCGACTTGGGCCAGTCGGACAGAACGCGGCAGCCTTTGTCTGTCACCAGCACGTCATCTTCGATGCGCACACCGCCGACGCCGGGCAGGTAGATGCCCGGCTCCACGGTCACGACCATGCCGGGCTCGAGCCGATCCTTGGCTCCGCTGCGAGGCGACATGCTCGGCGCTTCGTGAACATCCAGGCCGATGCCGTGTCCGAGGCCGTGGCCGTAGTAGTCGCCATATCCAGCGCCGTCGATGATCCGCCTCGCCGCGGCATCGACTTCCCGGCAGAGCGCGCCGCCGCGAATGGCGTCGATCGCCGCCAGTTGCGCTTCAAGCACGATTGGGTAGATCGCCTGGATCTTTTTCGGCATCGCACCCACGCCCCAGGCGCGCGTCATGTCCGAACAGTAGCCCTCCACCTTGGCGCCCCAGTCGATAAGCAGTGTACTGCCTCGCGTGAGTTTGGCCCGGCTGGATGGACGGTAGTGCGGCTTGGAACTGTTGGCCTTCGCGGACACGTTGGTGCCAAACGCCGAGCCTTCCGCGCCGCGCTGCTTCATCTCGTATTCGAGGCGTGCGGCGATCTCGGCCTCACTCTGGCCGATCTTCAAACTCGCAAGGGTCGCTTCCAGAGCCTGCTGCTGGCAACGAATGGCTTTTCGGATCAGCCCCAGTTCGACTTCATCCTTGATGACGCGCAGCTGACTGAACAGGCCGCTGGTCTCGACGATCTTGCGCGCCCCCACCGCTTTGGCCAGCGCGCGGCGGGTAGCCAGCGTTACGTGCTCGGACTGCACGCCGAGGCGATCAATTTTCAGATCGCCCGCGACCTCGCCGACCTTGTCGGCAATCGGCCCCTTGCGCAGCGCGATGTCCAGCCAGGCGCCCAGCGGCTCGATCTCCTCGGCAAACCGGCTGTCGCTGATGAGCACGAATTGGCGAGCCGTGACGATCGCGTAACTGTCTTCGCCGCTGAACGGCGTGAGGTAGCGGATGTCATGGGCGTTGGTGACCAGCAGCGCGTCGACGCCCGCCTTCTCGATGGCCCGCCGCAGCCGGGCGAGCCGGTCGGCGTAGTGGCGCGGCATGGAGGTTGGGCGGCTCGAGCGGGACGTCATTGAAGGGCGAGTATATCGAACGCCGTCGCCCGAGCCAATGTGGACATCCTGCGCCAACCACCACCACGACCGGGCGGGAGCGCCATGTTCCTGTGGCCCATTTCCGCCGTTCAGGACTTCTGATCGCCGGGCCGCACGTCGCGGCCGCCAAACAGTGAGTACAGCGCGGGCAAAATGAACAGCGTGAGCAGGTTGTCCGAGAGGATGCCGCCGATGACGACCGTGGCCAGCGGCCGCTGCACCTCCGCGCCGACGCCGGTGTTCAGAGCCATCGGCAGAAATCCGAGTGCGGCCACCAGCCCCGTCATGAGAATCGGCCGGAGGCGGATGAGGCGCGTTTGTTCGATTGCGTCGTCAATGGCCGCCCCGGCCGCGATGCGCTGGCGGATCGTGGACACGAGCACGAGTCCCGAGAGCATCGACACGCCTGAGACGGCAACAAATCCCACCGCCGCGGAGATCGTGAAGTCGAGGTCGCGCAGGAGCAGTGCCGCCACCCCGCCGAACGCCGCGAAAGGCGCGCCGGTGAGTACCAGCAGCGAATCGACCACGCTGCCGATGCTGAAGTAGAGCAGCAGCGCGATTGACGCGATGACGATTGGGATGATGATGAACAGGCGGCGGGTGGCACGATCGTAGTGCTCGAACTGTCCGCCAAAGGCGACGTAGTAGCCCGGCGGCATCGGCACGTCGGCGGTAATGCGCTCGCGCGCTTCGGCGACGAATCCGCCCAGGTCGCGACCGCGCACGTTGGTCTGGACGATGGTGCGGCGCTTGCCCCACTCGCGGTTGATCACGGTCGGACCGTCCACGATAGATACGCGCGCCAGACGGGCAAGCGGAAGCCGCCCGCCATCGGCCGTCGGCACGAGGATCTCGCCTACGGCGTCCGGGTCACCGCGATATCGATCCGGCAGTTCGAGGGTGAGATCAAAGCGGCGCTGGCCGTCACGGACGTGTCCAATGCGCACCTCGCCGAGCGCTTCGACGATTTCCAGCACGTGCCGCGCCGGAATGCCGTAACGGGCGATGGCGTCCTGATCGACGCGCACTTCGAGCACCGGCGCGCCGGTCACCTGCTCGACGGTGACGGAGTCGGCGCCTGGAATGGAGTCGACGATCGACTGCACCTGCGAAGCGACCGTCGCCAACTGTTCGATCTCATCCCCGAAGATCATGATTCCGACGTCGGCGCGAACGCCGGCGACCATCTCGTTCATGCGCATCTCGATGGGCTGGGTCATGATCGCCTTGATGCCCGGCAGCGACTGGAGATCCGCGAGGATCATCGCTGAGAGTTCGGCCTGCGATGTGGCGCGCGTCCAGCCTTCGCGCGGCCGGAGCGTGATGTAGACGTCGTTCTGCTCCAATCCCATCGGGTCGGTGGCGACGGCCGGCGTTCCCAGGCGGGTCCAGATGCGATCGATCTCGTCGGGATAGCGGTCAAGCAAAAACTGTTCGATGCCCGTGTTGTACTCGACGGACTGGTCGATCGAGACGCCGGCGAGCCGCACGATGTTGGCGGCGATGGCCTCCTCGTAGAGCCGCGGAATAAAAGCCGTGCCGAGGCGCCCCGCCAGCATCACGCCCAGCGCGACGACCAGCACACCGAAGGCGGCGACGAGCAAGCGAAACCGGAGCGCCACGTGGATGAATGGCCGGTACACCCACTGCATGGCGCGAACGAGCCAGTTCTCGCGCTCATGCATGCGCCGGCTGATGAGGAGACTGCACAGGACCGGCGTCAGCGTTAGCGAGAAGATGAGCGAACTGAGAAGCGCGAACACGACGGTGAGCGCCATGGGGCGGAACATCTTGCCCTCGACGCCTTCGAGCAGCAGGATGGGCAGGAAGACGACCATGATGATCAGTTCGCCGAACATCGTCGGTTTGCGCACTTCAATCGAAGCGTCGCGCACGATATCGAGTATCGGGGTCTTCGCACCCGCGTCGTTGTCGTGCCCGATGCGCCGGACGCAGTTCTCCACGATGATGACCGAACTGTCCACGACGAGGCCGAAGTCAATGGCGCCAAGGCTGAGCAGGCTGGCGGCAATGCCGAACTGCATCATCATCGAGAACGAGAAGAGCATGGCCAGCGGAATCGCCAGCGCGACGATCAGCCCTGCGCGAAGATTGCCCAGAAACATGAACAGCACGGCGACGACGAAGAGCGCGCCCAGAAGCAGGTTCTCGGTCACGGTGTGAATGACGTGATCGACGAGGTACGTCCGCCGGTAGACCACCTCCACACCCACGTTGTCCGGCAGGATCGAGCGGATCTCTTCGAGTCGCTCCTCCAGCCGGCTCGTGACTTCATGGCTGTTCTCATCCATGAGCATGAAACCCAGCCCGAGAACGACTTCGCCGCTGCCCTGAGCCGTGACGGCGCCGCGCCGGATCTCATGGCCCTCGCGCACCTCGGCCACGTCGCGCACGCGCACCGGCGTGCCGCCTTCGGCCTTGATGACCGCATTGGCGATCTGATCCAGCGTCGTGGTCAGCGCCAGCCCGTGCACCATCATCGACTCGCCGCCGCGCGTGACCTGCCCGCCGCCGACGCTGGCGTTATTCACTTCGAGCGCCGCGGCGATTTCGTCGAGCGTGAGTTTGAACTTGATCAGTTGCGCCGGCTCGACGACGACCTCGAACTGCTTGACCAGGCCTCCCCATGTGTTCACTTCGGCAACGCCGGGCACCTGCCTCAGTTGCGGCGCGATGATCCAATCCTGCGCCGTCGTCAGTTCGGTGAGGCTTGCCGGGCTCTCGCCCTTGCCGACGACGAGGTAGTGGAAGACCTCTCCCAACCCGGTCGCCACCGGGCCCATTTCGGGTCGCTCGATCCCCTCAGGCAATTGAATGCCGCTGAGCCGCTCGTTGATCAACTGTCGCGCAAAATAGATGTCTACTCCGTCGTCAAACGTGACGGTGACCTGCGACAAGCCGAACTTTGATATCGATCGGACACCGGAGAGGCCGGGAAGGCCGGAGATGGCGACTTCGACCGGAAACGTGATCTGCTGCTCGATCTCTTCGGGCGAGAGCGCCGGCGCCACGGTGTTGATCTGCACCTGCACCGGCGTGGTGTCAGGGAACGCATCGATGGGCAGATGCGCCATCGAGTACACCCCCCATGCGACGAACACCAGCGTGCCGAGGATGACGAGCAGCCGGTGGCGCAGCGACCAGTCGATGATCCAGTTCAACATGCACAGGCTCCGCGCGGCTTCACGCCGGCCTCACGTCACCGCATCGGCGCTACTTCTTGAGGTGGTCTACTTCACAGCAGCCCGCGCCGACGGAGTTCTTGAGGATTTCGTTCTTGAGAATGAAACTGCCTCGGGAAACGACGACGTCGCCGGCGTCAAGGCCGTCGAGCACTTCGTAGTGGTTCCCCGCGTCAAAGCCCAGCACGAGGCGGACCGGCTGGAACGTCAGCGGATCGGAGGCCGACCGACGGAAGGCCACGTTGCAGCAGCCCTCCCACTGAACCGCCTCCTTGGGCAGCATCAGCGAAGCCTCGCTCCCGCCGGTGTTGATCCGCACTCGCCCGAACATGTTGGCGCGCAGGACGCCTTGGGCGTTGTCGAATTCGACGCGGGCGCGCAGCGTGCGCGTCTCCGGATCGAGCGCTGTGCTGATCCAGGTGAGCCTTCCGGGAAAGATCAGGCCACGGAGACCGTCGAGCATCAGCGTTGCCGTCTGGCTGACGCGCACCGTCGCGAGATCCGATTCAGCCAGATCGGCCATCGCCCACATGACGCGCGTATCCGCAATCGCCATCACCGGCTGCCCCGGCTCGACCACGTCGCCGGCAACCGCGGTGCGATCGATGACGATGCCTTCGAATGAAGCCTCGACCTGCAGCAGTGGCGAGGTGTCTCCGTCCGATTCAACCCCGTCGATCACCTCGTCGGAAAGGCCGAGATTGCGCAGCCGCTGCCGGGCCCGGCTGACCGTGATGCGGGCCTCGGCCAGGCGCGTACCGGCTTCGAGCACTTCCCGTTCGATGCCCACGCCTCGCGCAAGCAGGTCTTCTTCGCGCTTCGCGTTGGCTTCCCAGAGCCTCATCAACTCGATCGCCTGCAGAAGATCGGCTTTGGCCGAGCCGAGCTCGGTGGACTTCACGATCGCGACGGTTTCGCCGGCGCGAACGCGATCGCCAAAGTCCTTGAGCACCTCGGTTACCACGCCAGACGCTCGCGGAGACAGCCGGGCATAGCGGTTTGTGTTGTAAGCGACCTGGGCATTGCGCTCGATGACGCGCGCGAGCGGCCGAGGCGATATCTGGGTGTACTCAAAGCCGGCGGCGCTCAGCGCTTCGCTTGAAGTCAGCGTTACCGGCGTCGATGACGTGACGCACCCCGGCGAGGGCTCGCGCTGCCATCGCAGTTCAGCCCCGGCCGCCGCAGCGCGGCGCGAGAGTTCTTCGCCTGCTCGCGGGTTGCACACCTTGCACTGGGATTCGGGCACTGCGTGCTCGGCGCACCAGTCGCCGGCCGCGATGAACGCCGCTTTCAACAGCGGCCTGCACTCCACGCAGAGGGCTTCAGGCACGCCGTGTTCGTTGCACATCCCGAGCCGATCGATCCGCGTCGGGTCGCAGAACGGGCACTTTGCCTGGTCGATGTCGTGGGGGCATGTCTGTCCATTGATCACGGGCTGCTGCGCTGACGCTGCGGCCGTGACGCCGAGCAGGATCGCCCAAGTCAACGCGCAGCCGATCGCGATGAGTACATATTGACGAAGCATCGCCATCATCCGCCTCCTTCATTCGAGGATCGCTCCAGATCGGGATTGCATTGCAGGCACTGCGACTCCGGCGTCTCGTGCTCGGCGCACCAGTCCCCCTTGGCGACGAACGCCGTCTTGAGGTAGGGCCGGCACTGCACGCACAGGGCCTCGGCGATCTCATGCTCCTTGCAGAAGCCCGCCGACTCGATCAGGCTCGGTGTGCAGAATGGACACTTGGCAGATGCAATGCCGTGTTCGCAATTGACCGGGTCCGATCCACTTGGCACACCGGCGGACACCGCTCCGCCGTGCACACCGGGTTGCACCTTCGCCGCAAGGGCCGGGTTGCAGTCGATGCACTGCGACTCGGGCGTGTTGTGCTCGGCGCACCAGTCACTGTTGGCGCGAAAGGCGGCGCTGAGGTACGGCCGGCACTTGGCGCAGAGCGCTTCGGCGACGCCGTGCTCACCGCAGAAGCCGTCCGCCGCAACCATTTCCGGGTTGCAGAACGGGCACTTCTCCTGCTTGATCTCGTGCGGGCAGCGGCCGTCGGCTGACTGGTCGCTGGAATCGCCTGATTTGCCGCAGCCGGCCAGCGCGATGCAGACGCCGGCCACCAATACGAATGCAACATGAGTAAGTCTTTGCATGATCAGTCCTCCGCCCCGTGCCGGGGCTCTGTGGGTAATGACTCTTGTCTTTCGGGCGATGGCGCATCGACTGCGGGAATCAGCAGGTCGGCAGCGCCGACAATTTGAAACAAACGCGCCCGCACTGCGGCGACTTCGCCGCTGAACTCGATCGCCGTCGTGCGCGCTTCAGTGAGCGTTCGCTGAGCATCGAGGACATCGAGAAACGACGCATGTCCGCCGCGGTACGCTTCGGTGGTCTGCTCGAATGCCTGTTCGGCTGCGGGCAGGATCTGCATTCGCACCGCCTCCAATTGGACGCGCGATGCTTCGTACTCGCCGTGCGTCGCCGCAAGCCGGCTGAGCAATTCGGTCTCCAGCGCCTTGCGGTGCTGCCTCGCCTGCATGAGTCCGTAGCGACCTGCGAGAATCTCGCCTCGCCGATCGTCCCAGAGGGGCAGCGTCATCCCGACCCCCAGTTCATAGATCGGCTCGTTGCTCTCGCCGCGGTAGCCCACGCCGGCATGCACATCCAGATCGGGAGTGCGCTCCGCCTTCATGGCCTGCAGGCGCGCGTCGGCTGCGTCGATCTCGCGATCAGCCGCCCGGAGCGCGGGATGGTCGCGCCGCAGCTGAGATTCGAATTCACGGAGATTGATCGCTCGTGGCGAGGTGTCAAGGGATCCTTCGAGCCGCGCCACGTCGACCGCCGCCCCGCCGATGGCCAGCGACAGCTGCACCGCTGCTGCGGACTGCTCCTTGTCCAGCCGGGTGCGAAGCAGCCGAATGCGGTATACCTCGATCTCCGCCTTCGTCACTTCCGTGCGCGGCGCTGCGCGCGCTTCAAAGCGAGCCTGGGCCGACGCAAGCGTCTGCTCGGCCAGGTCGGCAAGGCTCGCATACAAGCGGCTCGTCTCGCGGATCGTCACCAGACGATTGTGCAGCAGGGCCACTTCGCCCAGCACCTCCCGTTCGACGACTTCCACCTCAGCCTCGGTCACGGCCTGCTCGGCGCGCGCCGCCTCGCGCCCGGCATCGAGGCGGCTGCCGATCACGATCGGCTGCGTGATGCTCAGGACGCTGGACCCTTCGTTGAGCACGCCCGGCCCGAAGGGAACTTCTTCTGACGAAACCTCGACCGTGGGGTTGGGATAGAGCGAAGATTGCAGCGCTCGACCCGCCGCGACTCCGACACCGCTTCGGGCTGCGGCCAGGCGCGGATTGAATCGCCGGGCCAGGTCCCACAGATCAGCCAGGCCGACAGGTCCCTCGACGGGGAGTGCTGGCGAAGTGGCATCGATCGCCGTCGAAGCAACGTCTGCGTGTTCCAGCGGCGCCGGCACTCCGCGGCTCACGAGTTCCGCGATCGCCTCCCGCTCAGACGGCGGAAAATGGAGGCCGCGCGATACGCATGACATCGAGCACAACGCCAGGATGACTGCCGCACCGCACTGCAGCGGATGCGCACGCGAGACCGACATACACAACCTCCAGAATTCGTTCGGCGGTTCGCGCCGCCGCGCAGGGCAGCGAGACACCGCAACGGTTCGTTCGCATCGAGCAAACGAACGATCACGAAGCACTCAGGGAGGATGTGCGGTTCAGATGCGCAGCACCGTGCGCAAACTGAGAGGCGATCGCTTATGGGCATCCGCATGATGCGGGCGCGGCCCCACCGAACAGCCACCGGTGGGCCAGAGCGCTGCTGGCGTGCTCACGTGCGGCAGGTCCCCTACGCCGTGGGCTTCAGCGGGATGGTGCTTGGCGCACTTGTGGGAGTGGATGGCGATCTGTTCGCCGTATGGAGCAAGATTCACGTCGACGCAACCGCAGTCAGCGGGAGAATGAATCGAACCGCACTCCGGCGCGGATGCGTCGTCTGCTGAAAGTTCGGTGTGCTCGCGGCAAGATGACATCTCCGGAGCGCACACGGCGGCCGCGATTCGGACGCCGGAATCAACCTCAGCACAGCCGATGCACAGCACGCCGCCGGCTGACGCGGCCACCGCCTGCACAAGCAGGCAAAGTGACATGATCCAGGATGCAAGTCGGAAGACTCGATGCATCTGCGCTTGTTCCCGTGGCCAATATCCAGACGGAAGACTGTAGGGGCGACACACCCATCCGACCACGGCAATTCCGCATCCCGGTCCCAAGCGCCTGTGCGAGGCACGCGGCGGGGTGCGGGTACACGGCAGCCTGGTGCAAACAGCAACGACGCTCTAATTGTCGGAATGGCCAGAGCCGGACTTGAACCGGCGACCCCAGCATTTTCAGTGCTGTGCTCTACCAACTGAGCTATCTGGCCGCAGAGGAAACAGTACGCGCCGTCCGGAATGGGTCAAGCGTGCGCAGCCTCGCGGGCCGGGCTCGCGCCGGCTGCCGCTATGATCCGGGCCCATGTCCGCACGAGACGCATGGATCACCGGAGTCGGACTGCTCACGCCGCTTGGAACGTCGGCCTGGTCGACGATGCGCGCGCTGCTCAAGGGCCGCGCCATCACCGACCGTCTGGGGCAGATCGCCGAGTCCATTGACGCGGAAACCATCATCCGCGGCACCGGCCGCATCTTCGACTCGCAATTGGGCCACGGCGACCCGACGGCGACGCTGGCCATTCGGGCGCTGAACGAAGCGGCCGCCAACGCTGGCCTGATGCCTGGTGAACTCTCGCGCACGCCGATTGTCGTTGCGTCGAGCAAGGGCGCTATCGGCGCGCTGTTCGATCCGACGATGAGCCTGCACGCCGCGACGCAGGGCCCGCACGGGCTGCTCTGCTCGCTGATCCGGACATCGACGCGCGCCCCTTCCTGCCGTGCGGTCGTGGCGGCATGCGCGTCGGGCCTGCTGGCGCTGGAGGCGGGCGCGCGGATGGTTCATCGGGGCGAGGCGCAGCGCGTGGCGGTGGTTGCGGTCGAGGCCTCGCTGGTGCCGCTGCTGATGAGCAGTTACCGCCGGCTGGGCGTGCTGCCGCCGGTGACCAACGCGGGATATCGCTGCCTGCCGCTCGACCGGCAGCGCTGCGGGTTCACGCTGACGGAACTGGCCGCGGCGATCATTCTCGAAGCCCAGCCGCGTCGAACACGCTCCACGGCGGCGGCGGCGATCACGCCCATGCGCGTGCTCGGAGTGCGCACAGCTGACGAGGCGCACCACGTCATCAAGTCTTCTCCGCAAGGCGAAGTGCTCGCGCGCCTCTCGCACTGGGCTCTGCGCGAACTGGGGGCGATCGATCTCCTGCACCCCCACGCCACCGGGACGCGCGAGAACGACGAGGCGGAGATGGTGGTGCACGCGGCGGCGCTGGGCGCGGCCGCGGAAGCAACACCCGCCTACGCCGTGAAGGGTGCGATCGGGCACGGCCTGGGGGCGGCGGGGCTGGCGAGTCTTGTGGTGGCGTGCCTGATCGCGCGCTGCGGGCGCGTGCCGCCGATGCCGTGGCTGCGCGAGCCCATCGAGACGAAGATCCGCCTTTCGAGCGCGGGTGAGCGCGGCACGTTCCGCCGCCATGCTATTTTCGCCAGTGGCTTTGGCGGGCACACTGCGGCGGCGGTCATCGAAGCGCAGCCGTCGGGCGCGCGTTGACGCCGTCTACCAGTTGATTGCCTTCAGCCGCTCGATGGTCTCGGCGATTCGCTCGACTTCGACGGTGAGCGCTGCGCGGAACCAGTTTTTGGCGCTGGCGCCGAAGCCGCCGCCGGGCACGAACACCACGTTCGCCTCTTCCAGGCAGCGCGAGCAGAACTGGAACGAGTCGTAGCCCCTGGGACACGGCGCCCACACGAAGAACGAGGCGCTGGGCGGCGTGACATCGACGCCGATCTCGCGCAGGCCTCTGCACAGCACGTCGCGGCGCTCCCGATACGTCTCGCGCATGGCGACGACCTGCGGATGCTCGCTGTTGTCGAGCGCGACGGCCCCGGCCTGCTGAATCGCGTTGAACTGGCCCGAGTCGCAGTTGCCCTTGACCGCTCCCAGCGCTGCGACCACTTCCGGATGCCCCACGGCGAACGCGATGCGCCAGCCGGTCATGTTGAATGTCTTGCTCAGCGAGTGGAACTCGATGGCGGGAAGTTTGTCAATGTCAGCTCCGGGCGCCTGCCACATCGAGGGCGGCTGCTTCTCGAAGAAAACCTCGCTGTAGGCGTTGTCGCTGGCGAGGATGATGTCGTTGTCCCGGCAGATCTGCACGGCCTGCTCGTAGAAGTCCAGATCGGCAACCGCCGCTGTCGGATTACCGGGGTGGTTCACCCACATGAGCCGGGCGCGATCGAGCGCTTCGGCGTCGATCGCGCCGAGGTCCGGCAGCCAGCCTCGCTCGGCCTTGAGCGGCATTTCGATGTACTCGGCGGCCGCGAAGATGGCGCCGCTGCGATAGACGGGATAGCCGATGTCAGCACCAAGCACGGCGTCGCCGGGGTTGAGCACCGCCAGCGGCAGGTGCGCGATGCCGTCCTTGCTGCCGATGCAGGTGAGGATGTGCGCCGCGGGGTCGACGTCGATGTCGAATCGGCGCTTGAGGAACCGGGCCGCCGCCTTTCGGAAATCAGGGTGGCCTGCGTCGAACGGATACGGATGGTTGCGAGGATCGCGAATCGCTTCGGCCATCGCATCGATGATGAACGCAGGCGTCGGTCGATCGGGATCACCGACCCCGAGGTTGATCACGTCGGCGCCGGCGGCAATCTTGGCGCGGCGCTTGCGATCGATTTCGATGAAGAGGTAAGGCGGCAGATCGAGCAGGCGCTGAGAACGGATCGGGCGCTTCTGCGCAGCGGTCAGAGGCATGACTTCGACACTCCGGCTGAGGTTGGGAAACTGAGCGCGCAGCATGATAGCCGCGGAGCCGCTGCGGCTCGTTCCGGTGGCGGTCAGTCCTTTGCGTCAGCGCGTGTCATGTCGCTCGCGGCGCCCATCTGCTGCTGGTTGCGGTAGAGGGCATAGCCCAGGCCGCCGACCATCGACATCGGCACGGCGATCATGAGCAGCACCGAGACGGAATAGCCCATCGCCACGTTCACGCCCGTTTCCTTCTGCTGCTGCTCGGTTTCCTCGCTGCACAGCGGGCAGGCCAGCGCCGGGACGGTGGCCAGCGCGGCCAGCGTGGCGGCGGCGACGAGG
Source organism: Phycisphaerales bacterium (assembly GCA_020852515.1). NCBI lineage: Bacteria > Pseudomonadati > Planctomycetota > Phycisphaerae > Phycisphaerales > Phycisphaerales bacterium. The sequence continues at coordinate 281,450 of JADZAS010000016.1, forward strand.
AGCGGGATCCGGCGCGTGCGTGATCTGAACATCGTGGCCAATCCTAGGCGGCCTTGAGCCGCAGAAGTCATGCTGCCGCCAGCAGCGGCTGAAGGTGATAGAGCATGAGGTAGACGAGCACGCCCGTGACCGACACGTACATCCAGATCGGCCACGTGACGACCGCCAGGCGGCGGTGCTGAGCAAACCGCCCCGACGAGGCCAGCCAGAGCGTTCGCACGGCCAGGAACGGGACGGCCGCCGCGAGCACGACGTGCGAGAGCAGGATCGCGTAATAGACCCAGCGCAGAAGGCCATCGACCTCCCACTTCGTGTGGCCGAGGCCCTGCTCCATCTGCCGCAAGGTGTGGTAGGTGACGTAGCTGACGAGGAAGACGACCGAGACGAGAAACGCGCCGATCATGCAGCGCATGTGGGCGGCCTTGCGGCCTTGGCGGATGAGCACCCGGCCGATGAGCAGCAGCACTGCCGCCAGAGCGTTGAGAGAGGCGTTCACCGTTGGCAGGGCTTTGAGCAGACCGCCGTAGCGTCCCTGCGAAGCACCGGCGGCGGCGAGGATCCGCATGTCTCCGATCAGCCGCTGCATGTCCTGAGCATCGGTGCCGAGATACCAGTCGTACACCTCGCCCTGACGATTGACCAGAACGATGCGACTGCTGTGCACGATGGGTCCGGAGTGGTAGCCGGGCGCGGTTGAATCCGCGTGATCGTCGCCGGCGCTCTGGAGCGACTCAGCCGCTTGCCGCGGATTCTCAGCCGTGAGCAGAAACGCAGCAGCGTACTTCTGGACGTCTGCGAATTCGCCTGTGAGAAACGTCCACTGATCGAGATCGGCGCCGTACGACTCGGCATAGCGCTTAAGCGTGGCGGGGTCATCGCGCCATGGATCGCAAGTGATCGAGACGAGGTGCACGTTCGGATTCGGGCCGATGGCATCCTGCAGCGCGCTGAGGTTGCCGGTCATGATCGGACACGGCCCGGGGCAGTTCGTGAAGATGAAATCGATCGCCCACACCTTGCCTCGCAGCGACTGCGAGTCGAAAGGCTGACCTTCCTGGTCGGTCATCCGGATTTGCGGCGCCTGGACTTTTGCAGACGGCCGAGTGGGCGTGGGGCCGGGACCGGCGTCGGGAGCAAAGCGGATCCACGACCAGATGATCATGCCGGCACACGCCGCGACCATGAGCACCCAGATCAGCAGATCGAGCCGGGTCATCGCACGCCGTGATCGCCGCTGATTCATGAACTCAGTGTCCTCGATGATCGGGCGAAGCCACGACCCACGTCGCCAATGAGAGCGCCACGACGGCGAACGCGGCTGAGAGCGCCAGCGGGAGCCACGGCGAGCGGCCGTGGAGCGGCGCGGAGATCGCCAGCGAGCACCACGTGAGCGGATTGGCGAGCATGAGCCACTTGAGCAGCGCGTGCTGGTTGGCGACGGGGAAGATCGCGCCGGACAAGGCCCACATCGGCATGAGCACGAGGTTCATCACCGCGTGGAAGCCTTGCGTGGTCTCGCTCTTCCAGGCAAAGGCGACGCCGATACCCGTCATCATCAGTGCCGTAAGCGCCAGCGCGAGCAGGATCAGACCAAGATTGGCGATGGTCGGAAAGTGCGACCAGACCGGCGGGGCCGCGAGCAGCACCGCGGCCTGGAGAAAGGCGATGATCGCTCCGCCGAGTACCTTGCCCATGGCGATCGACCAGCGCGAAGCCGGCGAGACGAGCACCGACTGCAGCCAGCCTTCATTGCGGTCTTCAATGACGGAGATGCTAGAAAAGATCGCCGTGAACAGCGCGACCATGGTCATCATGCCCGGCAAAAGGAACAGGCCGTAGCCGCCCTTGCTCTCATCTGCAGGGTGTGCAAAATAGTTCGAGAACCCGATGCCAAGAAATGCCCAGAACATGAGCGGTGTGCCGATGGCGGCGGCGATTCGGGTCGGCTGACGCCGGAAGCGGACGAGTTCGCGCCACAGAATCGTCCACATGACCGCTGCGCTCGACACGTGCCGCTCCAGATCGGTCGGCATCCCTGGAGAAACAACGGCGGCGGCGGGGGATGTTGTCGCGGTGCGGCTCATAGCCTCACAACTCCTGAATCGGAGTGTAGGATTCCGAAGCGTGGTCGATCAGTGCCGCGCCGGTGAGGCTGGCGAACACATCCGCAAGCGTGGGCGGCGCCACGGTAAAGGGCGTGCCGAGCTTCGCGAGCGCGGCAGCCGCCTCGACCCGCTGGCGTTCATCGAGCGCCGCCACCCACTGAGAGCCCGACGGCTTCCAGGGCGAACCGAAATTCATGTCGGGCTTCTGCGTGTCGTGTACCGTCACGAACGCTTCACCGACGCTGTGGCGCAGGTCAGCCGGCGGACCGTCGGCAACAATCTGCCCCTGGTGTACAAACACGGCCCGGTCGCAGCGATCGGCTTCATCAATGAGATGCGTGCTCATGAGCAGCGTCATGCCCGCCTCGCGCTGCCGCTCTTCGATCGCGTCGAGGAACGTCTGGCGCGCGGCGGGATCGAGACCGACGGTCGGCTCATCGAGCAGCAGCAGGCGCGGGTGGTGCAGCATGGCGCGGGCGAGATCGACGCGTCGCTTGAGCCCGCCCGAGAGTGTCTTGACGAGATCGCGGCGGCGGTCGGCAAGGGCGCCTCGCTCCAGTTCCTCGTCAATGCGCCGCTGCGCCAGTTTGCCGCTCAGCCCATAAAGGCTCGCCTGGCACTGCAGGTTTTCTTCGACGGATAGGTGCGGGTCGAGCCCGTTGGACTGGAACACCACGCTCAGGTGCGTCCGGTACTGCTGCGGATCGCTGAGGCCATCGACGCGGAGCGATCCGTGCGTCGGCGGCATCATGCCGCAGATGAGGCGCATGAGCGTGGACTTGCCGCTGCCGTTGGGCCCGAGCAGCGCCACCGACTCACCCGGCTGGATGCGCAGCGAGACGCCCTTGAGCGCTTCGTGGGCTTCCTGCCCACGGCGGCGCGGATAGACGAAGCGAAGTCCTTCGATGTCGAGAATCGCGTTCTCGTTTGGATGGATCATGACGCAAGCCAGCGCGGCAGGATCGCCGCATCCACCACCATCACGCCCAGCAGAATCGGCAGCGAGATGATCGTGAAGAAGAACAGCCGCCGGGCCGCGCGGTCGGTGCGGCGCAGCGCGGCCTGAGCCGCAAAGACGATCTGTACAATCCCGAGAACCAAGGCGACGAGCAGATAGATCGGCCCCACCATACCCAGCATGCCCGGCAGCAGCGTCGTGGGCAGGAGAATCATGCTCCAGCTCAACATCGCGGCGCCGGTCCGAGCCCCGGTCTGATCACCGACCGACATGACCGGAATGCCCGCCAGGGCGTACTCGTCGCGGTAGAACCATGCGATGGCGAGGAAGTGCGGCATCTGCCAGACAAACATGAGCAGAAACAGGGTGAATCCGCGCGCGTCGAGTGACCCCGTGGCCGCGGCCCAGCCGATGAGCGGCGGCAGCGCGCCGGGGACGGCGCCGATGAGAGTCGCCGTCGAACTGATGCGCTTCATCGGCGTGTAGACGAGGGCGTAGGTGATGAGCGTGGCAAAGGCGATGAGCGCCGCGAGTGGGCTGGCCGCGAGCCAGGTCAGCTGCGCCACGCCGAGAATCGCCAGAACCGCTCCGAACAGCAGGGCCGCGCTGGGCGCGAGGCGGCGATCGGGCAGCGGGCGATTGGCCGTTCGGGCCATGAGTCGATCGGTGTCGCGCTCGAACCACTGGTTGAGCACCGAACCGGCGCCGGCACAGAGCGCGGTGCCGACGAGCGTGTGCACCGCCGTTATTGGCGCGTCGAACGGTCGCGGGCCGACTCCCATCGCGTAGCCCACGGCCGTGGTCACCAGCACGAGCGAATTCAGCCGCGGCTTGGTCAGTTCGATGTAATCGCGCATGGTCGCCACGGCGGCCGAAGGCGCGCCGCGTGCGGGCGCTGTCTGTGCCGCGATCCGCTCATGAACCCGAGTTCCGGCGTCAACTCGCGTCATGCGATCCCCCGTTGGATCCGAGCCGCATTGCCGCGCGCAACCGGCTGGCCGGAGGGCTCGGCCGTTGCCGGATCGCCCGCCGGATCGTGGCCGGCGATCATCAGCGTGAGCACCCACGCCTCGAGCAACACCAGCGCGCCGATGATGACGTGCGCGGATGCGGGCAGCGTATAGGCGGCGCTCATCGGCCGCTCGAAGGGATCAATGCGCATCTTGAGCCACCAGGTCGTCGCTCCAAGCAGCACCTGCACAATAACGGTGCCGATCAGCAGGCCCGCGCCCAGCCGCAGGCGGCGCGAGGCGCTGTTCATGATGATAATCGATCCCAGCGTCAGGGCGCACAGAACCACGGCCAGCGCCCCGAGTACATGCAGCAGCAGCGCCCAGTCGTAGTGAAATTGCCGGGTGATGGCGCCCAGTGCGGTCTGCGCGAGCGCCAGCACCACGAGCGCGCCGCCGACGCGCCAGCCGAGAATCTGGGCCGCCGCATTGGCGATCAGCGGGCCGCCGTCTTTTTCACTGCCGCGCCGAGCGATGCGCCATAACACGATGGCCAGGAGCGCCTGGCTGATGAGGAAGATCTGAGCCGAGCAGGCGTGGACCACGGCCAGCACGTTGGTGCCGGCCTCGCCGAAGCGGTTGAACAGCGTCACCCGCAGGCCGCCCAGTACGCCCTGGGCGATGACGAGAATGAGAACCGCGGTGGCAAGCCACGGGACAGGACGCTCTTGAACAGACATGGGCAGGCGCCTCAGAAACCGAGCGCCGCGGCCGACGCGTTCGTCGCGCGCCGTCCACGCCTCGCCGCACTCCGGACACATTCGCTTCTCAAGCCCCTGAATCGAATACCCGCAGCGCGGACAGCGCCCCGCCGACAGCGGCAGGCTCCGCCCGGCGATGGGCCGCCGGCCCCAAAGCCAGAAGCACAGCGTAAGCACCTGCATGCCCACCAGGGTGCCGATGAGGCGATGCGAGTGTTCGTAGAAGGCCCCCGCCACCATCTTCGTGAAGGGGAACAGAAACATGTTGTAGCCGAAACTCGTCGGCCAGTCGTCCACCGCGAGGCCGGCCTCCATCGACGTCACCAGGCTTCCGACCGCGATAAGACACAGCGTCGTGATGATGCACAGACCCGCGAGCGTTGCCTGCGAGCGCGTCGACGATTCCGTTCGCTGTCGACGCGCGCCGGGCACGAGCGTGCCGGCAAAGCCAAGCGTGGCGCCGATCACAGCCGATGCGATGAGGTTACCGGGTATCCACGCCCAGTCGCTCAGCGTAACGCGAGCGACCTCTGACGGTGCGGGCTGATCTGAATGGACGGCGGACGAAACGAGCAGACAGTTGACCAGTCCTGCGACGAGCAGCGACGACGCGGCAAGGGCGACCGAGCCCGTCCGCCAACCGATGAGCATCGCCCCCAGCACAAGCGCGCCCAGGAGCACGGCCAGCAGCAACGGCCCGTCGAGCAGCACCGCAGGCAGACGGGCGACAAAGGCCAGCAACCACACGCACGTGGCGATCGCCATGCCGCGCGGAATGGCGCGCTCGATGAGCGTGGCGCGATCCATCACCGCCGCCTCGCTCAATGACGCGACCGGCTCCGGACTGAGACTGGCAGCAGCCGAATTCAACACACCGACACCTGCTTACCCGCGGCGCTCGCCGGCCTGCGAAGTTCGCGCCCCGCAGGCGCGGCAATCAGTGACCGCTTGGCTCCGATACCCCGTCAGGCAATTCGTCCCACTGCGGCAGGTAATCGTCGCGGCCGCAGTGATGAGCCACCGGGGAGGAGAATTCATACGGACCCCGGTGCACGACCGGCGTCTCGTGGAAGTTTTCATGCCACGGCGGACTCGTCGCGTACCACTCGAGCGAATTTGCCCGCCACGGATTGGATCCGACAACGCGGCCAAACGCCATCTCCTTACGGCCCCACGCCGCAAACCAGAGCAGGCCGAGAACGCCGGTCAGCCCGGCGCAGATCCAACCGAGCGCCACATTCGACCAAACCACGATGCGGAACTCGCCCGTGCCCGGGCTCTTCCACGTACGCGAGACGAGTTGGTTGCTCGCGTGATCCAGCCGCGCCACTTCGGCCGTCGAGGCGGTCACCATCAGGCGATTGGCCTCGACGAGCGAGCGCACGTCCTCGGGCAGGGACGCGATCAACTCCGTGCTCACTTCAACCTGGTTGTAGGTCTTGGGCGAGTCCTTGACGACCTGCGCCAGCGGCGTGGTGCTCCAGTCGACGTTGGCGCTCTGGGCCGCGTTGTAGAACTTATCGAAATTCAGGATGTAGGCTGTGGCGACGGGCAGTTGAGCCGGCTCACCGGTTTCGGCGTGCTTGAACACTGCGGAAGGTTCGGTGCGCGAGGCGTCCACCCGCCGGGCATAGGGCTGCATTGGAGAGCGGATGAAATCATCGCTCGACATCGCGTAGGTCGCGCTGTTCACGCCGATCCACTCCCAGAAGTCGCCCTTGCCGAACACCGGGAACATGAACAGCGGCACGGCGATGACCCACGTCGCAACGACCAGCGCCTTGTTGACCGGCTGGCCCCAGTCGATGCGGGCGACGTTGACGATCAGCGCATCGATCAGCGCCATGAGCACGAACAGCAGGCCGAAAGCGACGATGGGGATGAGCAGCGAGCGCGAGTCCCCGCCCAGGTTCCACAGCAGCGACGCCAGGTGCAGCGGCGTGTACTGCAAGACGACGACGATGAGCGGGTAGATGATAAACCGGTTGCCGAACTTGCCCAGCGAGCAGAAGAAGTTGATGACGAACGGGATCTGCCCCATGCCCAGCATGAGCGCGCCGATGGTCATGAAGATATTGAGCGGCTGAAGGTGTTCGAGCGACGGGTACTCGAGGATCGTCGCGTAACGGCGCGGGTGGGCGCCGATGCCGACGATGTGCATGGTGAAGAAGGTCAGGTTGAACCCGATGATGGTCAGCCAGAAGTGCAGCACTCCCAGGCGCTGGTTGAGCATCTTGCCGAACATCTTGGGATACCAGTAGTAGATGCCCGCGAAGATCCCCAGCAGCGACCCGCCGAAGAGCACGTAGTGGATGTGTCCGACGATGAAGTAGGTGTCGTGGAAATAGATGTCCACAGGCGCGGCCGCCATGAAGATGCCCGACAAGCCACCGATGACGAACATGGAGACGAATCCGAGCGAGAACAGCATCGCCGGGGTGTAGTGGATCTGCCCGCCCCAGAGCGTGCCGAGCCAGTTGAAAGTCTTGATGGCCGAAGGCACGGCGATGAGAATCGTCGAGGCCATGAACGCCGTGCCGAGGATCGGGTTCATGCCCGACGCGAACATGTGGTGGCCCCACACGATGTAGCCGAGGAACGCGATGCCGCCGATGGCAAACACCATGGGCTTGTAGCCGAAGATCGGCTTGCGGGCGAAGGTGGCAAGGATGTCGGAGGTCATGCCCATGGAGGGCAGGATCATGATGTACACCGCCGGGTGGCTGTAGAACCAGAACAGGTGCTGCCACATGAGCGGCTGGCCCGAGTCGAGCGTGGTCTGCTCAGCCCCGGCGCGGACCGCCGACGAAATGGTGAAGAACGTCGTGCCCAGGTGCCGGTCGAAGAGCAGCATGAGGAACGCGGCCGTGAGAACCGGCGTGCTCATGAGAATGAGAATCGACGTGATGAACAGCGACCAGACCGTCAGAGGCATGCGGAACAGCGACATGCCCGGGCAGCGCAGGTTCAGGATCGTAGTCATGTAGTTGATCGCGCCCATGAGGCTGCTCGAGCCCACGAGCAGCAGCGATATCAACCACAGCGTCTGCGCCTGGCCCGAGAAGGTCGCCAGAGAGAGCGGCGGGTAACTCGTCCAGCCGCCCTGCGCGCCGCCGTAGTAGAACGCGGCGATCATCACTGCGCCGCCGCTGAGCGCCAGCCAGTACGAGAGCATGTTGAGCAGCGGGAAGGCCATGTCCCGCGCGCCGATCTGCAGCGGGATGAGCACGTTGCCGAACGCGCCCACGAGCAGCGGGATGATCACGAAGAAGATCATGAACGTCGCGTGCATCGTGAAGAGCATGTTGTAGAAGTCGCCGGTGATCGGCGCCGACTGCGTCGTCGGCTGGAAGAACTTGCCGGCCAGCCCGGGGATCGGATTCACCGCGTCGAACGGCCAGGCGATCTGCCACCGCACCGCCAGCGCCAGCAGCCCTCCCACCACCATCAGCAGCAGCGAGGTGAACAGGAACTGGATCCCGATGACCTTGTGGTCCATCGAGAACACGTACTTGCGGATGAACCCGATCTCGTGATGGTGCGCGTGATCGTGTGCGTGCGATGCGTGATCAACCGGAAGCGTGGTCATGATGCGTGCTCGTGCCTCTGCTGAAAGTGCCGCGACGCGTCGCCCGTCGCGATCGATTGGTTCTTCGGACCGCCGCGGCTCGCCACTGCCGCGCCGGCTGGTCCGTCAATACCCGTATCCCTCGTCTTCGGCCTGGGTCTGCTGCGCCAGGGTGATCTTGGACATGACGTGGATGTAGGTTTCCCACGTCTGCTTGTCGAGCCAGTCGCGCACGGCGAACTCGTCTTCGTCGAATTCCGCCAGCCACGTGGCCGCGTCCTTCTCCTGCGCCTCGGCCGCCACGGGGCCGGTGGGCATGACGATGATGCGGCCGCGCATCGAGTAGTGCTGCAGGCCGCACAGTTCAGCGCACACGAGATCGAAGTAGTCGTATCCCTTGGCCTCGTCCCACGGGATTTCGAACCACAGCCGCCCGCCGTTCATGCCCGGCACGGCGTCGTGCTTGACGCGGAACTCGGGCACGAAGAAGGAGTGCAGCACGTCGTTGCTCGTGAGCAGAATGCGCACGGGGCGGTCGGCCGGAATGCGCAGTTCGGCCTGGTTGGTGTAGTCGTCAGCGCCTGGAGGGAACTCGCCCTGCCAGTTCGCCGGCACGGCTTCACGATCAACCATGATCGGATCAGAGAGGTCGTTGTTGGCCCGCGCTTCGGCGAGAGCGATCGCGTCGCGCGGCCCGAACGCGCCATCGTTGCCGGGGTAGCGGAAAAACCACGCGAACTGCTGCGCCACGCACTCGATCTGCACGGTGTCTTCAGACGTGGGCGCGTCGTAGCGGATCTCGTTCCATGTGCTCTTGCTCAGCGCCGCGATGAGCACGAGGATGGCCGACGGGATGATCGTCCACGTCGCTTCGAGCTTGTTATTGCCGTGAATGAACTTCGCCTTGCCGCCGGGCACGGCGCGGTAGCGGAAGGTGAAATAGAGCAGCACGAGCTGGACGGCAATGAAGACGCCGCCGGTGAGCAGCAGGATGCCCCAGTAGAGCCGGTCGATGTCGAAGCCGACCTCCGTCACCGCCCGGCGCAGCGGATGCCAAAGCGACGGGTCGCCGGTGCCGTAGGTCGCCCATGCCGGCGCGGCAGCGAGAACGATGGCCAGGCATCCGAGGAGGGGAACACGTCGCTTCATAGTCGCAGCAATCCTCGCGCTGAAATGATCAAAGCCGCAGACGCCCGCGACAGGTCTGCTGCCGCGGGCGCCGGGTTATCCACATCTGTTTCGCCGCAGCAGAACTGCTACTGGGGCGGCTTGTAGGTGAAGTCGACTTCAGCCGTCTCGCCATCCTTGACTTCGACTTCGATCTCTTTCTCGACCGGGCTGAATTTGTCGAACTCGTGCCACACGGTCAACGTGTACTTGCCCGCGGGCAAGCCCTTGATTTCGTACTCGCCGTTCTCGTCGCTGACGGCAAAGAACGGATGATCGAACGCGAAGATGTAGGCGTTCATCCATGCATGGACGTTGCACGCGAGGTGCATGCCTTCTTCGGCATTGTTGAACTTGACGTCCTTGACCATGCCGGCCACGGGCTGGCCTTCGTTGAACTGGCCATTCTTCTCGCTCGTGAACTTCAGGTTGTGCGCCGTGTTGTCGGAATTGTGCATCTCAACGGTCTGGCCGACCATCGCGGCGGCCACGTGCGGGATGTACTGGCAGCCGACCTGGTCGATGACCACCGGCTTGCTGGGCACTTCGAAGTTTCCGGAGACCGGTCCCTTCACCCAGACCACCACGTTGCACAGCGTGGACTTCTCAATATTGAAGACATAGGTCTCCGCGAGCAGCGGCTCGCTCTGGTGCGCCTGAACGCAGAAAGCGTCGGCGTTCACTCGAACCACTTTGGGCTTGGCCATCTTGCCGTCGAAGTTGATTTTGCCCTTAACGGTGCCATCCGCCAGAGCGGCGCCGGCGCCAAGGCCGACGGCTCCAACCGTGGCCGCCAATTTCATCCAACCAGTCAACCGTGTCATTCGACTTCCCTTTCAGATCGTGTATGGCCGGCGGGCGGAGCCGCCGGGCTGGAATCTACAGGGTCTGTGCATTTCTTCACAAGCCCGATGGAGCCAGATGATACGCGCTTCGTCTCTCAGGGGAACAAGCCGGCGCGCACTTTTGAATGCCGCCCCGCCGAGCCGCGGCGAAGGACAAGCCGATCCTCAAGTCACGCGTCGCCGACCGCGCCGCCGATGTTGAATTGCAGAGGTCACTCGCTTGGCGGAGCCGCGCAGCACCGATACCATGTCGCCCTCTATGAGCACAGCGATCTCCCATCACGGCGTCTCGGGTCACCAGCACAGCCACGACCACGGCCACGGCGCGACCATGCCGCCGGCCATCGGCCTGCCCAACACCAAACTGTGCATGTGGCTGTTTCTGGTCAGCGAGGTCATGTTCTTTGCCGGCCTGATCGGGGCGTACATCGTCATCCGCTTCGGCACGGCCGGCTGGCCCAACCCGTACGACATCCTGGCGGTTCGCATCACCGCCTTCAACACCTTCCTGCTCATCTGCTCGTCGGTGACCATGGTCAAGGCGTTCCAGTGGTCCGATGCGGGCGATCGCGGCAAGGCGATGAAGTTCCTGCTCGCCACGATCGTTGGCGGGGCCATTTTCGTCGGCATCCAGGTGTATGAGTACCGCCACCTGCTCCACGAGCCTTCGCACGTGCTGCTCGAGCAGGTCGAGCACATGATGGCCGAGCGCGGCATGGCCGTTGAAAGCCACGGCGAACACGCCGCGGCCCCCGCAAGCATCGTTCTCGCCTCGATGGGTCGATCAGACGAGCAGGCGATCAAGGACCAACTTGAGAAGCTGCATAGCCTGCTCGCGCAGGGCCGGCCGGACATCAAGAAGACGGCCGCGCCGTCCGAACTCGAAGAACTCCGCGAGTGGGACCGCAACGTCCTGCAGGAGACCATCGCGCTGGCGGCCCTGATTCCCGCCGACTCGAAGGAAGGCAAAGCCCTCCGCAAGGTCGGCCGGCATCAGAACCTCTATCCCGAGGGCTTCGTGCCCAGCCGCGACAACTTCACCAGCACGTTCTACATCATGACCGGGTTCCACGGATTCCACGTGTTCGGCGGCGTGGTGGCGCTGATCGCCATTCTCGCCCTCTACGCGGTGCGCAAAGCCGGGACGATGGCGATCGAAGTCGTCGGCCTGTACTGGCACTTCGTTGACCTGGTGTGGATCATTCTGTTCACCATCGTCTATCTCATGTAACACGCCGGGCCGCACGTCCCGCCGAACTCTTCGCAACGGCTGAACGAACACCATGACGACCGCCACTGCCGCATCCATCCCGAGCCACGCCGCCGGGCACAGCCATCACCCGAACTACGTCGCCATCTTCATCTGGCTGGTGATTCTCACCTTCATCGAGGTGAGCATCCCGGAACTGGTGCACATCAAGGGAGTGGGCCACGATCGCCTCACGCCGTCGGTGCTGGCGCCGGATGCGTACCAGGAAGAGGGCGTGGACGAGGCCGTGAAAGACGCGGCGGCCGCCATGGCGCCGAGCGAGCGATTCCAGACCGCCGGCTGGGCGATGCGCATCGGCGTGCTTGCCGTGCTCGCTCTCATCAAAGCAGCGCTCGTCGGCGCGTACTTTATGCACCTGCGCTTCGATGGCTGGAAGTTGAACGCGATCCTCGCGGTCCCGACGGCCCTGTTCGTGTTCATCATCATTATGCTCACGCCGGATGTCGCGTGGCAGTGGCCGAAACTCTACTGACGCTTTTTCCAATGGTCTGATGTGTACTGGCTGCTCGCCATCTGCCTGAGCCTGATCGGCCTGCTCGGCCCGGCGCTCACCGTGATCGGCCTGCCCGGCACATGGTTGCTCATTGCCCTGGCCCTCATCGCGCAGTGGATCCGGCCTGACACATTCAACTGGTGGACGCTCGGGGCCTGCCTCGTGCTGGCGATCGTGGGCGAGATAGTCGAGTTCGCCGCCGGCGCCGTCGGAACCCGAACCGGGGGCGGCACGCGCACCGCGAGCCTGGGCGCACTCATCGGCGGCATCGTGGGCGCCATTGCCGGCGCCGCATTCCCGCCGGTCATCGGCGCCATCATCTGGGGCGTGGTCGGTGCGGGCGTCGGCGCGGTGATCGGCGAGTTCACCTCCGGCAACAGACACTGGCGATCCCATCTGGCCATCGGCAGCGCCGCGGCAACGGGCAAAGCCGTCGGCACGGTCATCAAGTCTGCCCTGGCGCTGCTCATCTACCTCGTCCTCGTGATCGCAGCATTCGCGCCGTGAAGTTCCGGGAGAAATCATGACCGCCGATCGTCAACTCATTTCATCCGGCACGCCGTGGGAGCGCCGCGTCGGTTACAGCCGGGCCGTCCGCGTGGGTCAACTGGTCTTCGTTTCGGGCACGATTGCTTCTGATGAATCGGGCCGGATTCACGCTCCCGGAGACGCCGGCGAGCAGACGCGGTACGTGCTGGCCAAAATTGGCCTCGCGCTGGCGCAGGCCGGCGCCTCACTGGCCGACGTGGTGCGCGTGCGCGTGTTCCTCGTCGATATGGCGGATCTCGAAGCAGTCGGCCGGGCCCACCAGGACGTGTTCGCCGAGATCCGGCCCGCGAACACAACTGTGGCGGTCAGCGCCCTGGCCTCATCCGACTGCCGCGTTGAAATCGAAGTCGATGCGGTCATCGGCGCCTGACGCACCGCTTAGCCAATCATCGCGCGGAGCGCCTCGCCGAGCCGTTCATATTCGCGCGGCGCGTTGTAGGCCTGGGCGGAGATGCGGATGAACGAGCGGTTGTCGATGACCATCATCGGTACTTCAATGCGATACTCCGCGTAAAGGCGATTCTGGAAGTCGCGGGCCTGTTCGATGTCGGCGAAGCTGATCTTCGCCGGGAATTCGATAACCGCCATCGCCGCGTAGAACTCCGGCGAATCCGGCACGGGCAGGCCTCCGCCGATCATCTCCGCCACGATGCGCCGGCCGTAGCGCGCCAGCGCGTGATTGTGGGCGCGCACGCGCGGCCAGCCGAGTGAGGCCATGAACTCGATCGCGGCTCCGGCGCAAATCCACGCCGTGGGGTCATCCGTGCCGGTCCAGAAGAACTCCTCGGGAAACTTCATGCCAAAGTTGTGCGAAGTGACGACCGGCTCGACCCGGTTGCGCAGTTCGGGCCGGACATAGAGCACCGCCGCGCCCTTGGGCGCGCAGACCCACTTGTGAAGATTGCCCGTCCAGAAGTCGGGCGCCATTGAATCGAGATCGATCGGCAGCATGCCCGGCGCGTGCGCGCCATCCACCATGCACAGGATGCCTCGCGCGCGGCATGCATCCACGATCGACTTCACCGGCATGATCATCGCCGTAGGCGAGGTGATCTGATCAATGACAGCAAACCGCGTGCGTTCGGTCAGAGCGGCGATCACCGGCGCTGCGAGCTCATCGGGCGATTCGACCGGAAAGTGAGTCGGCACGCGAACCAGCCTTGCCCCGCTCCGATCGGCGACGCATTGCAGCGTCTTGATGATGGCGCCGTAGCCGTGCCCGAGGATGAGCAGTTCATCGCCGGTTTGAAAGTCAAGCGACTTGACGACGGAGTTGATCGCGTACGTCGCGTTGGGCACAAAGGCGAGGTTCCTGGCATCGGTTCCCAGCAGGGGGCCCACGAGCGCGAGCGACGCGTCGAGCCGGACCCGCAGCGCGCGATCGAGAAAAAGCACCGGCTGGCGCTCCATCTCCGCGCGCAGGGCCGACTGCACTTCGAGCACGCAGCGCGGCGTCGCGCCGAACGAGCCGTGGTTCAGAAACGTCACCTCGGGATCGAGCGTCCAGTTCGCGCGGACCTGCGGCCAGTCGCTTCCCCAGATCGGATTGTCCATGGAGATCTTCCTCGCGTCGAGCGGCAATGGTATCGCTCAGGACGACGCTTCCGCAGCCGCCGACTCGCCCGCCGCCGCAGTCGCGTCGCGCCGGAACGCGACGTTGGGCCGGCGCAGGGGCTGCCCGGCAATCGCCTCCGTGTTCCAGCAGCCGACCCAGTGCTCCGGCGCGATTTCGTGCAGCCGAAATGGGTCGTGACCGGGCCGGCGCACCATGTCGTCGGGCGGATCGTGCTCAGGCCACCACGGCCGCACGCCCTGGCCCAGCCGCTTGAACTGCTCGGGGTCGTCGATGACTTCGCGAATGGTCACGAGCGTCTCGTGGCGCTCGCCGAGCCTTGGGATCGATCGCAGCAGCCCGCGCGTATACGGATGGAGCGGATTGGCGAAGAGTTCATTCACACTCGCGTACTCCACGACGCGGCCGGCGTACATGACGCAGACGACGTCACTGTTTTCCGCCACCACGCCCAGATTGTGGCTGATGAGCATCATGGCCATGTGGCGCGAGCGCTTGAGGTCGTCGAGCAGATCGAGAATCTGTGCCTGAATCGTCACGTCGAGCGCCGTGGTCGGCTCATCGGCAAGGAGCAGCCTGGGCTGACACGCCAGCGCCATGGCGATCATGACGCGCTGGCGCATTCCGCCCGAGAACTGGTGCGGATACTGCCGCAGCCGCCGCGCGGCATCCTTCATCCCCACGTCGGTCAGGGCTCGAGCCGCGATGTCGCGCGCCTCGGCTCGGCCCACCCGCTGGTGCAGCAGCACCGCCTCGATGATCTGATCGCCGATCGTATAGACGGGATTGAGGCTCGTCATCGGCTCCTGGAAAATCATCGCAATCTGCGCCCCGCGCACTTCGCGCATCTCGCGCGGCGTGAGGCTCAGCAGGTCGCGACCGCCGAACAGGATCGCTCCGCGATCGATGCGGCCGGGCGGAGACGGGATCAGCTGCAGCGTGGTCATGGCCGTCACCGATTTACCGCAGCCCGACTCCCCCACCACCGCCAGCGTCTGGTTCCCATAGATGCTCAGATGCACGCCGTTGACCGCCTGCACGCGCGGCGCCTGACCATTGTCGAAAGAGACCGCCAGGTCGGCCACTTCCAGCAGCGGCTGCTCCATCTCATCCACCGCAGCGTCGGTCGAGTTGTCCGGATGCGTCGGGTGGGTCACGGTCAGGCCTGGGGCAGGGTTCGTTGTTTCGGGTCAAACGCTTCGCGCAACCCTTCGCCGATGAAGTTCAGCGCCAGCAGCGTCAACGCAAGCAGCAGGCAGGGAAACAGCAGCAGCCACCAGCGCGATTCGACCGGGTTGAGTTGCGTGAGGCCTTCGGCCGCGAGATTGCCCCAACTCGGCAGCGGCGCCTGGATGCCGATGCCCAGGAACGAGAGGAACGATTCCTGCAATATCGCCTGCGGCACGGTGAGCGTCGCGTACACGATGATTGGGCCGAGCAGGTTGGGCAGCAGATGGCGCGTGAACTGAACGCGCGTCGGCACGCCGATGGCGCGGCACGCTTCCATGAAGGGCTGCGCCTTGAGGCTGAGCACCTGGCCGCGAATGACTCGGGCCATGGTAAGCCAACTGACGCCGCCGATGGCAATGAGCAGCGTGATAACGTTGATGAGCGCGCCGTGCTCCTGGATGAAGTCGAGCCATACCGACTCGCCAAGCGGCCGGCCCGCAGCCGCAGCCTCCGCCTGCTGCTCGATGATGCGCATCTGCACCTTCTCGACGAGTCCATCCACGCCCACCGCCAGCAGAACAACGAGCAGCACGTACGGCAGGCCATAGAGCACATCAACGATGCGCATCATGACGGCGTCGGTCTTGCCTCCGACGTAGCCGGCGATCATCCCCCAGAGCGTGCCGATGAAGACGGAGATGGCCGCGGCCGCCACGCCGATGCCCAGGCTCACCGCGCCGCCGAGCAGCAAACGCGTGAGAAAATCGCGCCCGAGCATGTCCGAGCCCAGCCAGAATCGAGGCACGCGGACCGGCGCGTCAGCGGCCTGCGCCGCGGCCTGTGCGCGCTGCGCGTACGCCTCGTACTTCGCCTGGTCCTCGTCGTCAAGGCCGCTCCAGCCGGGCGGCAGGAGGTTCACATCCAGCGACTGCACGTCGTATCGCGGGCGCGATCGCCCTGCCGGGTCCAGTGGGTCGCTGCCGGCGCCGAGCGTGTATGGGAGTGAGCCGATGCACGCGCCGGCGATGACCGTCAACACCAGTGCGCCGACGATCCACAGGCGCAATCCCGTGCGCCGCGCCACGCCGCCGACAACTGCTGATCGGTTCAGACCCATTGCGGCCATCATAGCCGATCAGCAGCCGCAACTGCCGCCGATCAGACGCAACGGCCCCGATGGATCAAAAGTCACCCGTCGGACCGCCGAGCAGTTCCTCGAGATGCGCCGCGATAATCTCCTCCCGCCGCTCGCGCCGCTGCTGCACCTGCGTGCGCAGGAACTCGAGCCGCTGCTCGAGTTGAGCGAGATCGCGCTCGCGCAACTTCTGGCGGACGTCAAAATGCTCGCCGACAAGTTCCTGCAACTGGCCGCGGATCGACTCCATTTTCGCGGTGTCGCTCTGACGCCGGGCGGCGGCGAATTCGCCGGCGAGGCGGCTGGTCTCGTGCGCGAAATGCCGGTCCTTGATGTTCAGTTCGTACAGCTCGGGATCGCTGCGCTTGAGTTCGACGGCACCCATCCAGCGCCGCAGGTCGCTTCGGATGCGGCCGCGCACGACGTCCGGATTGGCCTGCATGGCGGTTGAGAGGCGGGCGTGCAGCGCCTCGTCAAAGTCCTTGATGACTTCCATGACTTCGCTGAGCAGTTCATCCGTCAGTTCCGGAACCTCGCCGTCGTAGTACTGGCCGACCCGCTGGCGGAACGGGGGCATCTCATCGGGCGGGCGCTCGTCCATTCCCGGCGGGCCGGGCGGTCGATCGCCGGTTGGCGCATCCCCCTGCAGCGCGCGGCCCTGACGCATGGGACGGTTGCCGGCCGCGCCCTCGCCGGGCGCGCTTCGCCGCATCCCCTCGCCGCGCTGGTCGCCGAGGGCACGAGCGAGGCGTTCGCCGATGCGCCCCTCGACGCGGCTGCCGTCGATAAAGACTTCGTATCGGCCGTCGCCGGTCGGACGGAGGGTGATCTGCACTTCGCCCGCCTCGCCGCCGCGCCGGGTTTCGACCGGCTGTTCGGTCTGACCTTGGGCAGCCGGCCGGTCCTGGGCCGCTGCACTGAGCGCCAGCATCGTCGCTCCGACGCCGATCAACCCGATGCACATTGTTCGCTTGGTTGGCACGTGCATGCTCCCGGCCGTATCAGGCCTCTTGCAGCCGTCGGCGCTCGCCGTCGGCCCCCACTTGAATCAAAACGAGTCGAGATCTTCCCAAAGACTCGATGTCGCCGTCTGCAAATCGCTCGCGAGCGATCCGTACGCCCACTCATCGCCCTGGCTGACCAGTGAATCCACCGAAGCGGTGATGTCGCTCATCAGCGTGCTCGTGGCCACGTTGAATTCGCTCTCGAACTGCTCATCGATCGGCGCCAGTTCGGTGTTCTCTCCGACATCCGTCACCAGCGGCTGCTGTTCATTGTTCCGCTGAGCCTGCACGCTGAACAACATTGCGATGGTGATCGACAGCACGACCACGGCGGCGAGCGACGCCATGATCGGCCAGGCGGACCAGGCGCGAGCCGGCAGCATCGACGGGCCGTCTTCATCGACGAGCCTCAGCGCCGGCTGATCGCGAACCTCGGCCCGCGACAGGTGCCGGCGGCTGGCCTCGAAGATGCGCCCCGCCACGAGCGATTCTTCGTTGCCGGGCGCGTGCATCCGGATCAATCGCTGGTCGATCTGCTCGATCCGGACGTCCGGCTTTTCGGGAATGTATCGTTCAGTCATGATGTTCCCGCCTTTCGGGCAGGTCGGGGTGTAGTCTGATCTTCCGGCGAGTGTTCGAGCAGATCGCGGAGCTTTCGCAACGCGCGGTGCTGACGGGCGAGCACGGTGCCCAGCGGCTCGTCGAGCAGTTCGGCCATCTGCTTGAAACTGAGCCCGCCGATGTAGCGGTACTCGATGATCTGCCGGTCAGCCGCCGAGAGTCGCTCGATGGCCCCTCGCAGGGCGACGTGCTCGTCGTCGTCGCGCGGAACAAAGCCGTTGCGCGAGGGCGCGGCCCGCTCGTCAAGGGCGGACTGCTCGACCGCGGTCGCCTGCCTGCGGCGCCGGCGGATGTCATCGCGCAGCCGATTGACCGCGATGCGGAAGATCCATGCTTCAAACTTGCCCTGCTCGACATAGCCGGTGTTTCCCGTCAACTTCGC